>JBBKVK010000043.1:0-6052 GCA_037968395.1 Saprospiraceae bacterium | reverse complement strand
TACCAATTCTAATAAATTGTGTTAGATAAAGAGAGAGTTTGTCTATTTAAATTTTACAAACCATTACTTTAAAATCTTCAACGCCAAGTTGATTTTTATCCTATTTAGTAAACAAAAGTTGCTATTCACCTACTTTGATAACCTAATTCCCTTAAATCTCCCAAAGCACCTACCACCCCCACTCCTTTTTATTGACTTATGCTACTCCTTCACCAACTTTGCTACCCAAAATTTATGCGCAGCATTTTGCAGGCGAATAAAATATACGTTGCTAGTTAAGGTTTGGATGTTTACGCTACCATTACCAATAGTGCCCTGCTGCATCAAACGACCTAGATAATCCGTAATGGTGTATTGAGTTTGTGGGCTTACATTATCAATAGTTATATAATCTCCGGCTGGATTGGGGTATATTTTTAGTTCTTCAACAACATCATTTACTCCAGTTGGTATACCAAAATAACATAAATCAAAATCACCAATACAATACGATATTATCCGATTAGCATAGCCAGCTACAATAAGGTACTTTGTAAATAAGTCTCTTGTATTACCTATGCCTTCTATTATCTTGTGGTTGTTGTTTTCATATCCTAAATAGCGTCGTTCATAGGAAAAAAAAGTATCTATACCTTCTGATTCAATTTGAATATAATCGGGTTTGTCACATATAGGAAATTTATCACCTGTAGTTAAATTAAAATCGTAAAATAAAAACTCCTCACTTTCTGGATCACAAAAATCTCCTGTTCCATTATCTAACACATATTGTGCTAAATACACTTTTCTCTCATCAATATCGTCTCTGATATACCCAATGACATAACTCCAATCGGGGTGAAAATCTGGAAGATATTTAAAATCCCGTGCTGGAATGAAATATATCTTTTTATAGTCTTTTCCATTCCAAGTTACATCGCCATGTATATGGTATGCATAGTAGGTAAATGCTTCATTTTCTTCATTAAAATACTCCATAAACCACGTAGCCCCTTCTACGGCCATTGGGCTATAATTAGTTTGTGCATTGAGCGAAATGGTGCAAAAAACAAGGAGTAAAATCTTTAAGGTTTTCATAGTTTTAGTTTTTAAAAATTAGTTCATTTTGGATTAATTTTCCTTTTTTAGTAAATTGTAAAATATAGGTGCCACTTGTAAGTTCTGACAAATTTATTTCCTTATTGTCTGATATGTCACCTGAATTTTGATATACTTTTTGGCCAGTAGTGGAATACACCACAATGTCAACATTAGTAACATCATTGTCCGTTTCTATTTTAAGCATTCCTTCTGTTGGGTTGGGAAATACTTTAAATAACCTGTTTTCTGATATATCAATTAGATTTATTTCATGGCTAGATGTAGTATAATTTTCAAACTCACAGCCCAAATCTTTATGGCACCCATCCGCAGGCAATCTTATAAACCAACTATTTTCCACATCCATAACGTTGTTAAAACCAGTTACTGAATCCTTAGGTAAATAACTACCCCCACCAAATAAACTCCCATCGCTCAATTCAAAAAATTCTTTTAAGCTACCTGGCCCTTGATGACCATAGGCATCGTATTCTATGAGGGCATACTCCCATATCTCTTCTCCCGTTTTTCCATCTATTTTTATAATATAGGGTGCATTGTACTCATCTTCATTATTTGGCATTGGCTGACTGTAGTCATCTTCTTTCATGCCTTTAAACCACCGCAAAGAGCCACATCCTAAAATGTCGCCATCTTTTGTTTCTGACATATTGGAAATTATTTTCCGACCAAATGGACTATGGCCTGGTGTATTGTATCGCCATACGGTTTCTCCTTTATCATTGGTGCAAACCATATCGTAATCAGATCCATGATCAGGAAAAATAGGGTTTGGGTCAATGTATTTTTGGGTATTTACCATATTTCCACTTTTTAGAACTAAAGCGTTACTGCCTAAAGTGTTTCTAATTCCAGTAGAGATTTCAATAGAATCTCTATATGTGAAAATTACTTCTTTATCCTTATTATACTTAATGAAACCTCTAGAATTGAAATTCCCGTCTCCTTCTATTCGACTTGATAAGTAATAGGCTGTTAAATTATCATCTTTATCAACAAATAATTCTTCAAACAAACTAGCTTTTGCCTTTATTGGGAGGCGAATTATAGTATCTATCAACATTGTTTCTTTGTCAATCCACATTAAAAACTCAGGAAAATCGCCAGTTTTGATATCAGTTGGAACTTTCCAGCCCGATAATATATAGAACTTTTTTGTTTCCACGATGTCCGTTTCTGCAATTAACCCAATGTCTTCAAATGGTAAATCGTACTCATATACACCTATTGTATCCAAAGTCTTCCTGCTAAATAATATCACTTTCGCTTTAGCATCACCATAACAGCAAGTGCCATTAAAAACTAAAATTAAAGAATCATTTATCAACATTGATTCATAGAAAATATTTAGGTCAATCCAATCAAATAATTTGCAATTAAGAATTTCCCCTTCTAAATTCATATTACATAATTGCATACATCTTTGAAAAGAGGTATCCGTTATATTAATCACGTCAAATGAAGTAAAATAGATTGTATCATTAAATTCAGACATTGAGATAACAAAATCTTGAATATTTTTGGTCCCAATGTCAATATTTTTAGAAAAATAGGATTGAGAATTAAGGTTAAACCCAATCAATAAAATAATATTTAGAATGCTATATTTCATAATTATCCAATATTAATGATGGAGGTAAGGCTTAACCTTACCTCCAAAGGTTATCTAAATTTTAACAACTTGCTCTTTATGCACTATGGCACCAGACTTTTCCCTTAAAACCAAAATATATATTCCACCATTTAAATCCGAAATATCTACAGTTTGTGATCCTTCTAAAGTTTCTAGATCAAAAGACTTTAAGATTTTACCACTTATTTCCATGATATTTGCCGTCAAAATGTGATCATGTTTATATGATATATTCAATACATCGACTACAGGGTTGGGATTAATGTTAAATTTACTATTTGCAGATATTAAATCATTTCTCAATTCTGAATTATCCTCAATAAATGGAGGAATTTGTAATTCCAATTTGGACCCAGTTAACATTTTATACAATGAACGAGCATACCCACTAAAAGGAAGTGACTTTTCTCCTATACTCTTCACTGTAGTTAGAGTTGATAATTGTGGAACATAATTTTCTGCTTCCAATCTATCCAAATTTATGTTTTGTATAACAATAAAATCGACATCTTCTTCTTTAGTTGTTTGTAAACTATTAAGATAAATTCTAGCCTTATTGTATTCTTGATTCTCTACCATCAGACCATATAAATATGTTTTAAAAATAAACTCATCATTTGCAAAACGTTGTTCAAATTCATTGTAATTTATTTTAGGCCTGCAAGCCCATATCAACTTTATTTTTGCATTTTGCAAACACCTTTTGATTGTAGAAATTGATAATCTTAATTGGTACCATTGATTTGATAAATATACTGTCTGTATTAGATTTCCATAAGCTTGGTTTAATTCTTGCTCCTTTTGCAATATAAATGTTTTAATCTGTTCACAATTAGATGGTATTGTACAAACTTGTCTAATAACTCGAGTAGGACCTGGCGATTGTGTCGACCCACAAACAGGAGAAATAGGTTGACTAGCCGAATAAACAGTAACTTGATAATTCTGAGGCACCAATCTACTTTGAGTTGGATTACTCTGTAAACTACTTGGTACATAGTACCTTGAAGGGGTTGTTAACCCAGAGACACTTATAGATCGAATGCTATAAGGGTATGTAAATACATTTCCCGCAGCTTTATTTGGGGAACCAATGAAATCATTCAAATCAGCATCATGAAGTCTAACATCTCTAGTTGCTTGAAAATCATAACAATTATCTTGAAATTCAAAACCAGAATTGTCTCTATAAGCATAATTCGCAACATCATTTGAACTAAAATTGTTCTCAGCCATTATATTTCCAAAAGTACCATTATCAGCAATTTGAGATCCAATTAGTTGACCAATTAAATCATTATACTGTATCAAATGGTTTCCAATACCATGAAATGTAATTCCTCGCCAATTACCCGAAAAGATATTATTTACAACTTCAGTTTCAAATGTAGTGGCACATCCATCACAAAAAACACCATGATAATCACCAAAAAAATAATTTGGCTCATACCCTAAACCACCTATTTTTGACCCACTGTTTACTGCTGTTAATGCTCCTGGATATGTGTAATACATATCTACGGCTGCTTCATCATATTGCGTATGACCATCGCCATCAAAAGTATTTCCATCTATAACGTTAAATTGAGCATCATAAGAATGCAAAGCATTTTTTGAATAATTTTCAAATGTATTTCCAATATAAGTTGTGCCAAAATTACTCCAATGTGTGGCAACATTTATATGTCCATTAAAGTAACATCCCGAAATTACACTATTCTCTTCTCTAAAATACTGCATAAATTCAAAAGCCCTATCATTGTTTTGAAAGGTAGAATTGCTTGCTACAACGAGACCACCTCTATAGTCTTGAATAGTTGGCCAAGGTAAATGATCAGCATTCATTGAGACCGCTGTTTTGGCATTTTCTATGATAGAATTGTTTATGATTTCTACGATTCCATTTAAATTATTGGACATAGAGTTTCCAAGTATTTGTTGATTATTACTTGAGTTTCCTTCAACAACAATACCTTGCCATTTTCCGCCTTGTGTGCAACCTCCTGTTGTTAATTTTGCCCCATCAAGTAATAATTTTCCACCTCTCTTTACAATAATTCGAGATCCCTCACCAAAATAAGACTCACATCCATTTCCAAAAGTTAACTTGGCCCCAGCTTCAACAATTATCTTTGAGTTGTTACCTGATCGAAACTTTTTGTTAATAATTACACCTGATCCAGTAGTAATTAATAAATCTCCTGAAACTTGATAATAGTCAATATTCTGAATTCCACTTAAAGTTCTATCCATACCAGTAAAATTCTGAGCTGCAAGCACAGCAGCATAGGCATTTATGACACCAGCTCTTGTTGCAGGGTCAGGTGAAGGTGCAGCAGTCTGTACTAAAATTTCTTCAATATCAGCAGGACTAATGCAAGAATTAACAGATTTCATTAAAGCAACAACTCCAGCTAGAGTTGGTGTACCAAGAGAGGTACCACCACTAGAAAGTTCACATGAGGCTCCTTCACCAATCCTAGATAAAAAATCTGTAATTACAAGTACATCCATATTTTGGTTGACATCATTTGGACATCCAACAAGATAAGGAAAAAAGGATCCATCTAAATGTGCTCTACCAACATGAATAACACCAGGCACACTATGAATTCCATTAGGATTAGTAGCATCGTGGTGCTCACATAGTCCAGCTAAAAGTACAGATACTCCATTAAAAGTTAATTCTTCTAATTTTGACTTTGTAATACCACCAGGATACCATGTAGATACAGCTAATATATCCGAACCATTTGTAACAGCGGCTTGTAGAGCACTATCATCTGCTCCACCACAATATCCCATTACCCTAGTATTGCCTCCAGATCCAGCTCCACAAATACCATTATTCCTGAGCGCAGCCACTGCACCAAGTGATTGGTTGCCATGAGTATATTCTGCTCTTATAACCCCTGTTTCATCACAGTTGCCAATTATGTCGACTACCTTGCCAACTAATTCTGGATGTGCATTATCAAAATATATATCAAAGGCGGTTACAACAATATTTGGATCTCCATTGGTTATAGTCCATGCACATGGAATATTCATTGCAGCATAATGAGGTTGATTTTCAGGATCATTATAAATAACAGGTGTACATTGACTATGTATATCTTTTGCAAACCAAAATAATACTACAAAAATAAAAAATATCTTTTTCATATTTAAAAAAGTTAAAGGTTTAAAATAATTCCGACTATTTTTCGGAAGTTTCGAATTCTCCTCCCACTATATCTACATTTGAATATACACATAGATTTACTAGGAAAACTAGAAACCATTCATTACCTTTACTCCACATGTTACCACAACATT
>JBBKVK010000042.1:0-2775 GCA_037968395.1 Saprospiraceae bacterium | reverse complement strand
TGGCTTATATCAGCTTGTATTCTGTATTGATCTTTTGACAGTCTTGGAATGGTTATCCCGGGGAAATCAAGGTTTAATCCTGAGGTTTCTGATTGATACGTTGCTTGACCACTGAGGCTAACTTGTGGAAGAAGGTTATGTCCAAGTATGTTATTGCTTATACTAGTTTCTTGATCTATAAGGTCTACCAAGTTGGATATAGGTGCATTTTTCTTTACATCTGATAGTGCTGATTCTAAGGTGTATTGACTAGTTAAGCTCCCAATAATGCCTACAAGCAGTATAATATAGGTCAATGAAAGTCTAAAAAAGTAAGTTTTCATCTTATTTAGTTTTGGTTTTAATCTCTAAATCTTTAATCATCATATTTGCAATTTGATTTTTTCGTTTCTCTAGTATCTCATTATATTCTTGTTCTGAGGCCCCTAGAATCTTTTGAAATACAGGCTTCCCCACTATAGGATAGACACAAAGGGACACTATATTTAATAGTATTTCTTCCATCGAAGTATTTCTAATATTACCAGAGGTTACTTCTTTGTCTATCATAGCTTTAAACTGAGATCTCATTGCCTCAATGGGCATGTCCTTAAATTTTTTTGCTATGAAATCAGGATTTTTCCAGGCTTCACTCAATACGAAAAGTGGAAGATTTGGAAAAGTCGAAATGATAGATATTTCTTTGTCAACAAAAGCTATTATTTTGGATTCTAATTCCAAGTCAGGATCAAACCAAATTGTAAAAGCTGAGAATACTTTGGCAAATTTTTCATTTAATATAGTATCAAATAACATTTGTTTGTTCCTAAAATAATAGTGCAACATAGCTTTGTTGATGCCCGCTTTGTCAGCAATGTCTTGCATTCTTGCACCTTCTAGCCCTTTTAATACAAACTCACTTGCTGCTGCTAATTTTATTTTTTCTTCTGTTGAAATTTCCACCATTATTAACTATTTGGTTTAACCATATGGTTAACTTAATGCAAATGTATGATTATTGTTGATAGGGTGGGTGATTTTTAGGATAAATTTCTAGCAAACTAATTTCAAAACTATTTTCAAAAATGATTGATCCTAAAAAAGATAGAACTACTTTTGGTATTAATGTTTAGATTGAATAATAGTAATTAAAAAATGGCAGGATAATAAAATCATCGACTAATTATTAAACATCCTATTAACATTATTAGATAAAATGTAACCTAGTCTCAGGCCTTCATCACAATCCATTCTAAAATGCACACCTAGTGGTATTCGTGAGTAAGCATTTTCTTCTGCCATTGATCTGAAACTAATAAAACTTCTAGGAGCACTAGCAAACTCAGTTCGCCCTTCATGGCATCTATCAGTAAATAGATAGTTTTCTCCTATTTCATCAATAAGTATTCCTGCACATGCTGAGGCAAAAGTTGAATGACCAGACGGGAAAGCTGGAAACGGTGGTGAAATATCAGTGACTCCTATTGCTTCTCCTAGAATGGTGTTAAAATTAGGATTGATATTATCACGAATAAAATTTTCTGGACGAATGATATTGTATTTATATTTTGAATACCAGCAAGTGACAGCTGCATCATTTGATACGATTCCTAGTTTTAAAAGAATAAATAGTGCTTTTGCCAAATCAATTTCTTCATGATGAATAATTTGTTCGACAATGGCAAATTGCCTAGCAGGTGGAGAAAATGTTAAACCTACAATATCGTCACTCCAAAACTCTGCTATCCATCTATCTTTACTAGTAAGGTTTGTAACAACTTCATTTACTTCTAATGCTTGAACCATAAAAGGGCTGTTGGCCTCAACGTTCGGAGGTAATGGGTCGTTAAGTATAGCATCAAAATTGGAAGTAGAAAAGCACCTGGTTTTTCCCCAATAAGGAAAAAGTGCAACACCATCTGTAGGAATCCAAAGTCCCAGCCCTATTGGAGGAACATACCCTAATGGTCTAGGTTCTAATATTTGAGCTTCAGCTTCAATATCTGTTTTGGCATAAGCAATTACAGCATTTGCAACCAATTCACCCCAGGCTTCAGACCTCTTAAGTACAGCAGGATCGATTTCATTTTGATATTCAACATGCCACTTGTTATACGTCTTTATAATTAAATCAGAATGTTTAGGAGACCTATTTATCATAAATTGTTCAAATAATAATTTGTACGTAGCATTGATAGCTGATGGCCAATGATATTCATTATTGGTATCCGTAAACTCAGGTAAATTTGCTGATGTTATTACTATGTTGACATTTTTATATTTAGTCATGCCTGGGTGTCCAGTATGATATCCCGCCAAATGAATATATCCTAAAGCTCTTGCTGTAGCTGAAGGTCTAAAACCAGGTAGATCTTTTTCAATTTCATTATAGATTTTAATCCAACTTGCTGGAAGATAAGCATCATACGAACTGGTTAAATTGGAAACAGCTTCGTCTTTGTCTGATGGAGAATCTTTACTACAGGAGGCCAAAAAAAGCAAAAATACTATTACTAGGAGGAGGTGGAATCTTATTTTCATTCTTTTAAAATATAATGCAAAATTAAGTGATGTTTCAATATCTAGGTAATTATTATTGAAATATATTTTTTAATTAAATTGGTAAAAACCATGATTATTAATTAAACAACTATTCCTATTTATAGGGTAGTTTTTTTCATTACTAAGACGGAGTAGCTAAATTTAGTGTAGGAGAACTAACATTAAATTGGTGAAACTCTGACTGATTAATTGTTCGTTAAATTTACTCTAAAATTTAAATAATTTATTCACTAA
>JBBKVK010000041.1:0-5612 GCA_037968395.1 Saprospiraceae bacterium | reverse complement strand
ATATATTTTATGTTTTTCATATTAATAATATTTAAAATTAAATTAGTCTATAATTTTTTCCAATACATGGTAAAATACCCTTGGACCAGAACCTGGTGTAAAATACCCATAAGACATGTATAATCTAACAGTACCATTAACAAATTCTACGCGGTTTGTGTCTGTACCACATGAAATTCCAACTGCTGAAAAATCGCCTGGATTGGTGGCACATGAAATAAATGGTTGATCATTACCTATTTGAGGAGATCCATCAGGAGTAGTGGCAGGGTATGTTATTACACCTGTAGTTTCATTTACTTCGAAATACCATTCATTACCATTAAAAGCTTCAGGACCAAAATATTCAAGAACTCTAAAGGTATTGCCACAAAGAAAGATAATTTAAGTTTAAGCTGGCCAATAAGCTGGGTTTGAAAGACCACTTTCAACTCCAATTCTAAAATATTTAGCTTCTAATGCTCTATATTTTCCAGTGATATCAGAAAAACACAAATATTCTATGTTAACTGTAATAGAAGCTGTTCTACCGTTTGGTACAATTGAGGGATCAGAAACATTAGTTAAGTTTAAAATCAAAACAGGATTCTCATCAAGAGGTGGATCAATACCATCAGTAATTATTGTTAGCGGCACATTTGCAATTAAATTTTGAGCCGAAGAAATGGTTACTGTATTTGAATCTAACGTGTAATGTACACCTTCAATTGCAGTAGAAGATGGGTCTACTTCAATCATCGCCGTAAATTCACCCGAAAATGTGGATGCTGTTGGCCCAGCTAATTGTACCGGAAGAATTATTGACGTTTCTGTACCATCAGTAACCACCGAAGCGTTAACTGTTGCTTGCGTGAATCCTAATAGGTTAGGACCTTGATCGTTCAGAGAGTAATTCTGCGCTTCATCGTCTACAAGACAGGAAGTAAACACAGATATTGTGCAAAGAACCATTAAAAAATTTATATACTTTTTCATGTTTTATCTATTTTAATTTGCCCAAAAAATTGGATTTGTAAATGCATTTGGTTGAGCAGGTAAATTAGCTCCATTGGAGGTGATTTCACTTGATGGGTAAGCCAATCTTACTGGTCTATCAGGCTGTGATGATAAAATAGACACAGGTACGTTCGATGGATAACCTGTTCTATTATAATCAAACCATGTTTGCAAAGCATTAATTCCCATTAAAGCAGTCGCTTTTTGATTTATGATAGCTTCAACTTTATTAGAAGAACTATTCCAACCAACATTATTAATATTCTGATTATAGTAGGCTGATGCATCGCCTGCCCCAAGATAATCAAAAGAAGCTTGGATACCCATTTCATACATAGTTTGTGCGTCTGAAGATATAAACCCTTTAAAGGCAGCTTCAGCTCTATTAAAATAGGATTCTGCAGCTGTATAGACTACTGAGCTTTGCGAAGGACTCTTCAAGATACCAGGCCCAATGTTAGATACATTAGCAGGTATAAATTGATCCACGATAGGAATGTCATAATCCTGCAAACCTTGAACCACACCTAAATGACCTGTAGCAGGCTCTTCGAAGAAGAAATTCAATCTACCGTCATTAGTGTTCATTAATTTATCTAAAATGTAAGGTGTAGCACATGTCGCATTATTGGTAAGTGTCTTAGTGCCCGAAACATCAGTTCCAAAATCATTCCATTTACGATTTTGTTGATTTTCTGTTTGATTGTAACCAATGTTAATTGTTACGTCAGTATTCATAAAACCAGAACCTTCTGCTGCAATTCTACTAAACTCTTCTTGAATATATCCAGCTCTTCCTGACATATCAGATTGTCTTACTAATATTCGTAATTTAACAGTATTGGCAAAAGTTTTCCACATATCCATATTACCACCAAATACACCATCGTCTTCTCCTGGCTCAAAAGGACTCAATGTTGCATCCTCTGAAGTTGCATTAATCAAATCAATTGCGTCAGTTAATTCAACTATCAAGGCATCATAGACAACTTGAGCGTCATCATAAGCTGGTGTTGGATTCTCACCACGTTGCAATGCTTCAAAATAAGGTATATCACCGTAAGTGTCGACCAGAATTTGAAAATGCATTGACTTCATGATTTTAGCAATTGCTTTATAATAGCCAAATTCAGCACCTTCTAAATTATCGATGGCTTGAAATTGGTTTAAAACGTTGGTATAAGTATAATCAAAAATCCGTTGGTAAAATGATGGAGTCACTAAATATAGAAACTCATCGTTGTACCACGAGAAACCATCAGATTGGCTCCAATTTGCCATAAACATATTACCTAAATGGTTTTGACCTCTATCGCGCTCTTCTATGATTGCGGAGTAATTTAAAGCCACAGGTAAAAGTAAGTTTGGACTTACTGTCACAGGATTATTTGGATCCGTATTTACGTCCAAATAGCTCTCACTACAAGACCCCAATACTAAAAAGCACATGAGGACTTTAATTGTTAATAATTGTTTTTTCATAATTTTTTTTTTTAAAATTCTACATTAAGACTAAATCCAATGGATCTAGTTGGTGGCGATTGAAAATATCCACCAAATCCAATTTGATTATTATTAGTATTATTAAATTCTGGATCAGAGAAATGATTTTCTTCTGGTAACCAAGTAAATAAATTCCGACCAACCAATCCTAATCTCATAGCATGAACAGGAGTTCTCTCTAAAAGTTTAGAAGATAATTCATAGGTTAAAGCAAGCTCTCTTACTTTTAAGGCCGTTGCATCTTTTATGTAGTTTTCCTTAATCTCGTTATATGTATTCGTCCAGAAATCCTGTAATCCATCAGTGATAGGAATATTAGTATTTGCAACATATACAGGAGCATCTGCCGTCCCAGTATTATATACCGAGTTAGGAAATACAAAATCCTGTCTGTTAGACGATACAGAAGCTAAAGATCTACCAGTAAATTCCATTCTATCGGAACCTTGTTCATAATAGACATGACCAGTTCTATAATCTAATGTTGCTGAAAGACTAAAACCTTTATATTTCATTACAGAAGTTAATCCAATAATATAATCAGGAGTTGTTTTACCTAGGTTTTTTAATGCACCAACTAACGGATTACCACTAGATTGATCTATAACAATTCTTCCTTGAGGGTCACGGACATACGATGATGCTTTTATTTGAGGAAATTCTTCACCAACAATTGCAAAAATACCAACTTCACCATCACTTGTTAATGTGATTTCATTAATACCTTCTTTAATTTTATTAACCACCGTTTTGTTTGTCGTAAAATTAACATTCACATCCCAAGAAAAATCCTCCGATTTTAAAACTTTACCGCCTAAAGCGACTTCAAATCCTGTGCCTTCTAATTCTCCAATATTGGTTAAAAATCCAACACCAGCTCCAGAAGCATTTGAAGGTGTGGTGCTAGTAATTAAATCAGTAGAAAGAGTTTTAAAATAAGCAGCATCCAATGTCAATCGATTATTAAAAAATGCAACATTAAGACCAAATTCCATAGTATTTATTTTCTCTTTTTTAATATCAGCATCCACTGCTGTCCCAGATTGGAAAAACCCGTTTAAGTTTCCAAAAGGAAAACCAGCTGATTGACCAAAAGTCTCATTAATATCATATGGAGCTAAATCGTTATAAACTGTTGAGTTATTTGCTGTAAGTTTTAAAAAGGAAAGCGAACCATTTTTTAAATCAGGAAACGCATCAGATGCAACAAAAGATAGACCCACCGATGGATAGAAATAGCTATTATCTTCAGGTTTTAAAGTAGATGTAAAATCATAACGTCCTGAAGCGGTTAAAAATAAAAAATCTTTATAACCAAAATTCAGTTCAGAAAAGAAACCATAGAGTCTTTTTTCCAATCCATCAGCAGTTATTTCAGGTTGACCTGTACCGTTAGATATATCATAAAAACCAGGTATACTTAAATTCACAACTCGTATTAAACTACTTCTTGTCTTATTAGATTGGGACGTTCCTCCCAATAAAGCGGTTAAATCAAAATTTGTACCAAGTTCAAATTTCCCCGTTAAAATTGAATTAATTTCATAATTGGTAAAAGAGAACTCAGAATCTACCACAAAAGAAGATACTGCAGAGTGTGATGGTTGTAGTACAGGGTCATATGTTTGAGCAGCTCTCCAGTTTTTACCATTACCACCTCCTGTATTAATACCAAAACGAGTAGTTAAATTTAACCATTCTACGATATCCCATGAGGCTGCCATATTAGCCACTAAACGATTGGTGTCATCCATGTTTCTGTTAGTGCCAATAGCCCAATATGGGTTTTGATAGTAAGCATTATAGTAATTATCAGCATGAGCATAACTATTTGGGTTATCCCAATCACGATATTGTGACAATGGTATGCTAGCAGGGGTATTCAAAACAAACCAATAAAGTGGTCGGTCTTGGTCGCCAATTGTATTTCCTACGACATCTTGGCTATCCCTTAAAAAACTTGAACTTAAGGAAACTGTAACATTTCCAATAGTTTTGGAAGCATTAGCTCTAAAGGTATTTCTTCTATATTCATCTTCTGGTACAATACCATTGGCATCTTGGTGACCAGCAGAGATGTAAAAGCTACTGTCATCTGTACCACCTGTAAGATATACTGTATTTTGTAGTGTTAAGCCAGTATCATAAAAATCCAAAAGATTGTCTTTCACTGGAGCGTAAGGCACCATTTGAGTGTCTAATACATATCCATCAGGAAACGTTGGTCCAATTTGACGAATTTGTCCATCAAAACGAGGCCCCCAGTTAGTATTCTCTATCGGATCGTAAGCCCCTTGCCATCCTATTCCATATTCACTTTGGAACTTTGGCATATAAGCAACATTTTCAAAAGTAGCTGAAGTATTCCATCCAACTCTAAAAGCTTCACCTTGTTTACCTTTTTTAGTCTCAACAATAATGGCACCATTACCTGCTTGAGAACCGTAAAGTGCTGCTGCTGTAGCTCCTTTTAAAACATTTAAACTAGCAATGTCATTTGGATTTAAATCGTCAAATGCGCTTTGTGTTGAAATAGATCCGTCAATTACAATCAATGCACTATTACCTTGTGAAATTGATCTTAAACCCCTTAAGATGATTTGAGTACTTGGATTTACCCCGTTGTCTTGAACGTTAATCTGTAAACCAGCAACTTTACCTGCAAGTGCACTCGCAGCTCTTGTTGGAGCAGCAACTACAATCTCTTCGTCATCTACAAGTTCTGCTTGGTAGGCAAGAGTTTTCTTTTGCCTCTTAATTCCGAAACTAGTTACAACTACTTCATCTAAAGTATTATCGGGTACTAAACTAACATCAATTGTTAGAGAAGTCCCAACAGTTACCGATTGCGTAGCATAACCAACATAACTAAACTGGAGTACTTGACCAGTGTCTGTATTAATGGTATACTTTCCATCAAAATCTGTTGATACTCCCGTTGAAGTACCTTTAATAATTACAGTTGCACCTGGTAAAGGTAAACCGACTTCATCGGATACAGTACCAGTCACTGCTTGTTGCTGCGCGAACGATAGTTGCACAACAAACGCTAGCAATAGCGTCAAAATTCCACTAAACTTTGTTTTCATATTTAAATTAATTTGAATTAGCCT
>JBBKVK010000040.1:0-4825 GCA_037968395.1 Saprospiraceae bacterium | reverse complement strand
TATTTAGATCACATAAAACATAATAAATGCAATCAGAATTAAAAAATAAAAAGTGAAAGATTGTACGAAAATTAAGTCTAAGAGAGTATTGTAGACTATTAAAAGTATAGTTAAATTATTTACTTACTACAGCTCACCATTATTAAGCTTGATTATATAAACAGAAGTTTCTTATTCAATCTGTCCAGGAATATCATTTGAGAAAAGAAAAAAGAAAAACATAATAACTCTAATTATTAAGGTAAAGGGTCAATTAAGATTTCATATTTATCTTAATATATATTACCTAATTGGATTATAAAACTTAAATAAGGAATTGGAAAAATTTCATCCTCAGGGTCATTTAAGAGAGGTAATATAACTCCATAGTTAAGCATCCAATAGGTTCCATTCCACCCAAAACCCATATTAGTTACCCCACCGTTATTAAACAAGTAAGCATGCTCAAACTTAAAATTAGACCTTTTATTTATATCAATGTTTGCAGCAAAAGTGATTAAGGGAGATGCCTTTTCTTCATATCCTCTGATAAGAATATTAGAGATATAGTCGCCATAATATCCAAACCTACTAAATCCAAGTGTTATGTTTTTTTGGGGTCTACCTAATGTTAAATACCCGATTAGATAATTTCTATAAAGAGTTCCCTCATCATTTTTTCTAGCGTAATTATATCTTACAGCAGTATGAATATTTTTATTAAAAGAATATCCAAATTTAATTCCATAGTTTGTAAAAAAATCAATCCCATCAAAGTCATCTGGCACAATAAATGTATTTACATCAAATGAAACATGGTTTGTAAGGCCCAACCCAACACCCATCATAAAATACATTTTATTCTCAATAAAAACTTGTCCTTTATTTGGCATAAAAGCTGACTCTGTCAGAAAATATTTACTTCGATATAGATCATGAATACTTTTAGGATAGTGGCCTCTGTTACGAAACTGTTCTATGCTCTTTATGTCGCTTTGCAGAATATTAATTGAACCTAGAGATTCACTCGTTAAAGTTATTTCTTTAGTAGTTTCTTTAATAATTTTTCCTTTTAATACTTGTCCATCATATAGTTTAATTTTATACAAAGAGGTATCTAACTCAGATTGAGCTAATATATTATTAGAGAGGACAAACAATAAGGAAACCAATAATAACATTCTAATCATAAGCGTATAAGATTTGAACAAATATAGTAAATCATTTAAAATGAGCAGAATTTAAGGCCAAATAGGTTTATATTTAACGATCAGAGGATGTATGTCAGATAATTCTTTTTACTTTGTAAAATTATAAACCTTCAGAGAGAAAAATGAAATACTTAAGATCATACACGTTATTTGTTAGCTTGTTACTATTTTCCTCATCTTGTTCTTATATGCTATACTCCCCTAATCCAGAGGTTGTAGAACCCGTTAGTGAAAAAGGGCAATTACAAACTAGCCTTTCGATCGGTTACTCAACTACTCAAAAGTACGGCTTGGGATTAAATTATGGTCTTACTAAAAATATAGCAATCACAGCAAGCGGGGCAATTGGACCAAAACAAAAACACGTTACATCTGCAATTGGGTATTATAGAAATTTAAGTCCTAAGAGCTTTATGGACTTCTATGCAGGTTTTAATTACGGAAAAGGTTATGGAGAAAATTATGAATACACTTCAAGTACTGGTGGCTACACTCAAATAACTACAAGTACTTATGTAAAACCATTTATAACTGCAGGGTTTCATACCGTGAATCGCAAAATTCAATACGACTTTACGCTGTCGTTTGGCAGAATGGATTTTACAAAATTTGATATAGAAACTGAAGTCAATAATGAAACTTATATAAATAAGGTAATCGCCATCACTCCCCTTACTATTATCCAACCAGGCATCAGAATAGCTTATTTGGATGATCTAGGCAAGTTGTACTTTGGTCTAATTATTAACCCAACCGATTATTATGATTATGATCTTCATGGGTACAACATTTATGTTGGTGGTTCAACTGATTTGAGTAAATGGCTAAAGACTAAAAAATAAAAAAGGATAGATCAATATCAACTTGAGAAGACCAAAATAATACTTTATGAAAACAGCAGTTAGCCGATAAAATTATTTAAAAAGCAGATATTCAAATCATCACTTAATTATCTTTGACTAGTGTCATTCGATCGTATATTCGACTTAAAGAAACAATCTATTGGAATATTTTAATTCCTTGCTTGTTTCTCCATGCGATTGTTGTAGTTTTGAGCTGTTACAATATTAGTTATCAATTAACTAATAGTTTATGGTCTAATTAGGCATTTAAACATAAAAATATATCCATGAAATTTGCAACTAAAGCAATACATGCAGGCGTTGAGCCAGACCCTTCTACAGGAGCCATTATGACTCCAATATTCCAAACTTCTACCTACGTACAAGATGCACCAGGAGTACACAAAGGTTTTGAATATGCCAGATCTCAAAATCCAACTAGACAAGTATTAGAAGCCAATTTAGCTGCCCTAGAAAATGGTACTCAAGGAATTTGTTTTGGATCTGGACTTGCCGCAGTAGATGCCATCATGAAATTGCTTTCTCCTGGAGATGAAGTCATTTCTACCAATGATTTATATGGCGGTACTTACAGATTAATGAATAAAATATTTGGAAAATATGGCATCAAATTTACTTTCATAAATTTGGATAATGCTTCAAATTTAAGAGCTTATATCAATAAGAATACTAAAATGATTTGGGTAGAAACACCTACCAATCCAATGTTAAACATTGTAGATATCAAAGCTGTTACTCAACAAGTAGCCGGTAAAAACATTATTGTAGTTGCTGATAATACATTTGCAACTCCATTTTTACAAAACCCTTTAGACCTTGGAGCAGACATCGTTATGCATTCTGCAACTAAATATCTTGGAGGACACTCAGATGTAATCCATGGGGCAGTAATAGTAAAAGATAAAGAGTTGGCTAGCCAGTTATTATTTATACAAAATGCTGCAGGTGCCGTACCAGGGCCTCAGGATTGTTTCTTAATATTAAGAGGCATTAAGACGCTGCACATTAGAGTCGAAAGAGCTTGCGAGAATGCTTTTAAAATTGCTACATTCCTAAAAGGACATGATAAAATTGCCAATGTTTATTATCCAGGGTTTGCAGATCATCCAAATCATGATATTGCTAAAAAACAGATGAAAATGTTTGGAGGTATGGTGTCATTTGATCTAAAAGAAGACAATATACAGACAGCTAATAAAGTCTTGAGTAATACCCATCTTTTTGCTTTAGCTGAGTCATTAGGTGGGGTAGAATCTCTAATAGGACACCCTGCTACTATGACTCATGGATCAATCCCAAGAGAAGAACGGTTAAAAGTTGGGTTGACCGATTCACTCATCAGATTAAGCGTTGGCATCGAAGATGTAGACGATTTGATTATTGATTTAGAGTCTACTTTAGCTAAAATATAACAATTCATGCTTAGAACTTCACTTGTAACAAGATATGTCGAACCACTCAGAGAGGGCGGTTCTTTGCCTGCCTTGGTAGAAGCCGATGATGAGTTTTACTATGTAATGAAGTTTAAAGGTGCAGGCCAAGGTAGTAAGGCTTTATGTGCTGAGATAATCTGTGGTGAACTAGCTCGTAAGTTAGGCTTTAAAGTACCTGAACTGGTCTTTTTACAATTGGACGAAAGGTTTGGTCAGAGCGAAGGAGATGAAGAAATACAAGATTTATTAAAATTTAGTGTTGGT
This sequence comes from Saprospiraceae bacterium, assembly GCA_037968395.1. GTDB lineage: Bacteria > Bacteroidota > Bacteroidia > Chitinophagales > Saprospiraceae > JADKBO01. The sequence goes on along the minus strand of JBBKVK010000040.1, from coordinate 1,075 downwards.
CTTAATTTGGGCCTTCATTTCTTATCAGGCTCTATTACATATGACCCCGCTGTATCTCAAATCTCTTCATATGAAGCTTCTAAGATTGTCTGGTTAGATGCGTTTATAACCAATATAGACAGAACAGCAAAAAACACCAATATGCTCATGTGGCATAATGACTTGTGGTTGATTGATCATGGAGCTGCCTTATATTTTCACCATTCTATTACAGATGTAAAACTTCAAGCTAAAAATGCATTCCCACTTATAAGTAATCATGTTTTGTTGCCATATGCAAACGATATTGCAAAAGTACATGAAGAGTTTAAGCCTCTTATTACCGTTGGAGTAATCCAGGAAATTAATTCTCTTTTACCAGATGAATGGCTTATACCAAATGAAACCGTCACGTCACCAGAAGAGTGGAGGAAAGTCTATGAGACCTTCCTTAATGAAAGGTTACAACATTCTGATATATTCTACAATCAAATCTTAGATGCAAAGGCACATATATGAATATAGCATCATCCGCCTCAACCCAATAATAGAAAGAGGTGAAAGTATCAATGTAGGTGTCATACTATATTGTAGGGATTTGAATTTTTTGAAAGTTAGAATCAATCTTGATCAAAGCAGATTAATAGCATTATTCCCAAATATTAATATTGAATTGCTGAAAAACAATCTTACGGCTTTTGAAAATATTGTACATGGTAAAGCCGGCAGTAGTCCAATCTCACAATACGATTTCGCTTCAAGATTTCGCTGGCTAACTGCTAAAAGAAGCACAATGATTCAATGTGGGGCTATTCATTCAGGGTTATGTTTGGATGCTGCTTTAACCATTGATCGACTTTATACTCGCCTAGTTCTTCAGTAAATTATAAACTTAATACGCCTTTCTATTTTAATCTAGATTCATCAAATTTACCTTTATTTACTGTCAGCATTTACTCTGCCTTTTCATTCATTTTTAATATATTAATGGGGTTATATTAAACTATGCACGTTATAATTTTGAATGTAAATCATAATTACTTGACAATGTGTGCTTTATAATTAATTCAATTTATAATAAAAAATTAAATATATA
>JBBKVK010000039.1:0-5926 GCA_037968395.1 Saprospiraceae bacterium | reverse complement strand
TTTCCAAAGAAATTAAATCCTGTTAAGTCAGCACTGCCCGTTACATCTGCTTTGACCAAATTAGCCCCATTATCAGATCCTGTAAATGTCCAATCTGCGACTGTCATTCCTCCACTCATGTCCGGTTGAGTTGCTCCCATAACTTTAGAAGAAGTACCAGTCACATCTGCAGCTGCATATTCTCCAGTTAAGGTTGCGTCATAATCTGTAACACCTGTCTCATCTACATTCCAATATCTAGCAATGAAGTCTGTGCCATCTGTCGGCTTGTTTGGATGTGTAGATGCAACAACATTTGCTGCTACATTTGCACTACTGTATCCAGTACCTGTATAATTTGCCGTCACTGGCGAGTATTTTGTTGCGTCACCAATAGGGAACATAAATGTTGCATTTGCAGTAGTAGTTTTTTGAACCTTACCTGCAGCATTGGCTTCTATATAATCTCTTGATGTAGGATCAGTTATTGTAGTTGCTTGTTGAGACAAAATCAAACTCTTTGTACCAATAACTAAGTGATTTATGCTATCCACAGAGGAAGGCTGAAAATCTAAGTTTGTTTTCACAGTAAGACTATCAGTCAATGTTACTCTACCGTTTGCCCCGTTTTTCGCCATTTGTAAGTTTTCTATAACCGCTCCATTGCTTTTTACATTAGAGTTTTCATTTCCAGAAAATTTTACCAATGATCCTGTTGACGTAGTCATGGTAGCATTATTAGTCAGATGGCCTTGTATCTCTAATTCACCATTAACAGTTATAGTACCAGTATTGGCACCAACAATATTATTAATGACATCAGATTCTACATAAAGAGTTGCACCTGCTTGTATGACAATGGTACCACCATCATTGGTTAGTTGGCCTGAGCATAACCCTCCTAAGAGTAGAAATGGCAGTAAATTAAGGAGTCGTTTCATATGTATTCTATATTTTAAATTAATAAACTAAGACAATTAATAAAAATGTAATCCAATGATCTATAATACTATTTACGATTTTATTATCTTAAACCCTAAATATATTCAATGTATTTCACAAAATCAACTTTTGATTACTTTATAATTCTATAACATAATCTAAATCATTTTCATTCCAATCTCTTAGAATGTAAAAATAATAAAACTTTTAAACTAAATTAACAATAATTAGTAAATGGTTGATATTAATGTGTAAATGGGTATCAAACCCACTTATTAGTTATCCTTTTTATATATTATCTAAGCCTTAATGCAATAAACATACCGATAATCGTAGATCCCTTAAAAAATTGTATTATTATTTTTGTGGATTATACCTTAAAGTATTCTACATATTTTAGCTATATTTATATTTTATAAATCCGTTCTTCAAAAATAACAATACAAGGCACAATTATGACACATGAATTAGTTAAAAAGAATAGTATAGCTAACAAATTTTTAGCAGAATTGAGGTCAGCTTCTGTGCAAAAAGATAGAATGCGATTTAGGAAAAACCTAGAAAGATTGGGTCAAATATTTGCATATGAGATTTCAAAAACATTAGATTATCAAAGTACCGAAATTGAAACTCCTTTAGGCGTTGCTGATTGTAATCTAATTACAGATAATATTGTGATAGCATCAATCATGAGGGCAGGGATGCCTATGCATAATGGAATATTGTCCTTTTTTGATGATGCGGATAATGCCTTTATTTCAGCTTATCGATCACATCATAAAGATGGCAGTTTTGATATAAGCCTTGAATACATAACAAGCCCAGATCTCACTGGCAAAGTGATTATTCTTGCAGATCCAATGCTTGCTACTGGTGCGTCAATTGACAAAGCAATTAATAGCCTAAAGGAATATGGTGAATGGAAAACAATGCACATAGTAACCGCTGTTGCATCATCACAAGGTATTCAACATATTAAAAGGTTACATAAAAACACAACGATATGGGCTGGTGCCATTGATGATGAGTTGACAGCTAAATCTTACATTGTGCCCGGACTTGGAGATGCAGGAGACCTAGCTTTTGGATCTAAAAGTTAATATTAATGTGATTCATGAAAAAGAGGCAAAACCATTAACGACTTTGCCTCTGAAATAACCACCAATCACTTATTACTTTTACTTATATTGCTGAGAATTATCTATACTCTTAAAGGTACTTTTTTACCCGGACGGCCAACTAAGTTAAATGCATAACCGACTCCGAAGTTAACCCCATTGTTTTTCATTTTAATATCAATTGTAGGGTTGTCAATCATATCAGAAAAACCATGCTGATACCTTACATTTGCGAATATTTTACCTGCTCCAGCTCTTACTGCAGCTCCTACTCCTACTTGTCCAGACAATTCTAATCTTCTATAAATGTCATTTTTAAGATCGAGGTCTATGGTAGCTACATTAATGTCTACAATTGCTCTTGCTTTAGTCCTTACCTCACCATCAAGTGCATAACCAAGTGTTGGTCCTGCTTCAAAATAAAACTCTCCTATTCCTTTATTGGTAGTAAATCTAAACAATGCAGGTATTTCTATATAATCAATTTTAGTCTCCAGTCTAATACCTAATGGCAAATCAGCTGCTAAAAAATCAACACCGAGACCTTCATCTATTACAAACCCTTTTTGAGTATAATTAAGACCGGGGCTAAAAGAAAAACCATTGAGTAATTGAAGATTATAATATGCTCCTATTGTAAATCCCTCAAATATCTTTGTATCAGGTGTCAAACTTGTGGCTATTCCTTCTATAGATGTGTTGTTATAGTGGCCTCCTATTCTTAGTCCTAATTCATCTTGAGCTACCATAAAGGTAGAAAAGAAAGCTGCGGCTAATGTTAAAAAAATCTTTGTCATGTTTTAATGTTTTTATGCGTGATCAATTAATGCTGTTGTTTTTATGACGGAACATTTTTCATAATTGTAGCTTAATGAAGCGTTAAAAATATAATAATATAGAAATTCATTTTTGATTAGCTTTTTAAAATATTTTAATTTATACTAAGATTTGGTGTTAACTTTGGCGATAACTTCATCACTAATAAAATTATGAAAAAGAAAATAAAAATAATAGGTTGGGTTATATTAGCTGTTATAGTTATTGGCCAATTTATAAGACCAAAACAAAACTTAAAGGATGATGTAAGTCCAAATGATATTAGTCATACTTATCCTATTCCTGTTGAAGTTAAGACAATTATGGATAAGGCTTGTATGGATTGTCATAGCGATAACACCAACTATCCCACATATAACAAGATATTTCCAGTTTCTTGGTTTTTATATAACCATGTTTTTGGGGGTAAAAAGCACTTAGATTTTTCAGAATTTAGTGCATATTCAACTAAAAAACAAGCGCATAAATTGGAAGAGGTAGTAGAAATGATTGATAAGGGTGAGATGCCTATAAATAGTTATTTAATCCTCCATCCAGAAGCCGAACTTACTAAAGAAGAGAAATCAATGATTACTGCTTGGGCTACAAGTCTGAAACAAAAAATAGAAGGATAATGCTAGGCTTAAGGACATGTATATATTTAGTTAAAGACATTAATCTAGCAAAAAAATGGTATGCTAAAGCTTTTGAAACCAAACCGTATTTTGAGGAGTCTTCTTATGTAGGTTTTAATATTGGTGGTTTCGAATTAGGGCTTCAACCAGAAGAAAAACCTGAAGTTAAGTCACAAAACGTACAAGCATATTGGGGAGTAAATAATATTACTGCTGAATACAATCGATTAATAAAACTTGGAGCGACACCACTTGAATCTCCAAATAATGTAGGAGGAGAGCTAATGGTTGCTACTATATTGGATCCATGGGATAACGTGATTGGACTAATATATAACCCAGAATTCAATCAAAGTTGAGATTGATCTTAAATAGCAAAATCTCAATTTAAGGTGTTACATTAAAAATTTATTAATTTTACCATACAAAATGACATAGACACAATATTTGTTTCATTTATATTAAAGCTTTTCTATGCAAATTATAAAGACAATTCTGCTTTTATTGTGCTGTACATCACTTTATTCACAGACTCTGTTCCCCAAAGATGGAAGAGTGTTCAATGACTCAGAAGTGCCTAGAGTAGATATCACATTAAGCCAACAAGATTTAGACAATATTTTAGAAAATGTGCAAAGTGACGACCTCTACCCTGCTCACTTTAAATGGACTGATCTTGCTGGGCAAATTAATATTGAAGGCGTTGGACTTAGGCTTAGAGGAAATTCAAGTAGAGTATCTGCTAAAAAATCGTTTAAAATAAAGTTCAAAGCTTTTGGAGGGCAAGAATTTTATGGACTTTCAGACCTCAATCTTAATGGAGAACACAATGATCCAACTATAAGTCGATCTAACCTGTGTTGGGATTTATTAAAGAAGGCACAAATTCCATCTGCAAGAGCAAATCATGTTGAATTATATATCAATGGTGAATACCGAGGCCTGTATGCCAATATAGAACACATTGATAAAGACTATCTTAATTTTCGATATTTTGACAATACAGGCAACCTCTACAAACTATATTATGGTTGTTCGCTTCAATATATTAATGACAATCCTAATAGTTACAAATTTATATCTAACGGAGAGAGAGTTTATGATCTAAAGACAAATGAAGCTATTGACGACTACTCCAAACTAGCTCAGTTTATTAAAATTTTAAATAGCCCAACAATCACAGACTATCAATGCAAATTAGAATCAATTTTCGATGTAGATTTATATCTTAGGTCAATGGCTATGGAAGTATTGCTTGGGCATTGGGATAACCCAATATTTAATCAAAACAATGCATACTTATATGAAGACCCTCATTCAGGGCAGATAAAATATATTCCATTTGACTTGGATAATACTTTTGGTATCGATTGGTTTGGTATAGACTGGAGTGAAAGAGATATCTATCAGTGGGATGACGGCAGCAATAATCGTCCGCTGTACACCAATCTATTAGCTATTGATGAGTATAGACAACGCTATTCATTCTACATCAATAAATTTATCGATCTCTTTTACAACGATGTTGATCTTTTTGGGCTAGTTAATGATCTTAGAATAAAACTAGAACCATTTGTAATTAATGATACATATCACTCTTTGGACTATGGTTATGGAATAAATGAATTCAACAACAATTTTAACAATGCCATTGGTGCTCATGTGAAAAGTGGTATCAAAGAATTTATCGAGCGCCGATCTGTAAATGCAAAATTGCAATTAGAAGCATTTGATATAAGTCCAATTTTAAATTTTGACAATGCCAATATCATTGACAACAACGTAGTAGTTAGTTTACAAATACAAGCTCAAAGTTTAACCTCAACCAAACTTCACTATTTCAAAGATGGAAATTGGTTTGAAGTAGCCCTTTTGGATGATGGAAATGGATTTGATCAAACAGAAAACGACAATAGGTTTACTGCTTCAATTCCTTTTACAAGCAACGGCATTTTTGAATATTATATAGAAGCGATAGATAGTCAAAACAAAGTTTCAAGATTGCCTTATTGCAATCAAAAAATACTTCCTTATGTTTATACAACATCTTTGCCTAATGGCTTAAGGATAAATGAATTCATGGCAGATAATAAGACTGTTGCTGATGAATTTGGAGACTTTGACGATTGGATAGAATTGTATAATAACAGTGCTGAAGTAGTAGACCTATCTGATTATTATTTGACGGATAACCTTATCAACCCAAACAAATGGAATGTACCCCAAATAATGCTAAAGCCTTATGGTTTCTTACTAATTTGGGCAGATGAAGATGGTGCCCAAGGCCCGCTACACTCTAATTTTAAATTGAGTAAGTCAGGGGAACAAATAGGTTTATTTAAAAACAAAGAGAATTCTTCGGTATTAATAGACAGTTTAACCTATGCATTTGCCAAAACGAATACTTCTTATGGTTTAATACCAAATGGCGAGGGT
>JBBKVK010000038.1:0-30414 GCA_037968395.1 Saprospiraceae bacterium | reverse complement strand
ATATTACATGCATCATAGTATCTATAAAATTAAGTATTGAATTGTAAAAATAAAATGATTTTTTACATTACTTCAGGCAGCGTTTTTAACAGCTAATAATTTTTTTAATTGAATTATGTTTTATTTCTTTGTGATGCGGCTCCCATTATTTTTTATTTACTAAAGCAAATTTTCTGAGAATGAAAAAAGTTTACTTATTGCTATCAGCGATAGTATTTTTCTGTGTGTGTATACCTAATGTAAATGCACAAGATATACAAGGATACGTTTGGGAAGATTCCAACGGAAATGGTGTTCAAAATGCTGGAGAAGCTGCATTGAGCGGAGTCACTGTTCAATTGATGGACCAATTTGGCGTGGCATTACCAGGCTTATTTGATATTACAGATGGTATAGGCGAGTACACTATAACAGGTGCAGTAGCTGGAGTTACCTATCGTCTAGATTTTTCCAATGTAACTGGAATAGACCCAAACTATGTACCAACGATTTATAAAGCAAATGGAGGAGCAGATCCAAACGACAGTGAAGTAAATCAAGGCACCTATCAAACACCTAATTTTGTAATGCCGGGTGGTAATCTTATAGATATGGATGCTGGATTTTATGCTACAGTTTCTATTGGAGATTTAGTGTGGCTCGATGATAATGGTAATGGTATGGATGATGATGGTTCACTTCCATTGCCGAGCTCAGTGAATATGACCTTACAAAAAGAAACGCCAGCTGGGTCAGGTACCTGGCTTACAGCTACAAGTTTTGACAACAATGTCACACCAATGGTAAATGGCAATCCACATAGTTTTACCTTTGATAATTATCTATTTGATAACTTAGCTCCTGGTAATTATAGGGTTGTGTTTGGTACAACTGTACCTTTAGTCAGAACCTACTTAGGAGCGACGACTCAAGCAGGCGATGGGAGTAATACGGATAGTAATGCCAATAGGACTTCGGGTAATTCATATACGATCACCTTGGTATCAGGGGACGGATTATATGATTTTGTAGATGCAGGATATTTTGGTCCTACAAGTATAAATGGAGTTGTCTGGTTAGATATGAATGGAGACGGAATAAATACCGAAGGACCACTGGCATCTAATGTGAATGTGTTATTAGAATATAATCACCCAACAACTGGTTGGGGTAATGCTGTTAGATTTGATACAGGTGCTCCATTAGGGGCAGGGTTAAATCCAATTGCTACCTCCAATACATATAATTTCATGAACTTACCTCCTGGAGATTTCAGAGTAGTATTTTCTGAACCAGGAGCAGGTAATCCAGCATTGTTGCACCTTACAGTAGATCATGTCAATGACGGTGGAGCATTGCCAGATGATACTAACGATAGTGATGCAGATAGAGTGACAGGAGTATCCCACGAATTTATAACCTTATCAACAGGACCGGATAACATAGTATCAAATGTAGATGCAGGGTATTTCCTTCCAATAAGAATCGGAGATTTTGTATGGGAAGATTTAAATGGAGACGGTATGCAAGGCGCTGAGCCTGGACTAGCAGCTCCTCCAGTAGATATAAGTCTATTTAGAATGGATTTAGGTGATGTATTAGCTCTGGACGTAGATGGTAATCCATATGCACCAAATCCTCTCAATCAAACTGGAGCTGGAGCATATGTATTTTTCCCTATGCCTCCAGGAGACTATGAAGTTCAATTTGATTGGACGGAACCAGATATATTTCCTACATACCAAAATATAGGAGCACCAAATCAAGATTCTAATATAGCGGATTGTAGCGGTGGTACTGCCAGATCAACAACACTTGTAATGCTGTCAAACGATCAAAACTTAACCATAGATGCAGGATTTTTCAAACCAGCACGAATCAGTGATTATGTATGGGAAGATTTGAATGGTGATGGATTACAAAACGGAGCAGAAGTCGGACTTGGTGGTGTACAAGTAGAGATATTTCAAGCAGGAACTATGAATCCTGTAGATTATGCAGATTGTACTCCGACAGCAGGAACAGTGACTTCTGACGGAGCTGGAGCATATGAATTTATAAATTTAAGACCAGGAAATTATGTATTGCAATTTTTTACACCATCTGCTCCTGACCAATATTACTTCTCACCTCAATACGCAGGAAATTTAGCAGGAGACTCCGATGCAAATGTTATCACAGGTATTACTGGCGTTGTAATGACTGTAAGTGATACTGATATTGACAATATTGATTGTGGTATGTTTAGAGCTGCAAGTATAGGAAATTACTGTTGGCATGATTTAAATGGTGATGGTTTAGATGATGGTTCGGAACCAGCATTGGGTGGAGTATCGATCGCTATCATTAATGATGATACAGGTTTAATACCAATTAACCTAACAACAGGGGCACCAGTAGTATCTCCAATGATATCAGATGGAGCTGGTATGTACTTATTTGACAACATCCCTCCAGGTAATTATGTGCTAACATTTACAGAGCCAGCTGCTGCGCCACCTTGGTATTTAACTAGAGCCGATATAGGTGGAGGGAATACAGATGCTACTGATGACTCAGATGACTCGGATGCAGACCCAATGAATGGAAATCAGACTCACGTCATAGAGTTAGAGTCAGGTGAAAGAGGAGGCGCAGATGGAGAAAATGATATAGATGCAGGATTTTTTAGAGCAGCTTCTATTGGAAATCTGGTATGGCATGATTCAGATGCAAATGGTGCATTTGATGATGCTGTAGGCAATTTGCCAGCGGGCATTGTGATTACAGTTATTGATTTGATAACTGGTGATGATCCAGCTTTGGATGTAAATGGCAATCCTGCCATATTTAATATACCAGCTGGAGGAATCTCGCAACCTTATAGTATTACAAATCTATTAAAGCCTGGAACCTATGATATAAGAATAGATGTACCTGCAGGATGGTTTGTAACAGATCCAGGTCAGAATGTTTTTGATGCTGCTACAGGGACATTAATAGCGGGATCAATTATGCTTATCAGTGAGCAAGTAAATAATGACATAGATGGTGGTGTTTATGCTAATATTACAGTAGGTGGGACTGTTTGGATTGATCAAAATGATGATTGTACACTTAACCCTGCTAATGAAATTCCAGGTGGAGTTAACGTTACTGTACAACTTTACGACGATACAGGTGGAGAAGCAGGATTTACGGTGACTGATGCTATGGGTATGTATATGTTTATGAATGTTAAACCTGGAAACTATACAATTGAAGTTACTGGGGTTAACTTTATTGAAGGTGGAGCATTATTCAATTTATTACCTTGTGATGGTGGAAATGACCCTAATACTGATACACCTAATGATAATAATGGAGTAGGTGATCAAATGAATTCTGGCCCAGTTATAACTACTGTTATAGAATTGAGATGCGGAGATGAGCCAGCAGGCGGAGGCCTTGAAAATAAGACAATTGATTTTGGATTTAAATTCGATTGTGCATCTAATGTGAACAATCCTTTTGCCAACCTCGATTGCCAAACAGCAGCAGACAATCCAATATGTGATTTGAATTTGCTCGTTTCTGGTTGCGCAACTATGTGGGATTTTTCTAACCCTACAGGACCAAGCCCACTTTGTGCGGGTGGAGCTCCTCATAATACTTCTTGGTTTTCATTTTTTGCTGGTTATGGTAATTATGAAATTCAATTCAATCTTTTTGGATGTCTTCCAGGAACAGGTGGACAACTTGGAGTACAAGGTGGATTATCAGCTTACAATCCAGATAGCGGAGACTGTTGGGATGTAGGTGGGATCGTTTTCTGTGAAGATGGTTTGATTTCTCCTCCAGGATTTAGTATTCCTAGTACAGATTTTATTCCTGGCCAGCAATATGTAATGTGGTTGGATGGATTTTCATTTAGTATTTGTGGATATTCTATTGATATTATTGGTGATTATGAACCATTTATAGTCAAAGAAGCAACTGAAGTAACTTGTGATGATATGGCTGATTGTGAACCAAAATGTTTAGATGTAGAACATACCTTTGTTGCCAATGATGAAGATTTGACATATAATGACATTACAAATTTATTATTTAGATGGTCATTGAGAGATGCCAATGGTAATGTCATAGATGATTGGATGAATAATGTGATGGTTTTTGAGACAAAAACAAATGAATTTACTTACAGTTTTGAAGCTCCTGCTATCACTCCAGGTACATATTTAATTTGTCTTGATGAAATAGCTGATGTATGCGGTAATGTCGTGCCTTCTGGTATTTGTCAAGAAGTAATCATTGTTGATTTTCCAGATGAAGATTTTGGTTATATAGAAATATGTCAAAATGATCTAATATTTTACAATGGACCTATAACGGTTAATGATGATCCGGCTGAGACAGACGATCCAAATTCGGATGGGGAGACTAGTTGGGTAAAGACATTAAACTTAGTAGATGGACTTAATACATCTACATTTACAAACTTATTTGGATGTGAGATTGAGCAGACCGTATTAATCGAGGAGCTTTATAACCAAGGACCAGGCGAACTAGATACTGCTATTTGTGGAGGTTTGACACCATTTACATTTGATGTTTTCGAAAAGACTTATAATAATGAGATAACTTCTTTATTTGTAACTGGTAAAGGATTTGCTAGTAATACATGTGATTCGACAATTACAATAAATGCTTATAATCTAGATTTAGATGGCAATATTGAATTGCTTGGATGTACACCTTGTGGATTTGCATTAAAGTTTAATCAAACATTTATTGCTAATACACCAAATGCACCAATATCCTATATGTGGGTAGATGCTTTAGGTGATCCGGTACCAGATGATGGTGATGGAAATCCATTTACCATTTGTGTGCCTGATGATGGCAATTACCAATTTATTGCCACATTCGATTATTTACCACAGACAACATTTATACCAATCACATGCCCATATGTATTTAATTCACCACCGATTAGTGGATTGTTGCCAGAAACACCATCAGCCGACAATTGGCAGAATCAATTTTGTGAGTATAACAATACTTTTACATATGTAGCAACGACAACAGATGATCCAAATGATGTAACATTCTTATGGACTTATCCAGCTGATGTAGCAAGTGCAATTGGGGAAACTACTGATTCATTAACTTTAGATTGGACAGGATCATTAGGAGGAGAAGTTTGTATTACTACTACAAATGCATGTGGTACAAGTGCTCCAATATGTGATACAATAGTAATAGTACCTACACCAGTGGCTTCAATAGTACCATTAGATAGTATATGTGTAGATAGTCTTGCGTCGGTGTCATATCCAGGAGCTCAAGATGCTTCATTTAATTATGCATGGAATTTTGATACTGGTAGCCCAGTAGGAGGAACAAATAGTGCAGGACCAATAGATGTATCATGGGGATCACCAGGAGTTAAGACAGTATCTTTGACGATTAGTAAATCTGGATGTGTATCCAGTGCAGCTACAGCGCCAATTTTAGTAGTAGAGCCTGTGAGTCCACCTCAGATTACTTGTACTGCCTCTATAGACGAAGTGATATTTACTTGGACAGACCCATCTGGATCTACTGGGTATATACCTAGTGTCCTTACTGGTCAAACAGGAGTACTTAGTGGGAACACTCTTACAGTAGGTAGTTTAATAGTTGGTGAAGTTGTCAATATTGAGTTAATTACGAACACAACAAGTCCATGCGGTGACTTATTTAGTACAGGTACGTGTAAGGCACAAAATTGCCCACCTAATACAGTTACTATATCTCCTATTGCTAATATATGTGTAGATGCTACAACAGCTACTTTTGATTTGATAGATTTTACATCATTACAAAATGCGATCAATGGTTCTTATGTATATAGTGGTACTGCGATTACAAACCCAGGCCTAGGTACATTTGATCCCAAAGTAGCGATGGTAGGTCCAAATGTTATACCAGTGGTGTTTACAGATGAATTTGATTGTGTCTATAATACATCAGTCACAATACGAGTTAATCCGACACCTACATCTTTATTCACGGCTGACAATTTAGTTTGTATAGACAGTTGTGCGACGGTTGCTTATACGGGTAGCATTCAGACAGGAGGTGTATTTAACTGGTCAGCAGGAGATATTATAAACCCATTAAATGGTCCTGGGCCGTTTATTTGTGCTAAATGGTCAACACCAGGCAATAAGACTATCTCTCTAGATGTTGCAAAGGCACTTTGTCCTTCAGACGTAACAATGCAACCAGTGACAGTTGAACCAAGAATACAACCACTAGTTATAAATTGTGCTGGAGAAGCCACATCTATTGATGTAAGTTGGGGAGCGTTAGCCAATGTTACTAATTATACAATGATAGTTACTTATCCAGACAATACAATGGATACATTTAATCAGACAAATACAGCACAAACCGTTTCAGGTTTGGCAGTTGGTTCTGATATTAATATTCAATTGTGTGCTGAAAGCGATAACTCATGTAGTGGAGTATGTGCAACAAAGACTTGTAAAGCAGTAAATTGTCCACCAACGACAATTACGCTTACTAGAGATACTACTTTGTGCTTAGATGCAAACGCATTACCATTTCAATTGAGTGCATTGATCACAGGTGGTTTAGGACCTGTAGGGATGGGTAGCGGTGTTTGGAGCGGTAAAGGAGTAGATCCTGCATCTGGTATGTTTGATCCAGCAGCAGCAGGAGTAAGCCCTACTGGAGGTCATGTAATTACCTATACATACACAGAGCTGACTTGTATTAATGATAAGAAGATGCGGATATCGTTGATCAATCAACCCACATCTGATTTTTCAGCACCACCAATAATTTGTGTAACGGATAATCTTTTAGTATCCTACGACGGTTCGGCGCCAAACTTGCCATTTGATTGGACAATTGATGGTGGAGGAATTGTCACTCCAGCAGGAGGTAATAATTTCAACATCAAATGGACCACGGCAGGTACTTATGATATTGATTTACAAGTTGGACTAGGTACTTGTTTATCAGATGTATCAAGCATATCAGTACAAGTAGATCCAGAAAACAGCCCTGTAAATATTACTTGTAAGTCTACTTTAAATAGTGTTACATTTACATGGAATGATATAGATTGTGCATCAGAGTATCAAATTTTTGCAGATAATGTAGACCTTGGTGTGAATACATCATTGACTTATACTGCTACTGGATTAGCTGAGGGCACAGATGTAATCTTCGAGGTGATACCAAATGAAGAATGTGCTTGTCCATCAGTACCTGCAACATTGACTTGTACAGCTAAAGCATGTCCATCTGTAGTGATAGGCCTTTCTACACCAATAGATTCCTATTGTGAAGGGACATTGTCTAACATAATAACACTAGTTGCGGATGTACAAGGATCGGTTACACCAGGTATGGGTACTTGGTCAGGAGATGGAGGAATTACACCAAATGGACAATTTAATCCAGCAGGTCAAACCCCAGGTGTTTATACATTTATGTATAGCTACAATGAAACAAATTGTGACTTTAGTGAAACAGTTTCAATAGAAGTATTCCCCAACCCAACAGTTGGAGCATTAGCAACAGACCCAATATGTTATCAAGATAATTTTGGTAGTGTTGAGATAAGTCCAGCAGGCGGAACAGGTACTAATTATAATATTCTAGTTAATAATGAGGCCAAAACAGCAGCAGAACTGAAAGCATTGAGCCCAGGTTCCTATACTGTAAAAATTGCAGATGAAGAAGGGTGTGAAGCGGAAACTTCATTCTCCATTCAAAATGCAATAGCAGCCCAATTAGAGTTGAATGGTAACACGATCATCAAAGCGGGAACAGAAGGCACACTTATGGCCGATGTAACATCTATTGATGGAGTGCTAGACTCGATAGTTTGGTACAATGGTAATAATGAAGTATTATGTTCAGGTTTAGAATGTACTACATTGGTAATTTCTCCAGACCCTCTAGCAGATGATGTGGAGTATTGTGCAGTCATGTATTACAATGATGGATGTACAGTTGAAGAGTGCATTACCATAACGGTAAGACGAACGGATGTGATAATATTACCAAACGTAATATTTACAGGAAGTGGAGTAGGTAATACAGAGTTCTACATACCTGAATATGAAACTATCATGCAAGTTAGGTCTATGCTAATCTATGATAGATGGGGTAACAAGATGTTTGATGTTAGAAACGTTCCAAAAGGTCCAGGAGCTGGATGGAAAGGCAAATTTAACAATAAAGCTGTTGTCCCTGGAGTATATGTTTACTCGGTAGAATTAGATATGGAGAATGGTGAAGTATTAAGATTTAGTGGAGATATTACTGTCCTCTAAGTTATAAGTATCAATAAAAATAAAAGCCTTATTCATTGATTTGAGTAAGGCTTTTGTTTTGCAATAAGGTATATTTTCTGCTTTGTTTATTTGCCTCAATAGCCCAATTATACTTTAATAAAAAAGCCCATCAATTCATGTTAGAATGATGGGCTTTTTTATATTTAAGATACAAACTACTTTACTTTAATAGAATGTATTTGATCTCCTTGTTCAATTTTATTTACAATTTCTTGATCAGCATCAGAAGCCACTTTACCAAAAATGGCATGTTTTCCATCTAACCAATCTGTTGGTACATGAGTAATAAAAAATTGACTTCCATTTGAATTTGGTCCAGAATTTGCCATAGACAGTATACCTGGTGTATCGTGTGCTAGATCAGGATGAAATTCGTCAGGAAATGAATATCCTGGTCCTCCAGTTCCAACTCCTTTTGGACATCCACATTGTACCATAAAATCTGATATTACTCTATGAAAGAATAAATTATCATAGAATCCTTTTTCGGCAAGGCCTAAAAAGTTTGCTACAGTTTTAGGTGCTTTTGTACCATACAAAACTATATTTATTTCTCCTTTTGTAGTATCCAAAATGATATTTACATCTTTGTCATAGCTTGCATTATTCATAAATTCAAGCATTTCATTTTTATCAATATTCACTGACATTGTATTTGTTTTTGTAAAATAATGCTGCAAAAGTAATCATATAGCTGTTTAAACTTGAAACAAAATGGAGTCAATTTTATTTATAGGATAATAATTGTATAAATGATTTCTCAAATAATTGCGATTATATGAGTTAGGATTATACTTTTGCAGCCCCAAATCAAATAAGAAACACATAACTTATGATACCAAAATATTTTAATCCTTGGCATGCAGTATCTATTGGACCTGATGCCCCTCAGACAGTAGAAGCAATTATAGAAATACCTAAAGGCAGTAGATCTAAATACGAATTAGACAAAGCTACAGGTATGTTAAGACTGGATAGGATATTGTATTCTGCCGTTTATTATCCATACAATTATGGATTTATACCTCAAACATATTGTGATGATAAAGATCCTTTAGACATATTGGTCTTAACTCAAGCTAAAGTAATGCCTTTGTGTATTATGAGAGCAAAAGTAATCGGAGTAATGCGTATGATTGATGGTGGTGAAATGGATGATAAAATCATTGCAGTGTCTCAAGACGATATGAGCATTAATCACATTGAGTCTATTGACGATTTGCCTGACCATTTATTAAAAGAAGTAAGAGCTTTTTTTGAAGATTATAAAAAGCTGGAAAATAAGACTGTAGAAGTGGAAGAATTCCAATCTAAAGAAATGGCTTGGGAAATCATTAATAAGAGTATTGAAGATTATAAAGAATACATGGAGAATAACTAGGTATATATTTAATTCATAATACAAAATTTCATTTTTTGACTATCTGGCTTTTATAATTGTCAGTTTCTAAATATTTAGTTTTATTCTAATCTTTGATTAATGCCTTTTTCAATAGCTGGCACACCTTCTTTCATCCATAATGGGAGTGGATTGTCTAGTAAAAAGTGATCAAAAAATTGTTCCATTCTAATATTGAAATCTAACCTATTTTGCCACTTTACAGGCCAATGTGGCTCATTGTTATAGTTTAGAAACCAAGCAGGCTTACCAAGTCTTCTAAGAGCTGTAATATATTCTATACCTTGGTACCAAGGCACTGCTCCATCTTCATCATTGTGCAATATTAGGACTGGGGTATTCACTTTGTCCATATTGAATATTGGTGAATTTTCAAGATATAGCTCAGGATTTTCCCACAAAGTAGCTCCTAATCTTGATTGTGTTCTTTCGTATTGGAACATCCTACTCATGCCTGAACCCCATCTAATCCCACCATAAGCTGAGATCATATTGACAACAGGTGCTCCAGATTCAGCACAAGCAAATATATTTGTTTTAGTCAATAAATGTGCAACTTGATATCCACCCCAACTGTGTCCCTGAACTCCAATTTTAGATATATCAATAAACCCTTTTGCAGATAAAGCTTCTATTCCAGAAACAACATCATCATAACAACTTTGGCCAGGATATCCAATATCATATGTTACATCAGGGTTAAAAAGTACAAAACCTTTGCTAGCATAATAAGTGTAGTTGATTGTAGATCTATGAGCATATGGTGCTCTATGATTATGTAAAGCCTCGGATGATCTTTCATAAAAGTTGACAAGAAGAGGATATTTTTTATTAGGGTCAAAATTTTCTGGCTTCACAACCAACCCTCTGAGTTTTTCACCTTTTGCATTGGTCCATTGGGTTTTTTCGATTGAACCCCAATTGTAATTTGCTTGTTGGGGGTTTGCATTACTTATTTTATCAAAATGAGTAAATGTGCTATCTGAAACAAGTATATCGGGAAAGTCTTCATACGACTCTTTGGTTGTTACAATAACATTGGCATTTTTAGCTTTTAGAGGTCTATATGAGTAATTGAAAGGACCATAATCACTTACTTTGATCTCATTATTAATTGTTAAATAGGAATAACCTTCGTCTAAAGTAACTTTGTTAAACATCTTTAATAATTGATCTTTTGCTCGACTAATGCTTTTTTCTTCTTTATCCAGTTTTATCAATCTGTATTCAATATTCTGTTCTCGTCCTTTAGTAATTCTTTTTGGAGAAAGCTTGACGTTTGGGTCGATTTCCCAAATATCATACTTGTCATAGATTAATATTTTATCATCATTTGTTGTCCAACCTACTACTCCATATTCGTAAGCAAATTGTGGACTATCATTTTCTTCATCTACTATACTAACTTGATTACCACTTAACAATGTTTTAAGTTTGTTACTTGCAATGTCATAGATTTTGTATTCACTTGATTCTAGGTTGAACCAAACTATAAACTTACCATCTGGTGACATGGTGGGGTTTCCCGGCTCCTTTTGAGCAACTAATTTTTCACTACCATTTCTTAGATCAATTAAAAAGATATCACTATATCTATACCCATTCCAAGATAAGTATTTTTCATATGGTGATCTATCCTGTGCTATGGTATAGTTCCCAATTAATTCCTTGTAATTATCTAGACTTGTATATTTGGGTTTTTGAATTAATCTAGTATTGTTAGGATTGCTTAAATCTATTAGAGCGGTATAAAACTTTTTTAAATCATCTTCTAAATCATTTTCTTGTTGAGTATATAATACTTGATCATGACTTGTCCATATTTCAACGTTTACAATTTCTTCAGGTAATAGATTTGTATCTTGCGCAATTATTGGTGGATTAACTCCAAAGAATATTTTACTGTTGTCTTCAGTAAAAATAGGTTTTTTATTTTTGCTAATAGTCCAATTTTCTGGTAGTTCTTTGATTTGGGATGCACTAATTTCGCTAAACTTTTTGTTTCCATTGTCATACCATATTTTCACTGGATGGTTTTTCATTTCTGTGGTATCTGGATTGGTCAGGATAATACAATTTTCACCCTTTTCATTAAAAGCTACATCAAGAATTGTATTTGGAAAAGGAACAATTATTTTCTTTGTTTTTGTAATGATATTAAAGTCATAAATACCCTTTTGATGTTCCCCTTTTATATTGGTATCATATAATATTCGCTTGTGATCATCAGAAATGAAGAAATTTTTAACTTGATGGATTGTATCTTCTTCTGATGTTATGAGATCTCTAATTATAAGGATTTCGTTGATTAATTTAGACGTAATTGTATCAACAGAATTGTCCTTTATTACAGCTTTATAAGCTAGATATCCACAATAGTTTTTTGGACTTTGATAAGATAATACATCTGGTATAACATATGAATTTTTATTTGCAACATTGTATATTACAAGAGAGTCCTTTGGAAAATCTTTGGATTTTATTTTTTTCCTTTTTAACATCTTAATAGAATCAGCGGATAAGTGCCTTAAATAAATAACAAATCGACCATCGGGCTGGACAGAGACATCTTTTGCTCTAGGAAATGAAACTATATGCTTGGTAATTTTGTCATAAATAAATAGTTCATCATCTGCTGTTTCTGATGATAATGTATAGATAATTGTATTTCCATTATCAGAAATTGATTTAGAACTAATTTTTTTCCATATCGAATAAACCTCAGGTGTCATGCTCTTCTTACTTTGAGCATTACTTAAATTGATGGACAAAAACAGTATCAATAAAACTTTTAAGTGCACATATTCCATCATCACATTGTTTCTATTAGTTGAATTTTATTTGTAAATATAACAATGTAATAACAGTACATAATTTTTTGGCTAAACAATTTCTTGTACTTTTGCATTTCAATTAAATCTAAATATAATAATTACATGTCAAATACATCATTTTTAAAGAAACTTGGATTATCAAAAAAGAATCCTGGTACATGGACTGGGCTAAAGTCGATAGATTCAAAAGAATACATTGATTCTTACTCACCTGTTGATGGCAAATTAATTGGGAGCGTAGGAGTAACTACAGCTAAAGATTATGATAAAGTAGTAAAAAAGGCTCAAGACGCATATAAGGAGTGGAGATTGTGGCCTGCACCTCATAGAGGAGAAATTGTAAGGCAATATGGAGAAGCACTCCGGAAAAATAAAGATTCATTAGGAAGACTAGTGTCTTATGAAATGGGTAAATCCCTTCAAGAAGGATTTGGTGAGGTGCAAGAAATGATAGATATATGTGATTTCGCTGTTGGGTTATCTAGACAACTATATGGACTTACCATCAAATCAGAACGACCTCTACACAGAATGATGGAGCAATGGCACCCATTAGGTGTAGTTGGTATTATATCAGCTTTTAATTTTCCAGTAGCTGTTTGGTCATGGAACTCAATGATCGCTATGGTATGCGGTGATGTGACTATTTGGAAAGGTAGTGAGAAAACGCCTTTGTGTTCTGTAGCTTGTCAAAAACTACTAAATGAAGTACTTAAAGCAAATAAAGTACCTGAAGGAGTAAGTAGCATTGTGACGGGTGATTACAAAATAGGTCAATTGATGACCAATGATAAGAGGTTGCCATTGATATCTGCAACTGGTAGTACTCGTATGGGTAAAATAGTAGCAGAAACAGTTGGTAAGAGACTAGGTAAGTCATTACTTGAATTAGGTGGTAACAACGCTATTATCGTAACACCAACAGCTGAGTTAAACTTAGTTTTGACTGGAGCAGTATTTGGAGCAGTAGGGACATGTGGTCAAAGATGTACATCTACCAGAAGGCTTATTGTTCATGAAGATATATATGACAAAGTACTAAAAGGAATCACAAAAGCATATAAGCAATTAAAAATTGGAGACCCTTTAGATCAAAAGAATCATGTCGGTCCTCTTATCGATACTGACTCAGTTAATAATTACTTAGCGGCTATTGCAAGTGGTGAAAAGCAAGGTGCTAATTTTGTGGTCAAAGGTGGTGTAGTGAAAGGAAAAGGCTATGAAAGCGGTTGTTATGTTAAACCATGTGTAGCAGAAGCATCCAATAGCTTACAGATAGTTCAAACTGAGACTTTTGCACCAATCATGTATGTAATGAAGTATAAAGGTGATGTACAAAATGCCATCAATATGCAAAATGATGTACCGCAAGGTCTATCCTCAGCCATTATAACAACTAATATGAGAGAAGCAGAATTATTCTTATCAGAATGTGGTAGTGATTGCGGTATTGCTAATGTTAATATAGGTACAAGTGGAGCTGAAATAGGCGGAGCTTTTGGAGGGGAAAAAGAAACTGGCGGAGGAAGAGAGTCTGGATCAGATGCTTGGAAAGCTTATATGCGAAGACAAACTAATACTATAAATTATAGTAAAGAATTACCATTGGCTCAAGGCATAAAATTTGACTTGTAATCAATTGTAAAACAAAGATTGCTCAGCACCTACATCAAATTCGTTGTAGGTGCTTTTTTATTTTTAGCAACTATTACTAAGTGCAGAGAACCAAAATATAAAAAGAAAATCGCAAAGTAAAAGTGATTATAAAGTACAGAGTTATGTCATGTTTTAGCAAACCAGAAACCAGTTCCTCCATTTTTTGTATATAATAATAGAGGATTAATCTAAAACTATAGACTATATCTATTATTAGATTAATTTTGTGGATCATTAACAAAATCAAAATAAATGAAGTATTTAATTTCACTCAGCTTTTGTTTAATTACATTTTTCTCCCCATTAATTGGGCAGCAGAATAACCCAGGAACCAATCATGCAAACAAGTTTGAGCAAATGGGGCAGATGTTGCGATCTCCAAATGAATATAGGGGAGCAGATGGTTATCCTGGTCCAGCTTATTTTCAACAAAAAGCTGACTATAAAATCAAATGTCAACTCGATACAAAAGCTCAGAAGCTTATAGGAAGTGAAACCATCACATATCATAATAATTCACCTAACGAACTAAAATATTTGTGGGTGCAATTAGATGAAAACGAACATGCATCTGATGCATTAAAGCACAAGTTTAACCCTTCTGATATTGATAAAACGATGAGTGAGCGTCAACTGAAAGGATTGGAAGTATGGAGAGAGCTGGATGCTTATGGAGTTAATATTCATAAAGTTACTGATGACAGAAATAGACCTTTAAAATATACTATTAATGGTACTATGATGAGAATTGATTTAGATCAACCTTTAAGATCTGGCAAGAAAATGAAATTCAACATAGATTGGGATTATAATCTGATAGATAGAATGAATAATCCGAGTTGGGGAAGAGGTGGATATGAATTCTTTGAAGATCATGGTAACTATTTATACACCATGGTACAGTGGTTTCCAAGAATGTGTGTATACAGTGATTTTGAAGGATGGCAAAATAAACAGTTTGTTGGCAGAGGAGAATTTGCCCTGTGTTTTGGAGATTATGACGTTGAGATTACTTTGCCCGATGACCATGTTGTAGCTGGAACTGGAGAATGTAAAAACTACAAACAAATGCTCACTAAAGAGCAATATAGCCGGTGGGAACAAGCTCAAAATGTAAAAACTCCATTAGAAATTGTTACAAAAGAAGAAGCACTTACAAACGAAAAAAGGCCAATATCTAAATCTATAAAAACTTGGAAATATAAAGCTGAAAATGTGAGAGATTTTGCTTGGACTGCAAGTAAGAAATTTGTTTGGGATGCAATGCCCCATATGACTACTGCGGGTAAGAAAGTAATGTGTATGAGTTTGTATGGTAAAGAAGCATATCCAATATATAATAAGTATTCTACAAAAGTAGTAGACCATACATTAAGAATATACTCTAAGTACTCTATTCCTTACCCATATCCCGTTGCTATATCTGTAGAGGCAGCTAATGGTATGGAGTACCCAATGATTAGCTTTAACCCAGGTAGAGCAGAAGATGATGGCACATATTCTGAAAGAGCTAAAGAAGCTGCTATCCTTGTTATAATACATGAAGTAGGGCATACCTATTTCCCAATGATTATCAATAGTGATGAGCGTCAATGGGCATGGTTTGATGAAGGTATCAATAGTTTTGTCCAGTTTTTAGCAGAGCAAGAGTTTGACAACAACTATCCATCTAGAAGTGGACCAGCTCATACCATTGCTGGATATATGGGCAGAGACAAACATCAATTGGAGCCAATAATGACAAATAGTGAAAACATTAAGGACTACGGAAATAATGCCTACTCTAAGCCTGCAACAGCAATGAACATATTGAGGGAGACTATTATGGGTAGAGAATTGTTTGATCATGCATTTAAAAAATATTGCGAAACATGGGCATTCAAACATCCAACTCCAGATGATTTCTTTAGGATGATGGAAGACGCAAGTGGTGTAGATCTTGATTGGTTTTGGAAAGGGTGGTTTTATAGCACTGATAATGTAGACATCTCCATAGATAGTGTAAAATGGTATAAGGTAGATATTGCAAATAATCCGGAATCGAAAATTGATACTTTTGAAAACAAGGTTGAAGCTAGATTTAAACATATCTCGCAGATTAGAAATAAGGAAGAAGGAATGAAGTTTCCTGTAGACAAAGACAGAGATTTAACAGATATATATACAAACTACAAACCATGGGAAACTGAGGATTCGATAGATGTAACCATCAGACACAAGTATGATGAGGTGTTTACACAAGAAGAAAAAATGGAGATGTTTGGTAAAGACAATTATTACGAGTTATATTTTTCTAATAAGGGTGGTCTTGTCATGCCAGTAATATTAGAATGGACATTTATGGATGGCACTCAGCAAGTAGAAACTGTTCCTGTTGAGGTGTGGAGAAAAAATGAGGATAAGTTTAACAAAGTTTTTGTGAAAAACAAAGTTGTGAAATCTGTAAAACTTGACCCTTACCGAGAGACCGCAGATACAGATGAGTCTAATAATTCTTGGCCAATTGAAGCAACTGAACCTTCAAGATTTCAAGTGTATAAAAAGCATAAGTATGACGATAAGTTAAATCCAATGCAGAAAGCAGCTCAAAAGAAAGTAATAAGGCCTTAAATAAAGATTCTAATAGCTTATCTGAAAACTATTTGATCTTAGTAGAGTTAATCATATGATTGTAAGACATATTTTAAAATTAGTCTAAAGTTTTATATTAAGTTTTAGACTAATTCTTTTTTATGCAAAAGGACTTAGGAAAATGAATAGCTGCTGGTATCATACTTCTAGTATAACTACAAGTATGAATTGTGTGAAATTTATTATCTTTGCACTCATTTTCGAAAAAAGACAATATTGCTTGACAATTTGAATATCAATTATTTATTCAAATTAAACTTAATCTTATGAAATTCAACAAAATAGAGAAGGATAATTTAGAGTGTACATTAGAGATCATTATAGAACCTTCTGATTACATACCTGAATATAAGAAACAAATCAATGATGTAAAATCTAAAGGTAGTTTTAAAGGTTTTAGAAAAGGAAAAACACCTGATTCTTTTGTTTCTAAAATGTATGGTAAATCTATTGTGTCTGATGCCGTTTCAAAAGAAATAGACAAGGCATTTACTCAAATTGTAAAAGATGAAAAGATTAGGTACGTTGCTCAACCATTGCCTTCATCGGATCAAATGTTAGATATAGATCACAAAGACCTCAATAAATCATATTCATACTCTTTAGACTTAGGATTAATAGCTCCTATTGAAGTAAAAGGTGTTGGTATGGGTGATGTATTTACTAGATATGAAGTCTCTACAGATGATAAAGAGATAGAAGATCACTTAGCTAACATCAGCAAGAATTTTGGTGTAATGGAGCCTGTAACTGATAAAATTCAGGGCGATGATGTCTTGAAAGTATCAGCAACAGAGTTAGATGGTGCTAAAGCTAAGAAAGACGGCTGGATGGCTAGTTTTGATATAGTAATGAAATCTGTTGGATCAGAAGAGTTAAAAACAGACTTGTTAAAAAAGAAAAAAGGAGACAAATTTACTGCAGAAATCAAGCAAGTTACAAATAGACCAGAAAACTCAATTAGAAAAGATCTATTAGGGGTAGATGAAGATGATACTAGAGTGATTGGTGATAACTTCTCTTTTGTGATAGAAGAAGTGCAAAGATTAAAACCTGCTGAATTGACAGATGAATTAATCAAAGAAAAACTTTCTACGTGGAATTTGGAGAGTGTTGAGGAATTAAAGGAAGATTTTAGAAAAAACAGAGTTTTATCTTATAAAAAAGATGCTGATTCAATGATATATCGTGATATAATGGATAGCATCATGAAACATACTGAGGTTAATATATCAGAGACATTCCTTAAAAGATGGCTGACTGAGACTGAAAAGGTAGAAGCTGACAAACTAGAAGAAACGGTTAATTCATTTAGTGATGAAATCAAATGGGTGAAAATTAAGGAGCAGTTAATGGATCAGTATAAAGTTGCAATTGCTCAAGATGATATCGATAAGAAACTTTATGAAAGAGCTAAAACTATGTTGATGCAGTATGGTATGACTGATGAAAGTCTAGTGCCAACAGTGATGGATAGATTAAGACAAGACCAGAATGAATTCTATAATATTGTTAGTTCTGTAGAGTCAGAAAAGTTATTCAGTAAAATGATTCCTGATTTGACCATTGAAACAATTAAGGAAGGTTCAGAGAAATTCTATGGTATTATTGATAAAAAATTTAATACTAAACCAGTAGAGACTGAGGAGAAATTGGTCTAAGTTCGTTGTAGGTTTATAGAATATCCAATTGGTATTGAGAGATAATTCTACCTTTTTAAAACAATTATTGGTAACTTTCAGTTTTTATAAAGGTATGTGTATCTAAATTGCGATTTTTATATGCAAGTTTTTAACAATTTTAAATAAGATTTTATGATTCATAAGGATGAATTTAAAAAATATGCAGTAAAGCATCTCGGAATGAGTACAATGCATCTCGAGAAATATATGAATGCAACAGCTCCAAACATTACAGGTTTTACTCCTCAGGTTATTGAAGAGAGACAAATGAATGTAGTTGGGATGGATGTTTTCTCAAGACTGATGATGGATAGAATAATTTTCATGGGAGTGCCTGTGACTGATTATGTAGCCAATGTAATTCAAGCACAACTTTTATTTTTAGAATCAACTGACCCTAAGAGGGATATTCAAATGTTTATCAACAGCCCAGGTGGCTCGGTGATAGATGGTATGGGTATTTACGATACTATGCAATATGTCTCTCCTGATATCGGAACAATATGTACTGGTCTTGCTGCATCAATGGGTGCAGTATTGTTGGTAGCTGGTACGAAAGGGAAGAGGACGTGTCTCAAGCACAGTAGAGTGATGATTCACCAACCTTCAGGAGGCATGCAAGGACAGTTTTCAGATATGGAAATATCTTATAACTTAATAAGAACTTTAAAAAAGGAATTGTACGATATACTTGCTTTTCATACAGGTAAAGACCACGATACTATTGAGAAGGATTCTGATAGAGACAAATGGATGACTTCTCATGAGGCTAAAGAATATGGTTGTGTAGATGAGGTTTTAGATAGAACAAATCCTAGAAAGACAACTACCGAATAGATCTCTAAAGTTAATTTAGGTAAATCAAATATCTTTAAAATAATGGCTAAGTATAAAGAAGAAATTAAATGTTCATTTTGTGGGAGAGATAAGAGAGAAGCTCTAATCTTGATTGCGGGTATTGATGGGCATATATGTGAGTCTTGTGTAGATTCTGCTTACCAAATAGTCAGCGAAGAAGTTAATGATAAAGTTTCATCCTCTTCTAAAAAGAAGTTTGATTTACCTAAAAATATAAAGCCCCAGCAATTAAAGGAGTTTCTAGACGATTATGTAATTGGCCAAGATCAAGCAAAAAAGTATCTTTCGGTAGCGGTATATAACCACTACAAAAGGTTAAATCAAGTTGATAAGACAGGGGTAGAAATCGAAAAATCCAATATTATTTTTGTTGGAGAAACAGGGACTGGTAAAACACTCATGGCAAAAACCATTGCTAAGTTTTTAGATGTACCATTTGCTATAGTTGATGCTACTGTATTTACGGAGGCTGGATATGTTGGTGAAGATGTAGAAAGTATGTTATCTCGACTGCTCCAAGCATGTGATTATGACGTTACTTCAGCAGAAAAAGGAATAGTTTATATAGATGAGATTGACAAGATAGCTCGTAAGGGAGATAACCCTTCTATTACAAGAGATGTGTCTGGTGAAGGTGTGCAGCAAGCAATGTTAAAGATGCTCGAAGGCACCGATGTCAATGTACCACCACAAGGAGGACGTAAGCATCCCGAGCAGAAGCTAATTAAGGTAAACACCTCAAACATCCTGTTTATCTGTGGAGGAGCGTTTGCAGGTGTAGAGAAACACATCGCAAGAAGGCTTAATACACAGACAATTGGATACTCTAATGAAAAGGATGGTGAGATCATTGATAGAGAAAACTTACTTCAATATATCAATCACAGAGACTTAAAAGCATTTGGTTTAATCCCAGAATTATTAGGAAGATTGCCAGTCCTTACGTTCTTAGAACCATTAGACAAAGAAACTTTAATTAGTATTCTTACTAAGCCTAAAAATGCTTTGGTGAAGCAGTATACCAAAATGTTTGAGTATGAAGGCATAGACCTTAAATTTACAAAAGATGCTCTAGAATATATAGCTACCATGGCGCTAGAATATAAATTAGGAGCACGTGGGCTTAGATCATTATGCGAAGCAGTATTAACGGATGCAATGTATGAAATGCCGTCTCAAGAAGGTATTGAGGAGTTTATAGTAGATTTAGAATATGCTAAAAATAAAATAGCGAAATCAAAAATCAGTAAATTAAAAGCTGCATAGTCAACATAGTATATTTTCTGCACCTTTCTTTTTCTACACAGATTAGGTTAACTAAATTTTAACGCTCAACTTTGATACTTTAGGTCTATTTAAGAGTCTTAAGATTGATATATTAACATTCAAACAAAGTCAATTATGAAATCATTTAAAGTTTCTACTTTCTCCTTCTTGTTATTATTTGTATTTGGACAGTTATCTGGACAAGGGACGTTTGATAAAGCTGCCGATAGTGATCCGGCTGCAACGAAAATATTGGATAAATTAAAAAAAGAATACGATTCTTATAAATCTCTTTATGTTGATTTTGATCTAATCTTAGATTTACCACAGCAGGACTCAGAAATCCAAAAGGGATACATGAAGCAAAGTGGGGACAAATTTGTTGCTAAAATGGGCGATCAAGAGGTATATTGTAATGGTAAGAATCTTTGGGTCTATCTTCCATCGAATAATGAGGTGCAGATCAATGATTTTAATCCTAAGGATACCGAGGGCATGTTGTCACCAAAAGACTTATTAAGAATCTATGAAAATGGTAACTATGCTTATGCTATTACAGGCGAGGAAGTCATCAGCGGCAAAAGAGTAACGTTGATCGAATTTAAACCATTGGATAAGAATAGTGAATATTCTAAAATGAGATTAGCTGTAGACGCAAAAAGTAATAGAGCGCAAAGTATAAAAGTGTTTTCTAAAGATGGATCAAGATACACTTTAAATATCAAAAAGTTTGAGGGTAATAAAGCTTTTGAAGCGTCTACCTTCACTTTCGATTCTAAAAAATACCCAGGAGTAAGAGTTGAAGATTTGCGAATTGATTAAAAATAGGCTGACGTTATTGTACCTATTCTATAATTTATACTTAAAATGTCATATCCAATAACCTTCTTGACGATTGCATCTTTAGATATAATATTGGACTATTAACTGCTTATTTCTCAGTTTTTTTATTTTTGAATAAATTTCCAGATAATGATTTTACATTGTATATTTCAGTTTAAATATACTTTGAGATGAATAAGAAATTTGGACTGATTCTATTATTAATTGTAAATTTAATTTTATTAAATCAACTTAGTGGTCAATTCACTCCATATGACGATTTACCAGATTTAGATAAATTAGAAAAGCCTGCATATAGCGTAGAGTTTCCTGAATGGGGTAAAATGTTATATCAATATCCAGTTAACTATATTGAAGTCTCCAATATATACAAAGAGTCTCCTATTGAAACAAAAGGGAAGTCACCTATTTTAAGATATTTTAAAAAATGGTCCAGAGCGTTAGCTCCATTTAGCGATAACAATGGTGAGATCATTGTGCCTACTTTAGATGAAATAAAATCTATTGTTAATCCTAATCATAATGATCATTCTAATGAGTCACTTTCCAAACGAACCGCTAATTCTTGGTCATTTGTTGGTCCAAAAGTAACACATTGGTTAAACGAATCTGGATCAAGTACACCACCAAAGTCATGTCCTTGGCAAGTTAATATTTACTCATTTGATATAAGCAAGACCGACCATAATGTTATTTATGTTGGAACTGAAACTGGTTTTGTCAATAAGAGTATAGATGGAGGGCATACTTGGACTTTAATAACACAATCATATGATTTAGGTGGTGCAGCAACTGCAGTAGCCGTTCATCCAACCAATTCTGACATAGTCTATGTTTCAGCAGGTAAACAGATGCATTTAACCACCGATGGTGGATTAACTTGGAAAAAATTATTAACCAATACACTTTTTGGGGCCTCAAAAATGAAAATCAACCAATTAGACCCTAATATTATTCTTGCTGCAAGTGGTGATGGCCTATTTGTGACTATAGATGGCGGTGCTACTTGGGTTAGAAAATTTAGTTCGCCAACCTATGATGTTGATTATAAGGCTGATGATTTCACCCAATCTTTTGCTTTGTTAAAAGAAGGAACAGGATATTCAATGGTGTCATCGTTAGACAATAGTGTCACGTTTTCTAAATCAATGAATTTTCCAACAAGTTATCAAGAGAGTAGTGGTGGAGTAATTGCAACCACTCTAGATAATTCCAATGCAATATTTGCCACACTCTTGACTAATGGTAATGTTCCAATAATTCTAAAAGGTACGAATACAAATAGTGGATGGAATTGGTTAGAAATTGCCAAAGGAAACAGCAACCATTTGGGCATGAATAACGGTCAGGGGTATTACGACTTAGATATGGAAGTTTCTCCAACTGATGAAAATTATTTTTTAGTTGCTACGACTACTTTATACAAGACTGCGAATGGAGGCACTAGTTTTACAGCCGTTGGTGGTTATACTGGAAATTTTAGCATCCATCCAGATATTCAAGATATTGTGATACTAGATAATGAAAATGTGTGGGTTGCAACTGATGGAGGACTTAATTTTACCAGTGACTTTTTCACCCTTCAAAGTAATCATAGAGTTGCCATCGATGGAATAGTAGGTTCGGACTTTTGGGGTTTTGACCAAGGATGGAATGAAGACATAATCGTAGGAGGAAGATACCATAACGGTAATACTGCTATTGCAGACTTTTACAACGAAAAGGCATTGAGAATGGGAGGGGCCGAATCTCCAACAGGTTGGGTCATACAAGGTAAAAGCAGACATGTAGCTTTTGATGATTTAGGAAATGGATGGATACTTCCAAAGACGGCAGAGAGTCAACCAGAAGGTAGATTTCTATTTACAAAATTCCCTAATATGGAGGAGTATGGTGGTAGAAGAGGTAATCTAGTACATCATCCCAATTACAGTGGTGAACTTTATTTAGGTGAAGGTAACTCTTTTTGGAAGTCCATTGATTTTGGTGAAAACTGGTTGCTATTAAATAATTTTGGGGCACAAGTTAGATATTTGCAAATAGGGTATAATGATCCATCAGTACTTTATGCAGACATTGTAGGTAAAGGGTTCTATAAATCAGAAGACGGTGGGCTTACATGGGTAAGTAAACCATCTCTAACTAAATCTCCTAATGGCTCCGCATATTGGAACGGTAAATTAAATTTTGCTGTTTCTCCGTCGAATGCCAATCACATTTATGCCTGTCTTCAAAATGGTACTTGGTCACAAGACAAAGGCAAAATAATGGAAAGCATAGATGGTGGAGATTCATGGGTGGATATAACTTATGGTTTGGATACTTATATGAAATCTATTGTAGTCCAACCAAATTCTAATGGTAGTGATCTCATCTATTTATTTACAAATTCGATACTTGGTACAGATGCAAATGTATATATATTGAATACTGGCGATGTACAATGGGAGTACTATAATGTTGATTATCCCAAAGGAATGGATGTCAATATTGCTTTGCCGTTTTACAGGGATGATAAAATAAGAGTAGCAGGTAATGGAGGAGTATGGGAAGCTCCATTGGTGGATGTAACTTATGCTCCTATCATTACGCCATGGACAGACAAAGCTATTGTAGATTGTATATTAGACACGATCACCTTGGATGATCATTCTATGATTAATCATGAAGGGGTAACGTGGCAATGGAAAGTATTTCCAGATCCACTTTGGTCTGATAATCTTAGTATGCGAAACCCAAGATTGGTACTTGGTGCAATTGGCACATATGAAGTCAGTTTAACAGTTTCCAAAAATGGTGTTAGTTATACAACGACCATTCCCAATATGATTACTGCTAAGGCCTGTCCATCTATAGAGACATGTGACAATCCTGCCATTCTACCAAAATCAAATTGGCAATTAATCTCAGCGGATAGTGAAGAAATAAACTATCCTGGATTTGCAAGCATGGCATTTGATAATGATATAGAAACCATATGGCATACTAGATGGAGTACAGGTAGTGATCCTTATCCACATGAGTTAGTCATAGATTTAGGAGAAGACTATAAGGCATATGAGTTTATTTATCAAGCTAGAACGGATGGAGAAAATGGTAGAATAAAAAATTACCAGCTTTATTTTAGCAAGGACCAAGATGATTGGGGTTTGCCTGTAGATGAGGGTAATTTTATCAATACTGCTGCACCGCAAAAAGTCAATTTTCAAGAGGGAGTTGAAGGTCGTTATTTTAAGTTGGTAGCATTGTCTGAAGTAAATGGTAATTCATGGGCTTCAGCAGCAGAATTGTCTTTTGTTGGATGTTATCTCGATGTATCTAGTGATAATTTAATAGATGTATTAGCGTACAATGCTTATCCAATGCCAGTGCAAAATGAATTGAATGTTGATTTCCCCTACGATGGTTCTTTTGAATATTTGTGTTATAATATGGAAGGATCATTGATTTCAAAAGGAAGTCTGCAAACTCATAATGGCAGCCTCTTTTTTGACACTACTAACTATAATGCTGGCAGCTATATATTAAAACTTATAACTAAAGACAACAATTCCTATTCAATCAAATTTATAAAAATGTAACATTTGTTTACATCTATTGAACTAAAGGAAAGAGTAGATCGTTGTTATAAGAGGATTTACAGATGTGTAAATTTTATAAAAATTGAAATTTTGGGGTTGACCGGTATCGACAGGAAAGATTACTGGTACGTAAGCATGTCGGAGCAAGATTGTTCACTCCGTTAACAAATGGTAATCGAATTACAATTGGCGAAAGAAACTTCGCATTAGCTGCCTAATTTAGAATTAGCAAGCTTTTTGTGCCGCTCGGTTGATGTCTGATACACATCGATGCCGCACATCAACAAACTTCAGACTTAGTTAAGTAAGATACTTCGATTACGAGACGAAAATTAAGAAGATAAGGATAGATAGCGTTCGCTTTTACACACAAATTTATCCCGACAATCTGAGTAAAAGATAAACATGTAGAAGGCTTGCGGGTACTTTGTCTGGACGGGAGTTCGATTCTCCCCAGCTCCACAAATTAATATGATTCTCCTACGATTCGTTAATTATTAACATCGTAGGGGAATTTTCATTCATGCCAGTTTTTAATTTCTAGTGAGTAACAATTATATTCCCCAAATTTAACATTCCACCTCCAATTAATACATTAAGATCCCTTATAGTAATCATAGTGTTTAAGAATGGCATATTTGGCATGTTACTGGGTATTGTAACTACAGAATTTGTATTTGGTACGCCACATGGTGTCCAATTTAGTTCTTCAAACCAAGAGTCATTTTTAGATCCATTCCATGTCATGATAGATAAATCGCTATAACTACATGCTTCACCAAAGTTATGACCATATACAGGTATTGGTTGGCCATATTCATAAGCACCTATATCTGGGTTCCCATCTTTTACAAAAGGATCATTAAGATTGTTTAATACCTGTCCAGCATCTTTAGCTAATGACATAGCTGTTGGCATTATATTGTTATCAGTAGTCAACACTTCTGTGCTAAATGCTGCTGGGATGTTTATATTATTAAAATCAGATAAATCAACAACAATAGAGTTAGAATCAAGGGTAGTACCTGATGTAAGGTCATTTAAGACATTGTACTTTACATTATCCCATTTAAACCAGGGTTGTGCTGCTGTGCCACTTCTAGTAGACTTATAGGCATTGTAATCAAATTTGTAAAGGCCGGTTGCAATGTTTTCGTCCTCTTCAAATACATAGCCACTTGTAAAAAAAGTATTGTTTTTAAAAATAGTGGATTGCCAGCCAGTAGGGGAGCTCATACCATACCCAGCGTTAAGCACCGTATTATGATAGATTTGTATACCTGTAGGAGCTCTATTTAATTTAAAAGCACTGTATTCTGTATTTATAATTTCATTTCTAAATATATATGCTGGGCCACCAAGTATGGGTGCTAAACTAACACCTGCTCTACCATTCATTAGTCTATTACGGTAGATCAGTGAATTTGAGACACTGCCATCTATTTCGATTAGATCATCGACTATTCTTGTAATGTCATTGTGATGAATCTCCATGTTGTGGCTAAATCCATAAGGTGGGCCATCAGTAGATATGCCGTCACCAAAATTCGATATTGTATTATTATGTACTACATTTTTATTGCCTCTAAGGTCGATACCTCTTTCGCTTGGTATATTGCCATCAGTCTGAGGCCAGACAGTTCTTCCTTCGAATAAGTTATTGTAGATGTATTGATTTGATTCCCAGCCATTATCCTTTCTATTCACAAAACCATATTCGACATCGATAATTTTGTTGTTTCTAATTATTAGGTCTTGAGTATTTTGAGCATCAACTCCCCAATTTCCGTTTTGAATGACAAAGCCATCTATAATAATATGATGAGTGGTATTGGCACTATTTCCTAAGGTGACAATCCCTGTTGAAGTGTTGTTGCCATCTATAATCGCTCCATGTAGGTTTATTGATTTTATTGTTGTCGAACTTTCTTGTGATCCACTGTGATTGATTGTGAATGCTTCATATGTTCCATCATAAGCCAGAAGAGTCTTAGTAGCTATATAAGTATTGTTTAAAGCAGTTTGCATGCCTCTAAAAGGATCGTTAGCACTACCACTGCCTCCTGAGGTGCCTGGGGCAACATAAAATACAGTTGGATTTGTTGTTTCATCAAGACTAGGAGTAGTAAATGATGCGTTAATAACCTCCCCAAAGCCTTCTGGATCTACTAAACTTACCCTTAAATCATATTTTGTATTGGGACCTAATGAAAACAAACTTCCAGCATGATAATTTAACCCTAAAGGATTACCATCAACAATGAATCCTGGATTTGCTTTTGTTGTAGTAATACCTTGTTGAAAGGTAGGAAGTCCATTTTTTCGATATTCTATGATTAGCTCGCTATTTTTATTTTGATCACCCAATAAAGGTAAAAGTACACCAACACTTGTTCGATTTATGGTTATTTGAAGCCCTTGATGTAAAGCATAGTGCATTTTATTTGACCCAATTTCTAGAGCTGTTGTATCTAAGTTACCTAAATTGTCTGTAGTAATTACTGTGTATATTCCACGATTGGCTGGAGTGTAAGGGCTTAACGCAACATCTTCGGTGTTAGAGCTGTAATTGTTTGGCCCATACCATTGGTATGTTAATGGCAGTTGACATATGGAGGCATCTGTGGTTATATCTATGAATAAAGAGTTATTACTTGTGTCGATTACAGAAGTTAAAGTATTTGAAGCTCTTGTTGGAGATTTGTTTTTATCATATTGATTACTGCTTCCAGAGCCGATTGTAAATGAATTTGTAAAGGATTGTCCAAGCATATCGGGATCATTGACACCTGGATCACTATTGTTTCTATACAATCGAATAGCTGTATTGTCTGCTGAGTTAGGTGGAACAATGTCCATAGAAAACAGCTTAACAGTATCATTGGGCATCATTGGGTCAAACTTAGATAGTGGATTCAATGAAGGTGTGATCGAAATAAAATCAATTTCGGGTGAATTTAGTGGATATGAGTGAGTAGTACCAATATTCCAAATGCAGGGCTGACCAGAAGGATACTGAAGTGGATTATGGTTTTGTGTTATAACCTTTGTAGAGTTGTATGGCACTACAATAGAGTATTGCGAATTAATTAGAAATGATTGAGAAAGAGTAGCATTTGATCCTGATACGATGACTATATAAAAATCATACTTACAAGTCGAAGTATCATACTCCATATAATAGTCCAACTTTGTGATTTGGGCATTACAAAACCCATTTATTATCAGTAAAACAATAATGATTATTCCTAGTTTCTTTAACATATAACTAATAATTATAATGTGAAGGTACTAGAAAGTTTATTTTATTTGTAATTATAATGCATTTCTGATTTTAAAAGATTATTAATTGTGATAAATAGCCTCAAACAGAAACGATTATTACAAAATAAATCAATCACCAAATAAAAATTATTTTAATAGGTTCTATTTTGCTATTTAAGAATCAATTGAATTAGGTGGTACCTTATCTTAGTTTGTTCTTAATCTGCCACCCTTCAGGATTTCTGACCAACCCAAGGTTTTGTCTTTTTCTTCTGCTACTTTTTTTGCAAGGCTGTCTCTGAATATTTCATTTTCTGCTAGCGCCAATTGGTTACTTTGGTATGTCGTTGTTTTATTTAAATAATCCAATTCATTATTAGTAGATAATGCAAGCTTAGTGATGGCATCCTTGTGATTCATTTCATACTTGTGTTCCAGTTTGTGTAACACTAGATCGTAGGGACTTCTGTTGGATATTAACTTTGCTAAAATTGGTGTGGTCTCGATACAGATAAATAATAGCGTAATAAAGAGACTTGCCCACCAGATAGTTTCACTTTTAGCTGTGACTCTACCTAGAGCTTCTAATTGAGCTGCAAAACCTGTCATAGACACTTGTTTTAATTCTATAAGTGCTTGGTTTTGATTGTCTTCTAAAGTGGTTAAGGCCATTTTTTTAGTATCTAGATCTTGTTGTTTCGCTGCTACTAATGCTACATATTCTCCATCAGCTTTTTCTGCTGCTGCCATCTTTGCTTTATAGATTGGACCCATATTTCTTATTTTGGATCCACCAGTGCCATCAGCTTCTGTCAAAGCTTCCGCATACAATTTGTTTTTATGAGATTCGGCTAGAGTAATCTCAGTATTTATAGCTAATAATTCCGTTTTAGCAGTAGCAATATCTGTATCAAACCTTGATTTTAATAGTCCTTCTTGTTCTTTAAATCGCTCTTGCTCCATAGATACCGTCTCAGCAGCGATTTCTGATTGAAATATCTTGAGTTCTAATGGTTTACTGATTACCATTGCAATAATGATGGCCAATACAAACCTTGGCACAGCACTAGTAAAATTTTGCCATAACGAACCTCTATTTTTCATACTAGAAACGATAAACCTGTCTAGATTAAAGATCATCAAACCCCAAATAAGACCAAATCCAATGGCAGCAATGTAAGAATCAAAGA
Source organism: Saprospiraceae bacterium (assembly GCA_037968395.1). GTDB lineage: Bacteria > Bacteroidota > Bacteroidia > Chitinophagales > Saprospiraceae > JADKBO01. The sequence goes on along the minus strand of JBBKVK010000038.1, from coordinate 892 downwards.
TGGTATGTATAGCAAAAGCACTTGCAACAAAAGCAAGTAATCCAGTAAAGAAAATCGTGGCTCCTATACCTACATATTTATTAACATCGGATGGTGTACGATTGAGTAAAGAAGGATGGACACCAGAGCAAAAAATAAAGAAATTCTGAAAAGACTGCATAATTAGGGAGATTGTTAGTGGATGAATGTGGTACGCAGAGTTTTGTAGATTGGTTACAAAACAAACGGAATTGATATAACGAAATCGTTTATTGAAAAAGTGTTTTAAGTGTGATAGTGAATTGAGAAAATATATTTAGGTTTGATATATAATTAAAATTACAAACCTGATGAGCAATGAAAATAATTATCTCCTTTTTTATGTTTTTTTTTACTGTAAATTCTATATATGGACAGCATGAAATAAATTTAAGATTTGGATTTGTTGAGCCATTTGAACATTTAGAATCTTCTACTACCGATATTGTGGTCGCTGGATTTGATAGGATAAAGAGAAAATGGTTATATGCACCAAACTGGTCTAAAAGTATTGAATATAGGTATAAATATAAAAGATCATCCTTTTCCTTAAGATTACATTATACAGATCAAGAAGCAAATAGATGTTTTGAAGGCTCAAATGGATATAGCTATTGTGCTTCAGTTTTGAAGGACGCAGTCTTTCAAGTTAGTTCGCACTATGGCTATTCACTTTTGAATAAGGAAAAATTTAAAATATTAATACTTAGTGGTCTGAATTATAGACACAGTAATAATTTGATTTCTATGACTACTTACCAAAGTGGAGAATTAAATTTAAGCGGATCTTCTATAAATCAAAGGAAAAAGCATACATTTTCAATTCCAATAGATCTAGAATTTCAATATTATATATCTAAAAAATGGAAACTGC
>JBBKVK010000037.1:0-2817 GCA_037968395.1 Saprospiraceae bacterium | reverse complement strand
GTCCTATAGAATATTGATGGTTTACTATCGAATGCGGCTAATGTCCTAACCAACTAATGCGGTAATTAATACCTTAGATTTTAGAAATTTGGTGAGATGTCACGTCATTGCATAGCTCTAATTTGACATTTCTAAATTGCATTTTATAAGACTTTTTTAAATTCAAAATAAAAATTAATTACTTTTTTAAAATTAAATCTCATGACAAAATTATTTAGAATCTCACTTTTATTTGTTTTCATTTTTTCAGGCATTACAAGTTATAGCTGCCTACAAGCACAAGCATCCTTAAGTATACAAGGTATTCTCAAAAAGTCAAATGGCTTAGCAGTCGATGATGGATCATACACCATTAAATTTAAGTTGTATAAAACATCCCCTTCTAATGAACTCGTCTGGGAAGAAACACAGACTGATGTTGAAGTATTCAATGGAATATATAGCACAGAATTAGGGAAAATCAATGCACTTACTCCATCTTTTGACCAGCTATATGAGCTCGGTGTAACTATAGGTAATACAGAGCTCTCGCCCAGAATTTTATTAACTTCTGCTCCTTATGCATTATCCTTAATTGGTCAGACAAACCAATTTCCGAGTAGCGGACAGGTATTGGCAGATAGTATCATTGTAAATGGCGGTGTAATTGCCAGAGGAGGTGCACCTGGTTTGAATGGTGTAAATGGAAATGGCTATGCTTTTCAGGGTAATAGTGGTGATAACGACAGTGGCTTGTTTTCTACAGGCGATGGCAAAGCATCTATATATTCGAATAATACAGAAGTTTTGGCGGTAACTCCAGGGGCAGTTACTGTAGCTGGCAACCTTACGAATACAGGAACATTTACAACCGGTAATGTCAATCTGTCTCCAGGTGGTACTGTAAATTATAATGGACAAAACGATTGGAGATTGGTTGAGACTGATTATTTTGAAAATAACTCTGAAGGGTGGAATGTTTATATACCAATAACTCCCGAACTTATAGGATGGAACAATGGTACTTCAACAGCAATAAGCCCAAGTAATTTTGGAGGTCAATCTGGATTTGCTGGACAAGTATTAATGCCTTCCAATAATAATGATGTATTAAAAAAGCAATTTACTATTCCTGGCTCATTTACATATATTAAGGTCAAATTTAAATATCACTTCTTGAATAGTTGGGATGATAGACCTGAAGATATGGCATTTGCTGGATTTGCTTCTTCAGCTACCGGTTCTAACTTAAGAATTGCTTGGAATACCACAAAATCATTTATGAATTTAGCCAATGGAAAGTTTAATACAACAGATTTTAAAACAGTGACTGATTATATTTCTTCTGATAATACTTATATAGATCAATCGATGGATGTAGAAATGACGGGGAAAGCTATAAGTGGTAATAGCTTTTGGGTGTTTATTGGTGCAGGACTAGATAATGGCACAGTAAATGAAAACTATGCAATTGGATTTGTAGAAGTTTGGGTAAAATAAACTCTTACCTAGGTACCATTTTCTCAAATACAAATTTCAAGACATGCAACTCAAATATCTTATATTTAGTATAATACTAACTTTAATCGGTGGTTACAACCTATATGGGCAAAATTCCAATTGTGGTCCGGAAGAAGTCGTTGACTCTGCCGGGTATGCTGGTACCGCCTTCTTTAATTATGGAAGTACAGCAAGAATAAAAAACCAAAAGTATCAGTCCTCTGCCGCTGTAGGCCAAACATTTATAGGGTTTATAGAAAATAAAGAGTTTAGTACCAATGTAGGCTTCTATGCCCGATATTTACTCCCTCCTTTCAGGGTAACCTTAAATGCCACACAAGGGGATTTGTTGGATAGAATCCAATTAACTTGGGATATAGATGGTCTAGGACCTTCTCCCAGCGAAGGATTCAATATCTATAGGGATGGTATATTTTTAGCCACTGTAGGTTCTGGTATCCGAAATTACAATGATTTCAATGTCATAGCAGGGAGGGCATACATTTATACTGTTAGTGGTTTGAATGCTTTTGGGGAAGGCCAACAAAGTGAGGCTCTTGGATTTCAAGTGCCTAATGGGGTCGTGACCGGTTGGGTAAGAACGATTAATGACAGCCCAGTGCCCAATGCGTTAGTTACCCTAACACCCATGCAAGGATTCTCGGCTAAATTTGGAGCTTTGGATGGTGCAACAGCAATGGCAGATCCTACTAATCCATACTTACCTCCAAATGATGGGGAATGGACGATGACATTCTGGATGAAATCAGATTCTATAATAGGCAACCCAAGTATAATTTCTTTAGCTCCTGGTTTGCATATTAGAGCAATTGACGATGGTATTGATGTCTCCTATACTTCTGGGGGAGCAGCAATTCTGTCTTCTGTTTTTCCGGATACTACTGCGAATGATTGGCATCATGTAGCGTTAAGCTATGATAATGATGGCGGAATAGGTAGGTTGTATATTGATGGGGTTTTAAAAGACCAAATGGCTATGAATACCATGCCTGTAATTGACACTTTAACCTTAGGTTTTAATCAAGGTACAGGAAGTTGGGATGGAAGACTGGATGAATTCAGAATCTATGATACGCAATTAGACGAATTGGATTTTGGAGATGTCATGGAAGGGACAGCCTCTTCCACAACTCCTAATTTAACCCATTATTGGAAGATGGATGAAGAGTTAGGTGTAAAATCGTATGATATTATCAATCGTCAAATTCTATATTTTTGCGGAGCTACCTTTGATAAAGACATGGCACCTGTCCGAATCGCCGGACGAACCAATGAAGAAGGATATTACAGAATTGAATCAGCAAGCTACGGCACGGG
>JBBKVK010000036.1:0-23270 GCA_037968395.1 Saprospiraceae bacterium | reverse complement strand
TAAAACACTTTGTGTCACGGACAGAAAATTGGAAAAATGTCTGATCTAAGCTTGATCCCTGTCGCGCTTAGCTTTCCATCTTTGGTAGCCTTTAAGAAAGGTTTCTGGGTCTTCGATCTTTTTGTTTAATTGTTTAAGAAAGTTGATTAACTGTTGAGTTGTTAAGATGTTTATTGTTTTATTTATCTAGAACTTTCTGAGTAGGAATAAATAAGTATTTAAGTATCTAATTTACGCATTAAAAACATGTAAGCAGTGATCCCATTTCTACATATAAAAGACTTCCACTACACCACTAACTAATATTATTACTATTTTTGTCAAAAGAATATAGATAATGGGAGGATCGGTATTTGGTCAGATATTTAAAATTTCTACTTATGGGGAATCACACGGTAAAGGTATTGGCGTGGTAATCGATGGATGTCCTGCTGGTGTAGCTATTGATGAGGCCTTTATCGCATCAGAATGTGCTAGACGTAAGCCTGGCCAATCTGCTATCGTAACCCAAAGAAAGGAGGATGATACCACACAAGTTGTTTCTGGAGTATTTGAAGGTAAATCTACAGGTACACCTATTCATATATTCATCCCAAACCAAGATCAAAGATCCAAGGATTACAGTCATATACAAGACAAGTATCGCCCATCACATGCAGATTACACCTATGATGTCAAGTACGGCAATCGAGATTACAGAGGAGGAGGTAGATCATCTGCAAGAGAGACAGCCGCTAGAGTTGCAGCAGGAGCAATTGCTAAGACCATTTTATCTTCAATTGGGGTGAATATTGTAGCATATGTAAGTCAAGTAGGACATATTAAGATGCCAGAATTGTCTGATGTAACTCAAGCTGAAGTTGAGAGCAATGTAGTACGATGTCCTAACCAAGCTGTCGCTACAGAAATGGAAACGTATATCAAAGAAGTTAAAAAGCAAGGAGATACAATCGGTGGAGTAGTATCTTGTATCATCAAAGATTGCCCTACAGGATTGGGTGAGCCAGTATTTGATAAATTACATGCCGATCTAGGAAAGGCCATGCTGAGTATTAATGCTGTAAAAGGATTTGAATACGGCAGTGGATTTGACTCTGTCAAAATGAAAGGATCAGAGCACAATGATGCATTTATAAAAACAGTAAATGGAGTGAAAACCATAACCAACCATAGTGGAGGAATACAAGGTGGTATCAGCAATGGAATGGATATCAACTTCAGAGTTGCTTTTAAGCCTGTTGCTACCATTATCCAATCGCAAGAATCAGTCACAAAAGACGGAACTACTACCACTGTCGAAGGCAAAGGCAGACATGATCCTTGTGTTGTACCAAGAGCTGTACCAATAGTAGAAGCCATGGCAGCATTGGTATTAGTGGATCACTATCTTAGGGCTAGGAGTAGTAAAATGTAAAGAAGAACAATGATTCCTTTAAAATATTCAAAATAAATGTATATGATTAGGAAGTATTGTTCATAATACAATTGGTAATATGGCCAGTGGAATATATGAAGGACTGTATCAATTAATATCATCTAAGTCAATAGAATTAATGTTCAGACCTTGACCAAAGATAAGTTCATTTGTGGTTGGCAGATAAAATAAAATCGAGCACTTAGACCTCATTTTAATTTAAAACTACTTGACTAGATGAACATTACAACTTCATATCATTGATCTGCTTCAGCAATTCATCTCGGTAGTTTTTGCCGATTGGTAGTATCTTGACTTGACCTTTCTCCATTACTTCTAGGCTATTGCCGTCTAGTGCTTTGATCTTAGTTGTATTGACGATGTAAGATCTATGTACTCTCCTAAATGTATGGCTAGCTAACTTAGCTTCAAGGCTTTTCATGGTCTGAAGTGTGATGACTCTGCCGGTCTCCTGTCTGATAATTACATAATCTTTTAGGCCTTCAATATAGATGATTTCATCAAAGTTGATCTTGACCAATTTCTTATCTGCTTTTACGAAAAAGTAATTCGCTTCTTCAGCATCAGAAATTGTTTTGTTGTTAGTTTGTGAGACCTTTTCTGTGGCCTTATTGACAGCTTTCATAAATCTATCTAATGAGATAGGCTTCAATAAGTAGTCTACAATATTGAGCTCATAGCCTTCTAAAGCATAATCCGAAAAAGCAGTAGTGAATATTACTTCTGGTGGATTTTTAAGTGACTTAAGGAAGTCTAATCCATTTAATTGAGGCATCTGTATGTCTAAAAACATCAAATCAATGGAATGTTTATTAATAGCTTCGTTGGCTTCAAAGGCGTTTTCACATCTAGCTACTAATTCCAGGTTAGGCATCTTATCTATGAATGCTTCTAAAATGTCAAGTGCTAGTGGTTCGTCATCTACAATAATTGTTTTGATCATGCTGCAAGTTTTAGTGATAAAATAACTCTATATATTGTTGGAGTAGCCTCAATGTCCAACTCATACTGAGTAGGGTAGAGGAGTTCCAATCTACGTTTTACATTTATTAATCCAATGCCACCACTTCGTTTCCCACTAGCATTTGGCATCATTGGTGACTTACTATTTTCTACTAGGATGCGTATATCTGTTGTGGTAATATCTAGTTTGATGTTGACGTATCCACCTTCTATTCTATTAGAAATCCCATGTTTAAAACAGTTTTCGATAAAAGGGATGAAAAGCAATGGTGCAATATATTGATCTTCAATTTCACCATTAATCTCAACATTAATATCCATTTTTTTGCCATGACGCAGTTTTTCCAATTCAAGATAATTGGTCATGTAGGCTACTTCTTTTTGGAGGGATACTTGCTTTTCGTTACAATCATATAACATGTATCGCATCATTTCTGATAGCTTTAGGACTATTTCTGGTGCTTGGTCAGATTTTTTTAAAGTCAAAGCATAAAGACTATTCAATGTATTGAAAAGAAAATGAGGATTGATCTGTGATTTAAGGAATTTCAACTCCGATTGTAAGGTCTCTTTTGCAAGTTCCTGTTTTTCTCTTTGACTAGTCAGCCAATCGGTCATTATAAAGTAGATAGAAGAGCTAAACCCAACAAAAAAGGTAGATAAAAAGATAAAGTACTGATTGTCAATAAAGAATCCTTGGATGTTTGGATTAGAAGTCGTCAGATATAAAATAAGACTCTTGATTGGGGTGATTACAATAGATCCCATCACCAATAATATTAGGTGAGATATTAGTTTTTTATTCTTAAGATATATTGGGAATAAGTATAAATAGTTTATATAAACCAATAAGGCATAAAACCCAATATTAATAAACTCAAGTGATAGTTTTTGGATGAAATTCATCCCATTGCTATCAAAAAAGGCTAGGATGAATACTAAAGCAGTCCAAAAAAAGATATGTGATGCCACTGTGCCAGTGATAATCGAGGAATTATTAGTTCTATTTTTGCTAACATCAAATTGCATATCACAAATATACTTTATTACAAAGAGACTGTTCTAAGACAATAGACTAAAATCATTGTTTGCAAGATGAGCGGTAGGGTTTGATAAGATTGTAGGCTGATTAAGATAAATATATCATATCAATTATTCTGGCTTCACAATTTTGGCCTAACTTCTCCAATTCGAGTTTGATGGCGCCTTGCTCAGATTAATTACGAAAAAACCAACAAGGCGAATAGCCTTGCTGGTTTTAAGATCAAAGTAACTCTTTAAGTTACTAATCAATGTGTATGAATTGTGGGCCATTTTCTTTGGCCTCCTCTTTTTTGTGAAGCATAACTGTTAGAATGCCATTATTATATGATGCCTCAATGGCATTTGTATCTATAGTGTCATCTAAAGAAAAGCTTCGATTAAATGAAGCGAAATTGTATTCTCTTCTTGTAAACTTTGCTCCATTGCTTATTTCATTAGCCTCTTTCATGGCAGAAATCACCAACTTATTTTTTTCTATTTTGATACTAAAATCGGATTTTTCTAAACCAGGAGCAGCTAAATGGATAGCATAGTTGTCTGGATTATCTATAATATTGACTGATGGTTGTGTAGTTATAAAATCAGTGCCCATGATGTCTGAAATGCTTCTATTTAATACATTTTCCATTAAATGTTCAAATGGTTTAATTTGCATGTTGTTATATCTTGTTTTCATTTTATAATTTATTTTTTTGTATTTAAAAAATTAATTAATTATTTTATTTCTATAGACTTTGGTTGTGGCTCTTCTATTTTTTGAATAGTAATATTTAAAACTCCAGCTTCAAACTTGGCTTTGATTGAATCTTTGTTTACGTTTTCTGGAAGGATAAATTTTCTAGTGAAAGTCCCATAGTTAAATTCTCTAAACTTAAATTTTGGTGTTTCATCAGATTTTTCTGCCTCAGACGATATAATTAAGTCATTCTTTTCTACTAAGATTTTGACATTTTCTTTTCTAATGCCCGGTATGGCTAGTGCAATCTCAAAGCTATTATCTAGCTCAATTACATTTGCTTTAGGTTTAGTAAAATTTGGTTGGTGATTTTTTGTAAGATCTTCTAATGGAGCATTTGCTACCTCATTCAAAATGTTTTCTATCACTGGGAAAAAGTTATTAAATCCAGGACTTCTTTTATTAGCTGTATAGAACATAATTTGTTATTTATTTTATTTGACATCCAATATTGGATACAATAACAAATAATCAAACAGAGTGCCACTACATTTTTTATGACTTTTAGGCATAAATGCAACTTCAATATATGACAAAAGGACACGTATATGTATTTATGCATGACACAATGGCACGCTGTTTCGGTTTACTAAATGTTTAGGAATAAGTTTTTCAGCTACAGAGTTTTTAGTTTCGGTGAGTAAATGAGATTCTTTATCTATCTGCTACACCTTTGTTTACTTGGCCTTCGATCTATTTTAAAGGTGTTTTTGACCACAATACCTATCCACCGCACAAGACTCTAGCAGGCGGGAATTTTCTAACCTGTAATGCAGGTTAAACCTTTATACAGAATACGTGTTTAATTTACACATTGTTTAATTAAACAAAACTTTAAAAAGAAATTTAATATCATGACTAAATTGAAAATTGGAGACTTAGCACCTGATTTTACATCTACAAATGAAACTGGAGAAAAAATTACGCTTTCAACATTGAGAGGGAGTAAGGTGGTTTTGTTTTTCTATCCAAAGGATGATTCTCCAAGCTGTACAAAAGAAGCTTGTAGTATCCGAGATAATTACAGCAAATTTGAAAAGGCAGGAATTAAAATTTTTGGTGTCAGCCCAGATACAGAAAAGAAGCACCAAAAGTTTATTGATAAATTTGAATTTCAGTATTCACTACTTGCTGATCCAGAAAGAGATATTATCGAAAAATTTGGCGTTTGGGGTGAGAAAAAATTTATGGGCAAAATTATAACAGGCGTATATAGATCTACTTTCATCATTGATGAAAAAGGGTTTATACAAGATATTATAACGAAGGTTAAGACATCTGAACATGCCCAACAGATATTAGGTGTTATTGAAGGGTAAAGTTGAGACAGTGTTTAGTTAATTACTTCCAGGACTTATTGAAATTCAACCTATAGCGATTATTTCAAATCACTCAAGGACTTTTTGGAGATTAAATATTTAGTGGCTTCTATAATAAAAGGATCTTTCTTGTAAGAATTTATTTCTGCAGCTACTTTGCTTTTCATGATTACATCATAATTAAACTGTAACTGTCTACTAATCCTGTTTTTCATCTTTCCATCCAATTCATCAACTACTAATAAGGGTTGAATATTTTTTATGTAGGAGATAAAATTAACTATCAATTTATCATCAATACTTAAATTGGTTCTGTATTGTGACTGATCTTTCAATAATGTGTACATATATTCATAAGTATATGAACTAATAATATTATTTATTTCATTGTAATCATCGTCATCAGCTTTGATAAAAATATCAGGACTAATTCCGTAATTAGAATAAATTGGTCTTCCGAGCATTAGTGTTTTGATTGCCTTATTGCCTTCGCTGGTATCTCTATCCGTAAGGTAACCTTTGTCTAATCTGTTTTGAAGATCGTTATCATAATTCATCCTTTGCGAATAATCTTTTTGAATCGACCTACCAGCAGGGGTGAAGTATTTAGCAATAGTAAGTCTTACTGCTCCTCCATTTGATAAGTCATATTGTTCTTGGACAAGCCCTTTACCGTATGATCTTCTGCCAATGATAGCACCTCTATCCCAATCTTGGACAACACCAGCAAGAATCTCAGATGCTGAAGCTGAATTTTCATTAATTAAAATAGCCAATCTATCTATATTAAAAAATACTTTACCATTGGTCTTATACTCTGTCTTGTTGCTGTGGTCTCCTTCTGTATACACAATAATTCGACCTTTATCTGTAATTAATTGATTGATAATCTTTGTTACTTGAGGTAAGATTCCACCAGGATTATCTCTTAAATCAATGATGAGGTGTTTCATTCTCATGCTATCTGATAGGTATTCCAAAGACTTCATGAAATCTTCATAGGTCTTTTCTGAAAACTGATCAATTTTAATTATTCCAATAGAGTCATCGATCATATATGCTAACTCAGCACTATTTAATTCTATTTTTTCTAAAGGAATATTAAAAGATAGTAAATCGGGATTACCATTTCTTTTAATTTTGACCTCCACAGTGTTAATTTGATTGCTTCCTCTTAGTAGGTTTCTAATTTCTTCAAATAGCATTTTAGTTCCAGCGACATTCTTATCACCTATATAAATCAATTGGTCAAATGCCTTTAAACCTACCTTTTGACTAGGCCCATTTTGAATCACTTTGACTATATTGACAGTATCATTTAGATACAGAGATTCGATGCCAATACCAGTAAAATTGCCTTCCATATTCTCATTTACAGAGGCAATGTCAGCAGGCGATATATACATCGAATGAGGATCTAAGGCATTAATAACAGAATTGATTGCTATGCTTGACAAAGAATCTGTATCAATGTCAGTTACATATTTAGAATCAATGTACCGTAACACTTCTTCAACTCTTCCGATAGGATAAGAGCCTTCTTTGCCTAAAGAAGTGATAAAACTCATGTCTGCTTTATCATTCATCTTATAACCTAACAAAATGCCAACGGCTAACATCAATGCTAAGATGAGTGGTTGCCATACTTCAAAACTATATTTTTCTTGCTGTGCTATGAGTCTTATGATTTTATAATATTGGTTAATGCAGATATCTTGCCAAAATTGGATGTTATCTATTGCTTTCGTTTTTGATTATTGATTTTTTCATCCTAATTGACTTAATCAGATCAAAAGCATTTTGAACATCTTTGTCACTCATATATAGTATAGAAAGAGCATCTGCATGTAATTTAGTATCAATTGCACGAACATAGAGCCCAATAGTTTTATCATCATTGAGGCTTTTGTATCTTTTGTATAGCCAACCATTTTCTTCAAAATAGTCAAATTGATATTGAGAGGCAGAAACTACTAGATCATTATTTTCCTGATAAGGATAATTAAATACTTTGTTTTCAAAATAGAGTTTGGCAACGGCATTACAAGTTTTACATTCTATTATTGTCTGATCACTAAAGGAAACCATAGGGATAGCTTCTATTATTTTTACTCGACTTTTTAATGATTGATATGCTTTTTCATCCATGCCAATTATTCTAAAAAAGTTAGAATAATGGTATGACTTAAATGTGTTTTGAAAACTGTCAAATAATGAATTGGGTCCTTTATTTGAGTATCTTCCATAATCGTAAGATAGCTGTACATCTTCACATTTGATACTACCCACTTTACTGTCTATACCTTGTAAAATCGTCTCTTTGCAGTTAATGTTAGGTATAATTATTTCTTCATCAAGTAGCCCCTTTTCTGCGAATTTAGAAGATTTCATATTTCTATTGCATGATGAAAATATGGTGACAACTATTATTAGAATAACTATGTTTGTAATTTTTTTTAGTGTCATTTATTTTTCAATTATTATATCACAAATATAGAGTTTTATCCTCAATAAGTTTAGAATGAGTTTTGCTGAAAGTATTGATGTTTAAAAATTGTAAAATTGGTAAATTTTGCATTCTCTACTCTACAATCTCAATTATTAAACTCACCATCTTATCAAAATCAACATTAGCAAGCCCCAAACGAACGATCACTAAGTCTTGTGAAGGAATGATATAAACCCTTTGCCCTTGAAATCCATCAGCATAAATCATGTCTTGAGGGCAATTTGGTAAATCTAATTTACTATCATTATGATAGAATTGTGTACCATAGATTCCTTTTGAAATTGGGTCATGTTTAAACGTATAATCAACCCACGAAGTATCTAATAGCTGATTTCCTAGCCAATTACCTTTGTGGATATATAACATACCAAATTTTGCCCAATCTCTAGTTGTAGCATACATATAAGACGAACCAATAAAATTACCACTTTCATCAATTTCTATAAAAGCTGATCGCATCCCAAGTGGCCTAAACAATCTCTCTCTAGGAAACTGTAAGTAATCTTCTTTAGTTTTAAACTGCTTTTTCATTACTCCTGCAAGGAGGTTTGTCGTCCCAGAACTGTATTCAAATTTTTCTCCAGGCTTAGCTTCAAGAGAAAGTTGAGAGGTAAAGGCAATTACATCTTCTGTATTATAAAGCATATTTGTAGCCGAGCCTACTTTAGTATAATCCTCTTCCCAATCAATGCCTGAAGTCATATTAAGCATTTGTTGCAAAGTGATCTCTGATCGATTATCTTGCCAAATCTCATAAAGATTATGATCATTTAAATTAAGTTTTCCATCTTTGATAAGCATCCCTACTAAAGTGCCCGTTACACTTTTTGTCATTGACCAACCTAACTGTGGAGTATCCTTGTCAAATCCATCAATGTATCGCTCATAGACTATCGAATCTCCTCGTATGATTATGCAAGCTCTTGTCTTTTTATTGTTTAGATCATTTGCATCAAAAAGTAATGTGTCTAATCGATGTAAATCAACCTTTGTTAATTTATGAGACGTCTTCCAAGCAAAAGAGTCAATGATGGGTTTGACATTAAGTGTGATATGGTGATTGTCTTCATCTTTTAATAAGATACAACCTAAGTTTTCTCTAAAGACTGCTGTCTTTGCATTAATGCCAAATACCGAAGATGTTACACTCTTGTTTACTTCGTCTATTTTACTTTTTACAATTGAAAAGAATGAAAAATTCAATTCAGTGTTTTTTATTTCTTCAGCAGATCGACCTTGGATAAAGTGACACGTACAAGTCATCCTTGCAGCGTAGCCTGACAATATTGGAGTCTTTGGATATAATAAAAAGTAGAATGCTAAAAAGACTAGCAACAGACTCAACAAAGTAATTGTTAAAAATTTTCGCATCTTTTATTATTTCTTATTTCTTATTTATTATTTGACAATGACTTGCATGGGAATTAACTTAATATTTTTAAACTACTTCTTTAACAAGTCGTTAATTGATCTATTTTGAAACAACATTAAATTGTTTTGAATAATTTTTCCCATCGACTTTTAAGTCTAAAATATATTCACCAGGCATGAGGTAGATTTTACCGTTTTCTCCTTTTTTTAAAATTAGTTTTTCACCTTTCTTTTTGTCTTTATTGATATATTTTTCAAGTACTTTTTCATTACTAGTATCGATATTTAAATGATATTCTAATTTGTTTATTCCTTTACTGATGGTAATAGATTCTTTAAAGAGTTCTTTTTTATCTATTGTTGAGATAATGATTGCTCCTTTAGTGTTTTTATTAGAATATACTTCATAGTATAAAGATGGCTCATAAACATCACTATATACTGCATATTGGTAACCCCATCTTTCTTTGTATTTAGTTTTTGGAAGATCAAATAGGTAAATTTCTTCTGTATTGTTTTTTAGTTTTCTGATGTACTGTAAATCAACTTTATATATTGATCGCCCATGCGTACCTACAATTAGATGATCTTCTTTTGCCTGAACCACTACGTCGTGGACTGCAACATTAGGCATACTATCAGCAAGCGTTTCAAAGGAAGCTCCTCCATTTAGGGAGATATAAAGACCATGATCTGTCCCAACATAAAGGATGTCTGAATCTGCAGGATCTTCTTTAATTACATTTATTGGTTCAACAGGTAATGAGCTAGAAATAGCTTCCCATGATTGGCCATTGTCTGTGCTTTTGTATAAGTATGAGCTAAAGTCATCCCATCTATATCCATTTATGCTTACATAAATTATATTATCATCCTTTTGCGAAAAAATAGCTCTGGATACCCATCTGTCAAGGGGAAGTCCTAGGCTAATATCTTGCCAAGTAATACCACCATCTTTAGTGAGTTGCACTTTACCGTCGTCTGTGCCAATAACTAACTTTCCGAAGTTTTCGATAGATTCATCGATAGTCACTATTGTACCATAAGCTACATCTCCTTTCTTTCCTCCTTTAGTAAGGTCCCTTGAGATTTCTTTAAAGTTCTCACCTTTGTCAAGGGATCTCATTAATTTATTGCAGCCCATATAAAGTATATCCTGATTATGAGTTGAAAGTAGTATTGGAGCTTGCCAATTCCACCGATATGGTCTGTCACCTAGTTCGTGTTTTGGTGTAATATAAGACCTGTCGCCTGTCGATTGGTTAATCCTAAAGTAATTTCCAAATTGAAATCCTGTATAGACAACATTGTGGTCCCTGTTATCAATTTGTATTTGCATACCATCACCTCCAATTAAAGATTGATAAGGGTATTTACCAGATTGATGCCAACGAACATTATGTTTGTAATCACTAGGACCTACCCAGACACCATTATCTTGGGCTCCCGCATATACATTATAAGGACTAGCATTATCTACATTCACTGCATAAAACTGTCCAACTGAAGGTGTGTTGCATTTGATCCAATTTTCACCTTTGTCATAACTGATATTAACCCCACCGTCATTACCATTTATTATATGTTTAGGGTTCATTGGATTGACCCATAATTCATGATGATCAGCATGTACGTTATCTCCACTTATACTTTTCCAAGATGCTCCAAAATCATCTGATCTAAGTATTGGTACTCCCAGGATATATGATACTGATGGATTATTTGGTTCAACAATAATTTTACCAAAATAATACCCATATGAATTATATAAACCATTAATATAACCCTTGTGAGTTTTCTTAAAACTTATTCCATTATCTTCTGAAAGATAGACTTCTGCTCCAATTACGTCTGTATCAAATAGCATTGAATTGGCATCTTCTAAGTATTCTGCAAGTGATTTAGGTTCGATTGTCTTTAATTTGACTAAAGACTTAATTTTTTCGGGGGTATATTTGTTCGGGAAGTTATTACTTTCTAAAAAAGTACCAAGGTCGTCATCCTCTAATGCTAGAAAATCTGAAACCGAAATCTCTTTGAAGTCCTCTTTTGTTAATTCTTCTTTTTTGTCTTCATCTTCTTTAGGCCTTCTATCGTAATTATCCAATATAGCATAAACATAGGCTTTGTCATTTTTGTAAGTTACATCAAGACCTATCCTACCAACACCAGATCCAATTGGAAACCCACTCTCTTTAGAAGAAATTAATTTCCATTTTTTACCTCCATCGGTACTTTTATAAATCCCAGAGCCTTCACCTGATTCTTTAAAATCCCATGCTCGCCTTTCTCTTTCCCATATAGCCGCATATATTGTATTAGGCTGTTTTGGATCTTGTATCATATCTACACCACCACTGTTTTCATTGATAAACAGCGTTTGTTGCCAAGTACGTCCGCCGTCTTCACTCAAATAAAAACCTCTTTCAACATTGGGTGAATATAAATGCCCCAAGGCTGCAACTAATATTCTGTTACTATTTGATTTGTCAATGATTACCTGTCCTATATGATGGCTTTCATGTAGTCCTATATTAGTCCAAGAGTCTCCTCCATCAGTACTTTTATAAACACCATTACCCGCATAAGAAGATCGACTTGAATTGACCTCTCCAGTACCAACATAGATGGTTTTTGAGGACCACTCTACTGCGATTGCACCAATGGTCATTACTGATTCGTTGTCAAATTTTGGTTTAAAAGTTGTTCCATTATTATTAGTATACCATAAACCTCCAGAAGCATAAGAGATATAAAATTCCGTTGGGTCTTCTGGATTTACAGCGACATCTGTCACTCTTCCGCTCATTATTGTGGGCCCAATATTGTCTAAAGGGTAATTGGCGAGAGATGAAGTCATCCCAAGAGCATTCCTTGTTGAGCCGGAAATGTCTCTATCAATTGCTCTAGTATCCATTACAGGATTTTGACAAAAAGTGCTGAGTGCTAAAACACACAAAACCAGTATTAGAATTTTTCTGTACATCATATCTTTATTTTTTGAATCACTCTTTAGTTTAGTAATATAGAGTCTCGACTATTTTCAAGGGACTTAATGTGATTAGCCATCTTTGCATTGTCTTGTTCTAAAGCTTGGATAAGGTTTATTACTTTGTCATGTGTAGACCCAACACTGCCAATGACATTTTTTATCTTTCTTTGGACGATCCAATCTGATATCAAGTTATCAAAGAATATATCTGTAAATTTAGAAAAGGCTTCTACATTTAATTGAAAACTTTGAGTGAAACCTACATCAGCCAACTCCTCTCTAAAAATGGATAAGTAGTGTTTGGTTTTATATGCTTCTTCGACAGCTTTATCAATGGCTCCATGCTTCAGATGGTCGTAGTAACTACCATTTTTATTGTACATATCCCATTGCCCCCATTTTTCTGCATTGGCAAGGTGAGAGAGTACTGTTTTAATACTATTTACTGCTACTGAGCCAGCTTCCTTTGCTTGTCTAATTTCTTCCAACATTCTAATGGCTTGCTCTTCTTTTTTTAGAATCAGTAACAAGTCGTTTTTCATAGGAGCATTTGTCCTTAAGATTTCAGCTTCTCTCAATTTTTTGAGCTTTTCTAATTCATTCTCAACTTTATCTCTACTTAACAGTTTTTTCTCTAGAATATTCAATTCATATTCTGTAATTTCTATTGATTTATTTAGTTCTTTATATTTTAGGTTAACAGCTAAATAATCTTGTCGTTCTTTTTCTAGTTGCTCTTCTTTACTACCGAGTACTTTGTGAAAAAGAGATTTTATCCCTAGACTCTCTAATTCCTTAATATCATTTAATTCCTTATCAAGTTGTTTGTCCATAGCATGCCACTCCTCATTCATGTTATTCAACGAAGCGGCCACATTACTGTACCTCTTTTGAGCATGTTCTAATATAGTTAATTCTTCAATTAGAGTTTTAATCTTTCCTGAAATTTCAGACATTTATTATGATTTTTTAAGTAACTTTAATGGATATTATTCCATTTTTTCAATCAAGCTAGAAGTTATTTTTAACAGGTTCATAGTGTCAATTATCCCTATTAATTCAGTACCTCGAACAACTGGCAAACACCCAATTTTTTTATCTCTCATGAGTTGCATGGCATCCACTATTGTAGTATTTTCCTCCACAGTTATAGGTTGTCCTATCATGACATCCTTCACAAGGAAAGTCTTTTTAGAATTTCTGTTTTTAAGGTAATGTGTCAAAAGTAAAGATGATGATAATAATCCGCTAAAGTTACCTTTAGCATCTTCAACTAATATGTATTTCAAATTTTTCCAATCCATCATTTCTGATGCGAATTCTATTATATCAGATTCATGAACGGTAAACATATTTGTGTCCATAAATTCAGAAACTATTAAGTGACTAGGTTTGTAATCTCTTATTTTTGTACTTGATGGTATTTCCCATTCATGGACAAGTTTACCACTAATTTGATTTTCAATTATGGTTGCAGTTAGAGTTGAAAGCACTTGGTCAATAGATGTTTTTTTCTTCAATTCAGTGAATGATCTCAGCATCCATCTCGCTCCAGTCATGTGAGCTTTTACTCTACCTTCTATTATTCCAAGGTAAAGGTCGATGTCTTTTTTCACTATCTTTTTTGATTCAAGGCCTCTTCTAGCCATTGGTAATAGGACATCTAAGACTAAATCCTTAGCTGCTATTTTAGAATCGTCAAACCACGTAAATTTAGAATCCAATCCATATTTAGATGCTTTGTCAAAATTATCTGCAACATCATCAAACGAAATGAATTCTCTGATATCATCTACTTCAAGTGCCATGCCTTCCATCATCCCGATCCAGAAACAAGCATTGGCAACTTCATCTGCTACTGTCGGACCACTAGGTATAACTCGGCATTCTATTCTCAAATGGGGCTTGCCGTTATCACTAATACCATAACAAGGTCTATTCCATCTATAAACTGTAGAATTATGAACTTGCAATGACCTGAGCTTTGGAGTTTTACCTTCTTTGATCAAATTTGCACTATTCTCTTCTACATCAGAACTAATGAGTACTCTGTGTCTCATGATGTCTTCTTGGTAAATTTCTAATATTGAGTCATGAAGCCACTCCTTTCCAAATGTTACTCTTGGACTTCTTTCTCTCATATGATCGTGAGATGACCGAGTGTCCAATGCTTGTTGGAATAAAGCAATTCTTGATTCATGCCAAAGTCTTTTACCAAACACAATAGGAGAGTTAGCGGAGACAGCAATAATTGGAGCTGTCAGTGCTTGGGCAATATTATACATCTTTACAAACTTATTAGCATTGATCTGTAGGTGTACTTGAAAACTTGTATTGCAAGCTTCTAATAAGGGAGAGTCGTGTTTTAGTTTTAATTCATCTAGACCTGAAAGGGTAAGTTCATAGTTTGAGCCAATAAGTTGGTCATTTATAGCTTGCATTAAAGCAAAGTATCTCTTTTTTGGTGTCAGATAGTCTAGTGATAGATGATATTTACGGAGAGTTGGAAGAATGCCAGTTAATACAAGAGATACGTCCATCGTGGTTAATACTTCTTGTATTTTATTTAGTTTGTCGCTATTCTCTTTATGTAAATCTGAAAAACATGTACTTTTTAGTTCCCTAGGATCTAAATTCGTTTCTAAATTGAATTTGGCAAGCTCTGTTTCTACCCAGGGATAATGTGTCATTTTTTCTAACGCTTCCATAGCTACTGGAGCAGGTTTATAGCTTTCATTATAAATCATTACCATCTCTTGCTCAGCACCTATTCTAGTAATGTCATTTTCAAACCAATCGTTTTCAAGCATATGTTCTAAAGCCCTGACATCTGCCAATAAAGACTTTACAAACTTTTGCATTTGTTTGCTGTCTTTGACCAGCGATACTTTTTGCTCTCCCATGATGATCCGATTTTGATTAGAAAGTAAATGTAGATAAAAATTATTCTATATTAAAATTGCTGGTCTACGCTTTTAGACAATGGTACTATATCATAAACAAAAAGAGCCCAGCCAAATTGGCTGAGCTCCCTAAAAGTTATACTGTTATACTAAATTAGAATGAATACTTAAGAGTCACATTCCAAGTTCTTGTAGTACCGAATGTAACAAAATTTCTTTTGTTTACACCATTCCAGTTGTCTGCATCAGTTGTACTTGCTGCTTCTGAAGATGTAGCTCTTGAAATATATTCTTCTCCTAAGACATTGAAAATGTTAGCTCTTAATCTTAAGATTTGACCATTATTCATAGAGTAGCTATATGTAGCTCCTAAGTCAACTAAGTTATAAGCTGGTAACTCTAATTCATTTTCACTGTATCCAATGTTAGAATATAATCTAGAGTAGTGATTAGCAGATACATCAAATTTAAGCCCTTTCGCTGCTTTGATAATTATTCCTAATCCAGCTGTAGTTTGAGCTGCTCCACCTACGTTAATTCCATCTATTGAAAGTGAAGGGACTGAAGAAACTAAGTTTCTTTCATCATCATAAGTATCACTTACTGCATCTCCATTAAATTTCCAATCACCAACTGATCCAAACCCTTTAATAGTAAACATATTATTGATCTTAACTCTAGCATCTAATTCTATTCCTTGGTGTAATTGATTAACATCACTCAAGTTTATGAATCCTCCATTAGGGAAAGCTACACCTTGAATAGTATCTCCTTCGTTAATTGTAGATGTAGTAGTCCTGTTATTCCATGCAGTTCTATATGCATTTATATTTAAAACTGCATTGTTACTTTCAAATTTGTAACCCGCTTCTAAACCAAAAATATTTTCATTTTCAGTAACTGGATTAACAGTGTTACTGAAATTAAGGTAAATATTATCATGGAAAGGTTGTCTTGAGTAATAACCAGTATTAACATAAACACTGTTGTTGCTATTCAAGGCATAAGAAGCACCTGCTTTAACGTTATAACCAGGATTTACAACTTTCTCTGATTTCTCGTTTGCTTCTAACTCATTTTGAAGTTCAAATCTAACATGGCTTTGTGAAGACAATGCACCTTGAACAAATGCAGAAATTGCATCATTAGCGTATTCTACTTGACCAAATACACCACCATAGTTGATAGTTTCATCATTTGAATAATCAACTCTGTTTTCTAAGGCAGCGTAATTACTAATAGCTGACCATGGATCTGCTTCGAATGTTTTAGTGATTTCTCTTCCATCAGGAAACCTAGCAGTACCTCTTTGAGAGTAAGCACTTGCTCCTAATAAATCTATTATTTCTCTAAAGTGAGCTCCACGGTAAGACCTTACATCAGCACCAAGACTGAAACTAACATTTTCAGAAATTTGATTTTCATAAGTTCCAACAGCACCATACCAAGAGTGGTTGTTTACTGATCCTCTAAGTACATATTCTTTACCATCACCTCCAGGAGCTGCAGATGCTTTATTCGCAGCTACAATTGCATCAAAATCCCACTGACCATCAGCCGTGAATTTTCTGTTACTTGAAGACCCAATACCTCCTGTTCCACCACCACGGCCCCAAGAGCCATAAAGTACTGTAGAGAAGCTAGATTTGTCATTAATAGTATGCTCCCAGTTAAGGTTTGCTACTGGCTTATGGTAGTAGTTTCTTCTAGAAGTCATTTGTTCTCCATTAAGTGTACCCCAGTTACCATTTTGTTTGATGTTAAATGAACCATCTGCTTCATAATGGTCAGTTATTCTACTGTTAAAGTTTTGATCGTGCCATTGTGGTGCACCTGTAAGGATAAAATTAAAGGTATTATTCTCATTCAACTTATACCCAGCTGAAACGAAATAGTTTTGGCCTTGACCTTTTGTACCTTCTGCCCAACCATCACCTTGCCAGTGTGTAAGTAATACTGAGACTCCAAATTTGTCATTAATCATACCAGTATTATAAGAAGCAGTTACCTTGTGGTATGCATTGTTACCTAAAGTATAAGCTACAGATCCACCTTTTTTCTGTGAAGTAGGCTTCATAATAATGTTTGTAGTACCCCCAACAGAAGATATGGCTAATTTTGATGATCCAAGTCCTCTTTGTACTTGAATTGCAGTAGCAACATCTGACATACCTGACCAGTTAGACCAATACATCTTGCCATCTTCCATACCATTTATTGGTTGTCCATTTAACAAAAATGCAGTATTTGTTTGGTCAAATCCTCTAGTAAACACCTCTGAATCACCAAATCCCCCTGCTTGTCCAGCAACATAAATTGAAGGTGTGTTTTTCATTAATTCAGGAAATTCAACGTTTCCACCAGCAGCTTGGATCTCAGCAAGTCCAATAGTAGACACCGCTACAGGAGTCCTTCTGTCCCTAACGATATCCATCGTACCAGTTACAACTACTTCTTGTAGTCCCATAGAACTTGGGTTAAGAGAAATAGTACCAATGTTTGATAAACCACTCTTTATATCCATAGTGATGGTTTTATATCCAACATAAGAAACTTCAATAGTGCATGGGGTTGTTGCATTACCAATCTCAAAATTTCCGCTTGTACCAGTAATGGTACCCATTGTTTTACCAACAATGACAACAGATGCTCCAATTAATTCGTCACCTGTTTCTGCATCGATGACAGTACCAGAAATTGATTGTGCATAAGTAGCAACACTCAAGATGGTCATGAATAAAAATAGTAAGGTTCTTCTCATTATTACTTTTTTTTGTGTTTAAAAATAGTTATTTCAATAATGCGAAATTACAAAGCCATTTGATATATTAAAATTTTTTATATAAAAAAAATAATAATTTATTATTACGTAGTAGTCAATATGGAATACATTTATGTTTTCATAAAATGTTAATTTAACATATAAATGTTATTTATTGGGTTGTTTTAATTCTAATTACTTTCGCGAAGTTGATCTAAAGGGTAATTTATATTGCTTTCCACTGTTAAGAATACGTTGAGGATTTCTGAGTGTAAAGTTATTTTATCAAAATATTTTTTTCTTGAAGGCATATAACTTTGATTTGTAGCAATAAACAGTTTTTGTTTAAGAATATACTATACATTCAATCACATTCATTTCATGCGAATCGTTTAAAATCAAACAACAGCATTACATTAAATATACTAAATGAAATTTTTAAGTCTTATATTTATTTCTATTCTTGTGTCTTTATCTAGTTGTATAAAAGATGCAGAAACCGATTTATTTGTAGAAGGTGCAGTGCCTATTTACGCCATATTAGACATTGAGGTAATAAAGTCATCTCCTCCGCAGGAGATGACCAATACCTCCAATTTTATTTTATATAATTCATACATATTAATAATTGAAAAGTTTAAAGGGATTCATGTTATTGACAATACAAATCCATCTTCTCCACTAAATATATCATTTATAGAAATTCCAGGTGTTACTCAACTAACAGCATCTAATGGGATTTTATATGTTAACTTTGGAAGAGATTTGGTGTCAGTTGATATTTCTGACCTATTAAATGTTCAAGTATTAACAAGTATTTTTGGATTTTATAGCGAGGAGTCTTTATTGCTTTATCCCGAGAACTTCAGTGGATATTTCGAATGTGTAGATTTATCTAAAGGAGTTGTTGTAGAGTGGAATTTGATGATGTTGACAAATCCTAATTGCCGTGTTTTTTAATTAAGTTTATTTAAATCAGAAAATTTTGAAATATTTATTTTTTTTGCTCTTTTGTTCCTTTATATTTTCTTGTAGTATAAGTTCTGATGATATTAGCGAGCAAGGCTCATCTGCAATTAATGGATCATACACAAAGATACTAGCAGTAAACAACAGGCTATATGGTGTAGATGATGCTTTTATTAGTACAGTAGATATATCTATTAAGGATAATCCAATAGTTATAGATAAACAAGAGCTAGGGTTTGGCATTGAGTCTATATATCATTATGAAGGTATATTGCTTGTGGGATCTAACAACAGGCTTTTTATTATGAATTTGGATGAAAGAGGAGTACCTGTTTTACAAAGTTCAACTGACTATGTTAATTTTGGCGATGATGTGTTTCCTTGTGATCCTGTGGTAGCTAATAATACAAATGCTTTTGTGACACTAAGTGAAAATCTTACTAGTATCATTACTGCTTGTGGCAATAGAAGCGTCGTAAATATTCCCATCAAAGAACTAAGAATATATGATATTGTTGAATTGAAATCTCCTATTTTGATGAAAACTATCCCAATGCACAATCCAAAAGGGTTAAGTTTGGATGCGAATTATTTATTCATTTGTAATGATGACCAAGGTATTGTTGTTTTTGATGTAAGTGACATAAATAATCCGATTCAGATTTTTGAAAAAACTGATTTTAAAGCCTACGATGTGATTGCTAACAAAGGCTTGCTAATTGTAGTTGGGGATGGACAATTGTATCAATTTGATTACGCTGATATTTCTAATATTTCATTATTGAGTATAATTAATATTTAGAATGAAATTAACGTTTAATCATTTAATTAAGATTGTTTTTATAGTCTTAAGTTGTCCTATTGTCTCGTTTTGCCAAAGTTTTAGCGATAGGGATACTATTACAGAAAAAATTGAGGAAGGAAGATGGACTGTTGGATTTTCTCCTTCTGCGTTTATTGCATTAAATCCTAATTTACAGGTAAATGTAAATTATTTCATCAATGATTATTTAGAGACCAATTTAGAAGTTGGTTATCTTTCTTATTCTAGACAAAACAGAACACTTAATAAGTTTGTACTAAGACCAGAGTTTAGATTTTTCCCATATAAAAAGATGTTTTTCCTAGGAGTAGGTACTCATTTGGTATATTTTAAAGGGAAAACAAATTATTTTCACTTCAGAAATGATTTTACTTTTCAGAAGCAATTTCAACATAGCATTAACAATATGATTGTTATACCAACTTTCCATTTAGGGGTTAAAGGAAATGTGACAGATAATCTTTATTTGACTTTTGCAACATATGCAGGTGTTGGTTGGAGAAATGTAATTATTGATTCGTTTCCTGCAGAATATACTCGCACTTCTCGAGCGCCTATTTTATTCGATTTTTCAATGTTTTCAGAGCGAGAGATTAGTTATATTGCTATGCTTCATTTTAATTTTAATATTTCTTATCGTTTCCGTTAAAAAAATAATTTTTACATGAACGTCGTTTTTTCTTCTACAGGATTTCTAGTTGATAATACTGCTATTTCATTTTTATACCCCATATAGAATAAGCCCATACATTTTTCACCCTCTTCTAATTGTAAAAAGTCAGTTGCATTAATAATAGCTGACGGAGTACTCCAGTAAGATCCAATACCTAAGGAAGTGCAGCCTAGCCAAATGTTTTGAACCGCACAAGCTACCGCAGCTATTTCTTCCCATTCTGGAATTCTAACTTCTTCGTCTCTTTTCATGCATATCGCTAAAACACAAGCAGATGTCATTGGTTTTTCGACTGTTTTTTTATATTTGATTTCTGGATATTCTTTTCCTTCATTTGCTTTTAAAAACGATTCGCCTAGATAGTTACTTAGCATAAGCCGTGAAGATTCAGAATGGAAAACTTTAAATCTCCAAGGTTCTGTTTTTCTATGTGTAGGTGCCCAGTTGCCTAACTCTAAAAGTTGAAATATCAATTCTTTGTCAATAGGCCTTTCAATATAGTTATGCGGATAAACTGATCTTCTTGAGGTAATGAGTTCTTTCGTTTCTTCAAATGTCATTTCGTTTCTAGTTATAGTCTATTATCAAATATATAAACTCTTTTTTCTGATATTTCAATTTTATCAAAATTAGGATGATTTGGATTAATCAGCAAATTTTGTTCTTCTGGTATTATGACGGATGGGACAATCATAGCAAGATGTTTGCCATCTTTTATGAATTTATCTCCAATACTTCTAGTTGATTGGTTTGCAGGACGGCAATCCCAATCTTTAGGCAATTGTGTGCTAGCTAAAATAAATATGTCTTCATCTGGCACTATCAAATTAATAATGCATTTATTGGTTTTTAAAGGGAGTCCATCAGTATGAACTAAAATCTCCAAGGTGCTTAATGAAATACTTGTTGATGCATATAACATTCTAACTCCTTTTGAGTTCCATCTACCTGATGCCCTAAATGCTCCCTCTCCTGTTAAATCTTCGATGTATTTGCAAAGTGATATTCTAAAAGCTTTCATATTATATTAAGAATAAACTCCAAATGCTAATCTATTAAGCTCGTCAGAAACAATCTCTACACCAATGGCAGTATCAACGATGTCTATAGGTCTTGCATGACCAATGCCTGAAATGTTACGTTTCATCCATTGATTAAAGACCAAAGTGTCACCAAAGACCTCATGACCTAACTTGTATAATCTAATAAGATCTATAAGCTTTTCGGACAGGTCTGTATTAATTGGCTCACTGGTAGACATACGTCTAATGGTGCGGCTATTGATATGTAATAGATCTGCCATCTCATCAAGATGTAAATCTGCTAAAAGCATGAAGTCGTCAAGAACAGTATAATCTAGCCCTTTGCGAATGATGTCTAAAAAGATGTGTTTGTCTTCTGTATTAATTTTAGATATCATCTTAAATGGCTTATGCAAGGAAGCATATGCCGCTGCAGGCTCTGAGGCTATCGTATTATTAGCATTATTTTGACTGTACTTTTTCATAAAAGATCTAATTTACACAAATATATTACTTTTTAAGACAAATGTCAATTAATTTAAGACAAATATACATATTATTTTGCTTTTTTTACTTTTATTGGTAAGGAATCATTTTTTGTATATCTTTGTTTAATTAGAATATGGTAATATATATGTCATCAACTATAGAAAGTAAAACTTTATTTGATCGGATTGACAAAGCATTGGACACTATAAGGCCTCATTTAGAAATAGATGGTGGTAATATTGAATTAGTAAGTATAAGTCCAAGTTTAGATGTCGAAATCAAATGGATGGGTAACTGTGAATTTTGTTCAATGTCTGCAATGACAATGAGGGCAGGAGTCGAACAAGCAATTATGTCAATGGTCCCTGAGGTCAAGAGTGTTAAAGCGATCAACGGTGTCCTTTAATGAATAGCTCACAACTTTACCAAAACATACTAAAAAAACAATCATTTTTATGTGTTGGGCTGGATCCCGACCATAGTAAAATGCCTCTTCATTTGCGAGAAGACAAAGATGCTGTGTTTAAGTTTTGCAAAGAAATCATTGAAAACACTAAGGATTATTGTGTAGCCTATAAGCCTAATTTAGCTTTTTTTGAATGTTTAGGTCCTAAAGGATGGGAGATATTAGAACGAGTCATGGCAGAAGTTCCAAAAGACATATTTAAAATTGCTGATGCTAAAAGAGGGGATATTGGTAATACTGCTACAATGTATGCTAAAGCCTTCTTCGAAAATTTCGATTTTGATGCTATCACTATCGCCCCTTACATGGGAGAAGATTCTGTCAAACCATTCTTGGAGTTTAAAGATAAATGGGTAATTGTGCTTGGTCTTACTTCTAATCAAGGATCCAAGGATTTTCAGATGTTAAAGACTGGAGACAAATTTTTGTATGAAAGTGTAATTACAACTACACAAAAATGGGGAAATCCGGATAATCTCATGTTCGTAATAGGAGCTACACATCCTGAATCATTCAAACACATTAGGTCATTAGCTAAAGACCATTTTTTTCTGGTACCTGGTGTAGGTGCTCAAGGTGGTAATCTTGAAGCCGTTGCAAATAATGGTATTAATGATACATGTGGTCTATTGGTTAATTCTTCTAGAGGTATTATCTATGCTTCTGACAAAGAAGACTTTGGTATAGCAGCAGGGTTAAAAGCAAAAGAAATGAGTATTTCAATGTCTAATTTTTTGTAAATTTAATTTGTTGTAAGTTTGTTCTTTACTTATCATTAATCCATAAACTAATATG
>JBBKVK010000035.1:0-7533 GCA_037968395.1 Saprospiraceae bacterium | reverse complement strand
ATATAATACTTAGTGATCAAGG
The DNA here is from genome assembly GCA_037968395.1 of Saprospiraceae bacterium. GTDB lineage: Bacteria > Bacteroidota > Bacteroidia > Chitinophagales > Saprospiraceae > JADKBO01. Next base: position 7,511 of record JBBKVK010000035.1, on the reverse strand, counting down.
CGTTGTATTGTTTTTTTTCTCCCTAAGTTTGAGAATACGGAAATTCTGTTGAAGTATATTTAAAAGAATTAGATACCTTTATGGCTCATGAAATAATTCGAAATTTATATTTCTCATAAAAATAAGAAATATTTCAAAAAATGATATATATATTGTGTAATTGGTCTACTTGTCTATCTTTGCACTTTATTTATGAGGGATTAGCTCAGTTGGTTTAGAGCACTACCTTGACAGGGTAGGGGTCACTGGTTCGAGTCCAGTATTCCTCACAACTTTTTCCAATATCGATTGTTAATAAAGCAAACTATTATTTCTATAACAAAATATTCAATAAATTTAAAATGAAAAATACGATTTTATCACTGATGGCTTTTTGCTTATTTGTAGGTTTTACACAAGCCCAAATTAATACTCCAGCTGCAAGTCCTGGACAAAAAATAGAACAAAAAATTGGTTTAACTGATGTGACAGTAGAATATTCAAGACCTGGTAAAAAAGGTAGAAAGGTATTTGGAACTGACGGTATAGTAGAATACAACAAGTTTTGGAGAACAGGTGCTAACTCTGCAACTAAAGTTACTTTTAGTGAAGATGTTAAAATTGGTGGAAAAGACTTAATGAAAGGTTCTTATGCAATCTTAACAAAACCAAACGCTGCTGCATGGACGGTAAACTTTTACCCATATGAATCAGGTAGTTGGGGATCTTATACCGAAAAAGTACCAACTGTAAGTTTAGAAGCTAAAACGATGAGTCTTGGAAATGAAGTAGAATCCATGACAATCAACTTTAATGATTTTACTGATGTAAGCGGAAACTTAAACATTATGTGGGATAAAACAGGCGTTTCACTTCCTATATTAGTAGGAACTGATGCAGCAGTTATGGAAAGCATAGAAAGAGTAATGGCAGGCCCATCAAATAATGATTTTTACAATGCTGCTAGCTATTTCCATTCTACAGGAAAAGATTTAAATCAAGCGTTAGAGTGGATTCAAAAAGCAACTAAAGTAGAAAGTCCAAAATTTTGGCAAGTGAGAAGAGAAGCTTTAATTCTAGGAGATTTAGGTAAATATAAAGAAGCTATCAAAGCTGCTAAATTATCAAAAGAATTAGCACAAACCGCAGGTAATGACGAATATGTAAAGATGAATGACGCATCAATTGCAGAATGGTCAATGAAAAAATAACTTAAAAAGTTTAAGATAAAAAGGTCAGTTGTATTTGCAGCTGACCTTTTTTTTTGCTCCAAATTAATCTTACTTCGATAGGCAGAGCAAATCAACTATTAAAAGTTAAATATTTTTTAAATAAAATGACGTACTTGTGTAACTAATCAAAATTCAAGTCGTCTTGATAATATAATGCGAAACGAAACAATTATAAAAGCTTTAGAAGGCTACAAAGACAAGCTTTATAGATTCTCATTAAAAATAGTGGGCAATCAATTTGATGCGGAAGATGTTTTGCAGGAATTGATGATAAAGGTTTGGAAGAAGAGAGAGGATTTTGCACAGATTGAGAACCAAGAAGCTTGGTGCATGACCGTAACTCGTAACTTATGCATTGATAAAATTAGAAAAAGAAAAGGTGATACAAAAGACATCTCTGATTATCATACAATATCAGACCGCTCCCCGACTCCAGACATAATCGCTGAAGATAAAGAGAGCCTGAGTATGGTAATGAAACTGCTTAATGAATTGCCACAAAACCAAAAAGAAATTATCCATCTAAGAGATATAGAAGGATATACTTATAAAGAGATTAGTGAAATAATAGGACTTACCGAAGAACAGGTTAAAGTGAACTTGTTTAGAGCTAGACAAAAATTTAAAGAAAAAATTAAACATCTAAATTTACAACGATGAATAATACAGAAATAAATAATCTTCTGAATAAATACTGGAATGCTGAGACTAACATTCATGAAGAACTTAAACTAAAAGAATACTATAATTCTGGAAAAGTGGCAGAAGAGCATCAGGATGCAGCTCCATTATTCCAAATATTTAAAATGGAGTCTTCAATTAATGCAAGTAACATTGAAATTAAAGCTCCAACTGAGACTTTAGCTCGGGAAAGTAGAGTATACCAACTAAACAAGTCTTGGAGAGCTATAGCGGCAGTATTTGTAATAGCTTTAGCATCAATATTTGTTGTAAAATCAACACTAAATACTGGCAACACTTCAAAAAAGGCAACAATCGTAAATGTAGAAGACCCTGAAGAAGCTTTGGCATATACTAAGATGGCACTTGCTATGGTATCAAAAAACTATAGGAAAGGGTCTGATAAGTTATCCATTGGCATGGAAAATGTCAATAAAATGAACATTATAAAATAGCATCATAAAACGAAGGTGCAAACAGTTTGACACCCGAATGCACCTTCTAACATTATTAACATTAATACAAATTTAAAACAATTTTTAAGATCATGAAGACATTACTTTCATTTGCTTTAACTCTCTCAATTTTTTCAGGATTATTTGGCCAGACTGATGCCATTGATAAATTCTTTCAAAGCTACCAAAATGATGAAAACTTCACTATGGTTTATGTAAGCCCTAGGATGTTTCAGATGGTAAGCAAGGTCATGGAAGGACAAGATGACCAAGAAATAAAAGAATTAGTTAAAGACATTAAAGGTCTAAAAATTCTTACAACAGAAAAGACGCCACTTGCATATTACAATGAGGCGATTAAAAAAATCCCAACTAGTCAGTATCAAGTACTGATGACAGTTAGAGACAAAGGTTCGAACGTTAAGTTTCTAACAAAAGAATCTAAATCTGATGTAATTGAAGAATTACTGTTGCTGGTTGGTGGTGAAGATAGCTTTGTACTTATGAGCTTTGTCGGACAGCTAGACTTAAATAAGATTGGCAAACTAGCCAAAAAATTAGATCTTAATGGCGCAGAGTTTTTAGAAAATTTAGACAAAAAATAAAATTAAAGTAGGATATGTCTTTTCAGTATATCCTACTTTAATCTTTTCAAAAGATGTAGGATAAAGTCTTCTTTTAAATAAACCTTCCCTCCATCTCCACTCCATTTTATTATTTTTTTTTATAATCTTGGTTAAAAAAGTATCTTGTACTTCATTAGCCTAACATTTCAATATCATGAAAAATATCATATTATTGTTATTTACAATTATACTCTTTGGTTCATGTAGTAGTAAAACAGTTGATAACCTCTTTACACATTATAAGCAAGATAATGAAGTTGTCGCAGCTACCCTACCCGGCTGGCTTGTTGAGAAAGGCTTAAGTATGGCTTTTAGTAGTAATACTGACGAAGAAGGCTTAGCTATGTTTAAAAATGTGATTAAAGACGTAGACAAATTAAGGGTATTGGTTAGCACAGATGCTAAGCCTAATCCTGAATTAAAAAATTTGTCACAAAACCTTACAAAAGAGAAATACGAACTTTACGGCATGGTTAATCATAAAGACACGAAGTTCAATCTTTGGGTTAAGGAAAAGAAAAAGAATGTTAAAGACGTATTCTTATTTATAAATAGCGATGACAATGTAGTCTTACTTCATCTAAAAGGGGAGATAGATATGGATGCATTACAAAAGATAAATTTGAACAAAACTAAAACCATGTCTGAATCAAAAGTCTCAAAAGGGGCTTAAACCACTATCCTTATTGAAAAACTATAAAAACTTATAAAATGAAATCAATAATAACAATACTAATAGCAGTTTTCGGAATTACTACAATTAATGCTCAAAGAGCCTTAGAATTAGCTTTTATGAAATACAAAAATGATACTGATGTTACAAGTATCACTTTTGATGAAAAAATCATGTCGTATCTAAAAAACGACAAAGGAGATTTTAAGACTAAAATTGACAAAGTTGAAATTTTAATGTTCACTCCAGACAAAGACTTCAGTAAGAGTGATCTTGCCAAACTTGAGACTGCTATTACTACTGACAATTACGAATTATTGGTAAATGCAAAATCGAAAGAAGGCAAGGCAAAAATTTATGGATTATCCAATGCCAGTGACAACTTACAAGTATTATTTGCTCAAGTTTATTCAGAGACTGCTAATATCTACTTTATGTTAAAAGGTGACATCTATTTTAACGAACTACCTGATATGGGACTTAACTTTGATGGTGCAGATATCTTTAAGACACTTACAGATAAGAGTGAGGAGTTTGATAAAAAAGCATCAGAGAATAAGAATGATAAATAGATACAGATAACCTTTATAGAAAATAAGAGAGGGGCGTAATAACAACATATTACGCCCCTCTTTAGTTTTAAGTAGCCATCCTTTATTGGAAAAGCCTCCTCAATTTTATTTCATTTTAAATGTTCCCTTTCCTACCTGGAAACCATTGTTGTAAAGTTCGATATTATATAATCCTTTAGCTAAAGAATTAGGTAAATTCCAATCAATACAAGCATTAGTATCTTCATTGTTATATTTGATTGTTCCTGATGTTGAGTATCTAACTTGAGTGTTGTCAAGTTTATTAGTCAATACACCTGATCCACTATTTTCTACAGCAATTGTTTCTCCTTGAGGGTTGATGATCCTAATGTAAAATTTCTTTTCCCCAGCTGGAGTTACAAGATTTGTCTCTGTAGTGAAACAAGTTCTAAGCATATCAATATTTCTAGCCCTAGACTTACTTTTTACTTTTCCATCATCATTTACAGAAAACCCTGATACTTCAAGAAAATTGATTTTTATAGCGTTAGCCATATCAACTTTAGTGGACAATTTTTCATTATTCTTTGCTAATGACTCTTTTTCCGATGCCAAGATAGCTCTTGCTTGAGATATCTCCTCCTTAGCTTTACGCTCATTTGCTACTTCAGTGCTCAAAGCTTCATTATTACCCTTTAACTCAACATTGGATGCTGTAAGGTTTTGGTTTTCATCTTTAAGTCTTGTGATTTCTGCTAGGTAGTTAGCAGCATTTTGATTAAGCAATTTCATTTCTTCCTTTGCTTTAGTCAACTCCCTTTTTGTCCAGATCAGATTAGAAATCTTTTCCTTTTGAGAAGTAAGCTCTTTCTTCTGACTGTCGATCAGATCATTCATTTCTTTATTGTCTCCTCTCATTTCTTCAAGGTTAGCCAGTGCAGTATCATAATCTTGATTAAGTTCTGCATTGATAGACTCAAGTTCAACCATACTAGTCTGTTGTACGTCATTTTGTGTTTTTAATTGACTGTTAACAAACCATTGATAAGCATTTAACCCTAGTAGACCAATCAATGCTACTATTGCCCATGCTGTAAAATTTTGTTTACTTTTTGATGTTGTGCTCATATTATTTTATATTTTTATTAATCCTAAAACATAATTCTAGTGCAAATATTATTAATTTACTACGATTAATCTAACTTTATAGTAAAAATGGAGGATATCCATTAATATTTTCTATCAGTAAATACCCTGACAAATGATTTATCCGTACAAAAATCTTAGCAAAACATTATTCATTGATATTGAAACTGTCTCAGAATATTCAGTGTATGATGACCTACCTGATCATTATAAAGCACTTTGGAAAAGAAAAGCCAGCTTATTAATGAAATTTGATGATAGTGCTACAACTGAAGATTATGCGTTAGCATACAAACAGAAAGCCGCAATCTTTGCTGAGTTTGGCAAGGTGGTCTGTATATCGTGTGGATTCCTTTCAGATGAAGGATTTAGAGTAAAATCACTGTACGGAAATGATGAAATAGAGTTGCTTAATAGTTTTGCAGACTTATTATCACATCATTACAGTAATCCTAACGATTATTATTTATGTGGTCATAACATTAAAGAGTTTGACATTCCTTATTTATGTCGAAGAATGGTGAAACATGGATCATTCATGCCAAACATGCTTGACATTGCTGGTAAAAAGCCTTGGCAGACTGAACACCTTATAGATACTTTAGTGTTGTGGAGGTTTGGTGATTACAAAAACTATACATCAATTAGTTTATTGACAGCAATGCTAGATATACCAACACCAAAAGATGACATTGATGGATCCATGGTAGGTGATGTATTCTGGAAGGAAAATGACATCGAAAGGATTGCCGCATACTGTGCCAAAGATGTTATCACTGTTGCTCAAATAATGATGAAATACTGTGGAAGACCATTGATCAAAGATGAAGATATAGTAATTGTATCCTAATTAATTTCATCTAAATCAATAGGTTCGACTAATTCAGGTCCAGTCTCTCTTACATTACCAACCTTAGCAGAAACTTTATATGCTGACATTAAGTCGGAGGGATAAGGTTCTTCTAAAAGTTTAATTACTGATTTTGGTGGCAGACTTTCATCTAACCAAAGAGATTCTTTTTCGGGGGTTAGAATTGCAGGCATTCTATCGTGAATATTAGCCATCATTTCATTGGGTGGTGTTGTAATGATGGTAAATGAATAAATGATTTCACCTGATGGAGATTTCCAGCTATCCCACATTCCTGCCATTGTAAATATTTCCTGATCTGTAGTAAAGATGTTGTAAGGTTGTTTTAGATCGCCTGATTTTTTCCATTCATAAAAGCCCGTCAATGGTACTAAACATCTGCGATTTGATATAGCAGAACTGTATGTTGATTTACTTTTTATAGTTTCTATTCTTGCATTGATCATTTTATACCCCATCTTAATGTCCTTTGACCATGAAGGAATCATTCCCCATCTTAAGACATTGATCCGAGTAGCATCTCTTGATAATATCACTGGACATATATGTGTTGGAGCGATGTTAAAATTTGGTAATGGATTATACCTTTCTAAATCTTCAGAATAAAATGTTGCATTAAACCGCTGTTCTAGTTCCTTTTCTGTCTTAGTCAAAGAAGATCGACCACACATGTTCTACTTTTTTGTATGAATATAATTATCAACACCTCGCCTACTTAATTCAGACTTAGTTTGGACAGCTACTGTGTAATCATCAAATCTTCCTGCACAAACAGAATGAAATTGACTTTGATCAAAAATAACTTTTTCAGCATTTTTATAGCCTAAATTTTTAAGTTTCGCTACCATCTCATCTGCATTAGACTCTAGCAAATACGAACCAGCAATAACCATATATCTTCCTCCTGACACACCAGTCTCAGATACTGTCCTCTGAGGACTAGTCTTTTGTGTTGATTTTACATTTGGTGTGCTTTCTTCAATTTGTTCGTCAAGTTTGTTATAATCTATTGGAGTTTTATTAGATTCAGCATCATTAGAACTTGTATTTTCTTTATCATCTGCAAAAAATGGCTCTTTGTCATACTCGTCGGAAAGGCTAGGAACTTCATTATCTTCGTTCGCTACAGTCTCTTGAAAATTTTCAAATTCAGAGTTTGTATTACAAGACTTATATAAGATACTCACCCACATATAGGCCAAGAACAGAATGACTGCTAACGATAATACTTTGAGTGTTCGATTCATTGTACTAATGATTAAAATTACTTTAAAAAGACAAATATAATACTTTTTAATCATATGTAAAGCAATGT
>JBBKVK010000034.1:0-12701 GCA_037968395.1 Saprospiraceae bacterium | reverse complement strand
ATTTAGATTTAGCATATACACTTTTGGGGCTACAAATGTCGGATTCTAGTAATGGCCCTTTTTTTTCAATATCATATACGTAGTCGGATGATATGTGTATTAAAGTAGCTCCACAATTGCTTGTCGCTTCTGCTAAAGCTTTTAAAGCATGGGTATTGATATTGTAAGCATTTTCTTCGTCTGTTTCTGCTTTATCTACTGCTGTATACGCTGCGCAGTTGATTACAATGTCGGGACAGTGATAATCTAATAATGAAAATAGTTCAGGATCTTCAATATCGATTTCATCCCGTTTTGCAAAATAAAAGGTTAAATCAGGGTATGCCTCATAGACTGCTTTAATCTCGCTACCTAATTGACCTCCTGAGCCTAAAACTAATGCAATCTTTGCCATTTTAAATAAAGGGTTTATGATTTCCCAAAGTAGGAAGCAATTCATCCTTTTCAGAAACGATGAATTGATCGATTGGTAATATCCAATTTATGGCGAGTTGCGGATCGTTATAAATAAGACCGCCTTCTGATTCTTTATTGTAATAATTATCGCATTTATAAGCAAATATTGCTTCATCCGATAGTACAGCATAACCATGAGCAAACCCTCTAGGAACGTACATTTGTTTTTTAGAGATATCATTTAAGATCACACTAAGTTGCTTACCATACGTCTTTGAGTCCGTCCGCAAATCCACAATTACATCTAGTACTTCGCCTTGTATCACTCTTACCAATTTAGCTTGAGCATGGGCTCCAGTCTGATAGTGTAGCCCTCTTAATATCCCTTTTGTACTTTTAGCCTCATTGTCTTGGACGAAATTCGGATTGATCGCAGTATCACCTAAATTTGATGCATTAAATGTTTCTACAAAATAGCCTCTTTCGTCTTTCCAGACTTTAGGTTCAAAAATATATACGTCTTCAAAATTTGTTTTACTCCAACTCATTACTTTTCTCTAAAACTTAGTACAATTGGTACTCCACTGAAATCCCATTTTTCTCTCATCTTATTCTCAATAAAGTTTTTATAAGAGGCTTTAATGTGTTTTGGGTGGTTGCAAAAGAAAACAAAAGAAGGGTAATGAATAGGCAATTGAGTGATATATTTAATCTTAATGAATTTGCCTCTATGTGATGGTGGTGGCATTCTTTCTATCTCTGCTTGCAGTACATCATTTAATACAGATGTTTTAATTTTTTGAGTTCTGTTATTGGCTACTAGCATAGCTGCTTCTACCACTTTCATGATTCTCTGTTTCTCTATGACAGATGTGAATACTATTGGAACATCATTAAAAGGCGATATTTTTCGTTTTAATTCAATTTCGAAGTCTCTTGCTGTATTGGTTTCTTTTTCTAATAAATCCCATTTGTTTACTACAATAACTAATCCTTTTCTTCTTCTTTGAATAAGGGTTAAGATTGCCATGTCTTGAGACTCTATACCAACAGTTGCATCAATCATTAATACGCATACATCAGCTTCTTCTATTGCCTTTACAGCTCTAATTACTGAGTAGAACTCTAAATCTTCGTGGACTTTGTTTTTCTTTCTGATTCCTGCAGTATCTATTAAGTAGAATTCATGTCCAAACTTATTATACTTGGTATTGATAGAATCTCTAGTGGTACCTGGTATATCAGTAACGATGTTACGTTCCTCACCTAATAAAGCATTTGTAATAGAAGATTTACCAACATTAGGCTGACCCACTATTGCTATTCTTGGCAAATCAGATTCTGTTTCTAAATCTTCCTCAGGTAAAAGAAATTCTACTAATAAGTCCAACATGTCACCTGTCCCACTTCCAGAAATAGAAGATAAAAACATTGTGTTATCAAACCCAAGTGCCCAAAACTCATTTGCTAAGAGTTCTCTTTGATGATTATCTACTTTATTTACAATTAAGATTACAGGTTTTGTTCCTTTTCTTAGCATTCCAGCTATTTCATCATCTAAATCGGTAATTCCTGTGGTGACATCCACCATATAAAGGATAACTTGTGATTCGTCGATTGCTAATTGTACTTGAGATCTAATTGCTGCTTCAAATACATCATCTGATCTGTGTACAAATCCTCCAGTATCAATGACAGTAAAGCTTTTACCATTCCAGTCGCTATACCCATAGATCCTGTCTCTTGTCACTCCACTCACGTTGTCAACGATAGACTTACGTTCTCCAATTAATCTATTAAACAATGTTGATTTACCAACATTTGGACGGCCAACTATAGCCACTACATTACTCATTTATGAAAATTATTTGTGCAAAGGTAAGGAAAGTCCCTCAACTACGTTATTTATTTCGATTCTTTATGTTTATCTGGGAAACACAGGTCGGCCTCACTAGTCCCTATCGGGCTTGGAGGTGCCTATTTTTATCCGTCGTACCCAAAGTTTTTAAGCTCTCGGTCTTGGTTCCTCCATCCTTCTTTGACATTTACAAGAAGCTCTAAATATACTTTTGTTTTAAAGAATTTTTCTATATCTGATCTTGCGGATATCCCTAGTCCCTTTATGGCTTTTCCGCCTTTACCTATAATGATTGATTGTTGAGATTTTCTATCAACATAGATGATTACTTTAATCTTTAAAATAGGGCCACTTTTAACTACTTCTTCTTTAAAACTTTCTACTAAAACTTCGCAAGAGTAAGGTATTTCTTGTTTATACTGATTGAGAATTTTTTCTCTAATGATCTCACTAACAAAAAATCGCTCTGGTTTGTCTGTTATTTGTTCTTTAGGGAAGTACACCGGACCTTCAGGGAGGAGGTCAATTAATAGCTTTCTGATATGATCTATGCCTTGGTTTTGCAAAGCAGAAATTGGAAATATATGATCAAATTTCATCACTTTACTCCATTTATCTATCAATTCTACCACTTGGTTTTCATTCCTAGCCAAGTCAATTTTATTTATCAATAGGATTTTAGGAGCATCTGCTTTTTTTAATAATTCTAGGACTTTTTCATCGCCAGTATAAGATTCGAATAAGTCAATCACAAACAGTAAAACATCAGCATCTTCAAAACTAGAATATGCAAATCGATTCATCTTACTTTGTAATTCATAAGCTGGAGCATCAATTAAACCTGGACTATCAGAGAAAATTAATTGATACTCATCATCGCTCATTATGCCTAATATCCTATGCCTAGTAGTTTGAGGTTTGCTTGTGATTATGGAAATTTTATCTCCCATAAGAGCATTCATTAAGGTAGATTTTCCAACATTAGGAGTTCCAACAATGTTAACGTAGCCAGATTTGTGCATACTTTGATTTTAACTAAAGAATTAAATTAAGTGCAAAGGTAAAGTTATTTTGAAGCAATTATCCAAAAATCCCTAGTTTCCATGGTTTCTTCCAGAAATCAATCAGAGTTATGTTCTCTTTTGAAAGTTTAGCATTAAAAAATACGATACCTATTTCATATAAATCAATAGTCAAAGTTACCTTAGGGTCAGCTTTAATGTAGTCCCAAGCTTCATTCATTCCCTTACTCCAATATATATCATCAAAGATTAATATTGTGTCTAAATTTGATTTAGATTTAAATAATTCAAAATAAGCTATTGTTGGTATTTTTGAATGATTACCATCGATAAATGCTAAGTCGATAAATGCCATTTTCTCCAAAATAGATTCTAGATGATCATCAAAAGGCCCAATATAACTTTGGATGTTTTTAATCTCATTTTTATTAAATAAATTGGAAGCTATTTCAGCTGAACTTAGATTGCCTTCTATGGTATGTATTGTGTTTTCAGCATATGCAGTTGCCATATAGAGTGTCGAGAGACCTAGTGAAGTGCCTAACTCTATCGTGTTATTAGGTTTATACTTATTGATTAAATTAAACAGCATACGACATTGTTCGATCGAAGAAAGCGAAGACTTGGCTATTTCTGACACCTTTCTCTTGCCACTTTTATTGCCTGCCCCTAAATCAATAAAAACAATATTCTCATGATTAAATAATAGCGTTTTACGTTGATGCTCTAAGTATGGATAACTGTAATATTCTTTAGTAGTATCCATTACATCGAGTATAAAGTCATAAACGAAAGGCGAATGAACGTTGTATACTGTTTTCGCTTTTAGATAATACTTTATGTAAGAGATGACTCTACCTAACAATTTTTATAACTTATTATTTAACTACTAAGCTCTTGCTAATTTTGTGTCATACTTACCAGTTCCCAATTGATTAAGTAAAGAGAAATGGCTTTTTATTGCAGAAATAAATGTTGGATGCTCATAATATGGCACGTTAAATTCTTCAGCAGTAGCTTTTACTATCGGCGAGATATCTTTGTAATGTATATGACAAATGTGTGGGAATAAGTGATGCTCTACTTGATAATTTAATCCTCCCACAAACCACGATAAAGGAATATTGTTTTTAGCAAAATTAGACGTAGTCAACATTTGATGTATTGCCCATGAATTCTCAACACTACCAGTTTCTTCATCTTTTGTGTAAAAATTTGTTTCTTCAATAACGTGGGCAGGCTGAAACACCAAGGCAAGCCATAGACCACAGATCAAATGCATTGTTACAAATCCAATGACTACTTGCCACCAAGGAAGAGAGATCAAGAATATAGGAAGCACTAAAAATAAAGCAATATACCATGATTTATGAAAGGCTGCTTGTACCAATGCAGACTTAAGCGTTGGCCATTTACCACCTAACAATTGCTTTTTTTCGTATCTAAATAGTTGAATAAAATCTTTTGCTGTAAACCAGAAAAGAGTCATAATAGAATAAATGAAAGGTGTGTACCAAACTTGATATTTTTGCATTGGTTTTCTTTCTTGATCAGGAGAAAGCCTAATTAAACCTTTACCTTGAATGTCTTCATCCATATCATGGACATTTGTAAACGAGTGGTGAAGCACATTATGCTGGATTTTCCAATTGATGTGAAAGCCTCCAGTAAAATTTATTAAAAACCCTAAAATATTGTTTACAGTACTGTTAGAAGAATATGCACCATGGTTGGCATCATGCATGACAGCAAATCCAATGCCTGACATACCAAATCCCATTATAACCCACATCAACATGGTACCTGAAAAAGAAGATACTACTCCTGTCAACATCAATGCTAATGGAAGAAAGTATATTACGATCATGGATACTGTCTTTAACACCATCTTAGTATTGGCATGTTTTGAGATATTATTGATTAAAAAATAATCAGCTACTCTCTTATTAAGCTCTTTGTAAAATTCTGGACGATCGGTTTTATTAAACTTTAATGTAGTTGTATCCATTTATTTTTTTATTCTTTTTTAGTATTCTTTATATAAAACACTAGTTATTCTCAATTCTATATTCCTTAACTTGGTAAAAATATGAATTATTCTCTTAATGGTCATTAAACTTTATTCTTTTAATTTTAAAAGTCTTAGTTGATAACAAAACCAATTTAGAATTATAGACCTCTATTTGTATCACTTTTATTTATTCTAAGTCCATTTATTGCAAATAATTGTATCGTTTTATAATGAATAATTTCATCATTGATCAAACCTCTTAATCTTCAATGACTTGCTTTACCCTGCCTACTTCCCCAGTGTCTAGCATGACTTTAATGCCGTGAGGATGGTCTTTTGATTTGGTCAATATCCTTTTTACAAGTCCTTCCGTTAGTTCTCCAGAAGATTGATGTTGCTTTTGGACTATAGCCACTAGTTCACCAATTTTAATATGAGACCTTGATATATTTGACATAATTGAAAGTTGTTTCTGAGTGAATTAGGAAAGGCAAAGATAGAAAAGTTAAAGTGGAAATAGGTTTGCTTTTAGCTCATTTAAAATTAAAGCATTCTATAATTTTACCTACTTGAATTTACCACTATCTTTGCTTTATGAAAATACACAAACCACTTCTTTATGCCACTGTAGATGTAGTATCTGACATCTTTGCAGAAAATCAAATGGCGGATAGGGCAATCCAGAAAGCATTGAAATCAGATGCGAGATATGGATCAAGGGATAGAGCATTTATTGCTTCAAATAGTTACAATATTGTAAGATGGTGGAGGTTGTTGCATTTCATTAATGGTACAGATATGTATGATTTCGATAAGGCAGTGATTTGGAGACTTCTGGGCATACAATTGACAATGAATGGAGAAGAACTCCCAGAGCTTAAACAGTTTAATGGTATTACAAGAGAGATAGTAGTTGCGAAGTTTAATGAAGGCCAAACCATAAGAAAAATAAGAGAATCTATTCCTGATTGGGTAGACGAAATAGGTCAAAAAGAGTTGGGCGAGGATTGGGACAAACAAATAAATGCCCTTAATGAAGAAGCTTCTGTAGGTATTAGAGTAAATACACTCAAGACCAATATTGAGGAACTGCAGATTATCCTTAAAAAGGATGGGATTGAAACAACTCGAATCAAAGGGGTTGAAACTGGATTATTCTTAAAGGAAAGGAAGAATGTATTTGGGACTAAAGCATTTAGTAGTGGTTACTTTGAAGTACAAGATCCAGGAAGTCAACTAATCGGAAGTTACCTTGAGGTTAGCCCAGATATGAGGGTCATAGATGCTTGTGCCGGAGCTGGAGGTAAATCACTTCACTTAGCAACACTCATGAACAATAAGGGAACTTTGATCTCTCTCGATACAGAAGAATGGAAACTCAAGGAACTCAAGAAAAGAGCCAAGAGAAACGGCATTCACAACATCGACACCAGACCAATTGTCAATAACAAAGTAATCAAGAGGCTAAGAGATTCTGCAGATAGATTACTGCTCGATGTTCCTTGTAGTGGCACAGGCGTACTAAGACGTAATCCAGACGCTAAATGGAAGTTAGATCAAGCATTCTTAGATAGAATCAGAATCACGCAAAAAGAGATACTAGAAAACTACTCCAAAATGATAAAAATAGGAGGAAAACTTGTCTACGCAACATGCAGTATTCTACCTTCTGAAAATCAGGAGCAAGTAAGTACCTTCTTATCAAAAAATGAAAATTACAAACTGTTATCTGAGCACAATACATCACCCTATAAAGATGGCTTTGATGGCTTTTATATGGCTTTGATAGAAAGAGTGGGGTAGATATTCCCTATTCTAATTTCTTTTTTTTGCCCAAAACTAGGAAGGGAATATAAACAACCTGAATAGATTTAAATGTTGTGTTTTACTTAAATTTGATTAGCTCGCTGCAGTTTCATACTTAATTAGATCATCAATCATGACTGCAAGGTTTGGTTTTGGTACCATACCGCTTATTTTTTCGATCATTACCTTGTTTTTGATGAATACTAAAGTAGGAATGCTTTTTATTTTAAAATGGGCTGACAATTTTGGATTGGCGTCAACATTAACTTTTCCAATCACAGCTTTTCCAGCATACTCTGTTGAAAGTTCATCTACAATAGGTCCGATCACCTTACACGGTCCACACCAAGGAGCCCAAAAATCAAGTAATACGCCTTGGTCACTATTGATGACCAACTCTTCAAAATTAGCATCTGTAATTTCGATAGCTGCTATTGTTTCTTTCTTTTTTCTGTTAAAAAACATATGTAATTATATTGTTTGTAGAATATTTATAGTTGATATTCTGTATTATATAGAATGTAATTATACTGCAAAGGTAAGAGTATTGCAGTTAATGAAATGTGACTTGGGTGACATTAGAGGCTAATAAGATTTATGAAAGTTGGATTATTATACCGATCACTCCAATAGCTAGGCACAAAGGCGAAAATATTTTCGTATCCAACTCACCAAAGTCGGTATTTCTAATACTCTTAAAAAATCCGATATATTTGAAATCACCCACAGCTCTTAGGATGAAAATTATAGATATCACCCAACCTCCATATTGCATTATCCACATGGGTAAAATTGTGTGAATCAACCCAGATTTCAATAAATAAAAGACTCCAAATGCAGCCAATCCAAGAGCTACTATGGCACTTTCAATTCTTTTTGGGTTTAACACTCTTTCTCCACTTTCATTAGTGGGCAATGATTGAGCATATCCAAATTCACCACCTAATACCCAATTAAAGTGTATAAATGCAAGAGCAAAAAAGACTAGACATAATATGATCGGCAGTGTCATTGGTATTGTTAGTTTTTAAATTTAATGTCTGTACAGAGAAATCTTATTTTATGAGGTGTCCTCTCTATTTAACAATCTTAAAAAACAACGTACTTGTGCCAATCTCATCTCCTTCTGACTGTCTTACTTTGGCTCCTCGCATTGAGACAGGATTGTAAGAGGCATTTAATAATTGCTCAAATGGATCTAATGTGCCGATACCTCTTTTTGATTTACCTTGGGTCATAATGATGCCTGAGAGGTCTTGTGGTGTCTTAGAAACTATTAATTTCAGGGTTTCTTCTCCAAGTGGTTCGCCAATTTCTACAATGTAATCTGTAGTAAAAGCATCTCCAGGTTTAAGGTAGTATTCCTCAGCAGTGTATCCAATCTTTACTGCGGGTATGATTAAATTGATAATGTTATCTGGTTGTATGTCTAATAAGGAAAAATATCCTCCTGTGATTCCATTATTGGTGATTTTGAATTTCACACAACTACCTACTTTAACATTGATTTCATCTGTAGGATTTATTATATTGGGTTGTTGTGATTGACAATCTACAGACACCAACGCTAAAGAAAAATCAAATTTTGAAATCTCATTATCATATGATTTTAAAAATTTACCTTGCAAAAACACTCGAATGTTTTGTTCGCATTCTTGGTATATTTTATCCAACTCTGTACCATCGTATGCTGCAGAATACAATTCGCTCCCTTCTTTAGTTAATAATTGGAGTGAGTATACTGAATTTTCTTCTGTTAAAAAGATATCTGCATTTTCAGACACAATATTAAGCATTGGTGATTCTGACAATTTACCAGCTAACTTGCTCCAATGACTTTCAGGACCGAGATCAATCTTTAGGCTGATCTGGATGGAAGGTTGTGCTTTTTGGATTACTTTAATTTGATATAAATCATCTTCAGCCTCCTCGATGGGGGATTCGAGGGTTATAACTGATTCTGTTAAGTATGCCTTAGTTACTTCACCTCTGCAAATGACTTTATTTTTGTTTTTTGAAATAAGTTCGACAGTACTTCCAGTGTAAACATTGAAAAAAGTACCTATATCGGCTGTAATAGTCGAAGGGTCTTTGATATTAGAGACAGTGAAGCTGAACTCGGTATTTTGTAGTGTACCACCTAATATTTTGATATCTCTAGGCCCTTCCCATTGAGGATTCTGCCTTGGTGCAGACGTTTTCATTTTAAACTTAATTCTTTCAAACAATTCTTCAAACGTGTATGTTTGATGCATTTTGCCTAACACAGTGGTTATAGCCAAAGTTAAACTACCTACAGGCTTTGATTGGTCATCTAAAGTTTCATAATTTAATTCTTTGGCACTTGCACCAAAAAAACATGCTAGGGGTGCAAAGCTACTATTTTCTTCTTTTCCAATATTCATAGACCTTTCAGTAGATACGATTGTTGGTATAAAATTATCGGGCCCCATGATTCTATCTGTGCCTCTAACTTTTCCCATTCCTCTTACTCCAGTGCCAGAGTGACACGAATCTAAAATTAATACAATTTGTCCATCTTTCCCGCAGATAATTCTCATTTTATCTGTTAATTCCCCTAAAAGGTCATCCCTAATAAGATTTTCTCCTTCATATACTCCAGGTTGGAATTTCATTGGCGAATCATAAGGCACAATTGATTCATCGAGTTGGTCAATTTCATCACCATTGTCATCTACCACTTGTTGACCATGACCAGAATAGTGGATGTATACAATATCTCCTTTTTTTAGCTTTTTTGTCAAAGCCTGTATAGCTGCTATAATTCCTTTTTTATTTGCTTTTTCATCTGTAAGAGTTTGAATATTGGCAGGTAAAAAGCCAAGATTGGCTAGTGCAGCTTTAACATGAGGTACATCGTTGTGACTAGATATGGATGTCCATCCCCCACTAACGGGGTAATTACCAATAGCGATAATTAAGGCATGTTTTTCTGCAAAAGTTGCGTTTAAAAACACAATTATAAAGAATAGAGTTATGTTAGTTTTGATACTCATTGTTATAGTTATACTTATTAATTTACCTTAAAATATCGTAAGAAATGCCAAGAAAATAACCTAGTTCATATTTTTGAACCATAGGTAATGTATTTGAAAAACTTCCAAAATAGTCACCAACTTTTAATCCACTAGAAAGCCTGCTAACACTTGCACCCATAAACCCTGCTGTTAAAAGGAATTTTTGTTTTTTACCCAGTAGTAGGGTAGGCCCTATAAAAAAAGTAAGCGATTGTACTGAAGCTCCTCCTTGAATTGGAAATCCAACGCCAAAAGAACCACCTAGATTAAAATTCTTGCTATTTTTTTTGTGAAAATGAGCAAATGAAGTAACAAAAGGAATGAAATCATCTAACTCATCGGATACTATCGATTCATTTAATACGGAGTATGAATATGTTTTTTCGCTTAATGTACCAAAACTCAAACCTACTCCAGCTGATATTTTCCAACCACCTGTTACTGGCACTGTCTGGGTTAGATTTTTTAATTGTTTATAATCACCCAGACTATTTTTTTGTGAAACATCTATGCTTAGCACGACATCATCACTAGTAGCTTGAAAAGGTGGGAATGAATAAGTGAAAATATCACTCTGAATTTCCTCATATACTTGTCTCAATGCCGCAAGTGATTTGAGGTTTGTTTCTTTATAGTTCGTTGAAATTGATGATTCAATAGGTTTTGATAATTTAGTTTGGATGTTTTTTTCCATTGTTTTTTGAATAGAATCTGCAGACAATTTGATAAATTCCATTTGCATGTCATTTATATTTACTGAATAAAGGGATATAGATGAAGCAAAATTATTCCACTTTTTTGAAAGTGTTTTGTATTCATCTCCTGCGGCATTGTATTCATTAATAGTTTGTTTTAAATCTTCTTCTTTCTTATATTCATTAACTAAATCATCAATACTTATATGTTCGCCATCAATCTTAGCGAAGGCATAGTTGATCTCTTCATTAATCAATTCTTTAATTCTAGAAGGTTTTAGATATTTGTTTGTCCTTAAAGTTTCTATATCGGTAATTGCTAAGTGTTGACCTTGTTCGATTGTTTTAAAACGATTTATTTTTGCAAAAGAATTATTCATTTTTGTTTCAACTTCTTCAAGTTTGGCAGATAATGCCCTAAATTCATTTTTAGATGCAGCTACTTCTTCAGAAAGTTCTCCCCTTGAGCCAGGAATACCACCAAATGTCTCTTGTATATTTGATCCAAGTCCCAATCCTCCCAAAAGTCCTGTAATACCTGATAATCCAGAATTACCTGCTGGCGCAATGCCTAAAGCTGAAAGCTCTGATGACGTTTGATTATAAGAACTTTGTTTTACACTCAGCTCTGCCCGCATGATATAAGGATTGAATTCAGTGATCGTTATGTAAATATTGTCACTTTCTTTTATAGAAGGGTTTTCTATTTGAATACCATTCTTTTTATAAATAACTTTATTACTATATTGATTGTATTCAATGAGTAGGTCATTTGTTTCCTGGGCATATATAGTAGTGCCTAACAACAAAAAGATAAATGATAAGAGATTCTTTACTGACATTTCATGAATAGTTTTAAAATTCTTGACTAAAATAAATGTATTAAAAGGGAGTCCTAAAACTCCCTTTTAATTTGGTTTTTTGGATGCGATTTACCAAAGGTCTACTAAGTCTACTTTTTTCCATTCAGGTTGTGAGTTCATTACTCTTACGTAGTTTACTGGTGATACACCATCATCGCCATAAGGTCTTCCAATTTCAGACTCATCAGTGATAGGTGCCTGTTTAGTTGATCTTGTGTCTTGTTCGTCATTGTTTACTGTTTCTCTTTCTGCCACTTTTGTCACTTGGATACATTTGTACCTCCATGCTAAGACATCTTTATCAGCAACGAATTGCTTCTCTCCTGTATATTTCCAATAAGTTTTCTCGCCTCTTGACATTGACCTTACTGCTGTTTTATTGTCACAATTACCTGTTCTGCACAAACTTTTTTCGGCTATTGCATCGTTTCCTAGCACTGAGTATAGACGTACAGCTGATTTTAATGCACAATCAGATCTAATATCTCCTTTAGAGGCAATATACCTCGGAGATAAAATTCTTTGATTATCTTCTTTAAAAGTAGCTAAGTGTTCCATGATTTGCGCTTTGTTACACTTATTGTCTGATTCAATATCCTTAACAATACTATCAAGTTCCTTATCAGATATTATTGCTGAGTAGGATTTCATATAATCTCCGAAGAGTTTAATGACTCTAGCCTCCTTTGATTCGACTGTGGCATCACTTTGCATAATCTCATTGGTTGAGATTGACAAAAGTTGTAAATTTCTTACTCTCTCATTTGAAAACTGTGCACTTAGTGCACTGGAAGTAAGTAGGATCGCAATAAAAAATAATAGATTTTTCATTAAATTTGAATTTTATGGTTTAAAAAAAATTGTTTTTTAACTTTCGACTTTCTGAAAATTAACTTATACTTTAATATACCACTGAATACTCACAACGTTACCGGATTTTAATCAGAAAGTGAAAAATATGGTTTTTGGTTTTTATTTAATTTAATAATTCTAATAGTATTATCTGCTAATT
>JBBKVK010000033.1:0-5707 GCA_037968395.1 Saprospiraceae bacterium | reverse complement strand
CGCCTATCTTTATGAAGATATTTAAAAACTGTCCTTATTAATGTTAATGACAATAATAGGTAAAATTACTTCAATCTTTTATAAAATCAATTCTCACGAAATGAAAAAAATAATTCTTTTAAATGCTTTAGCCTTATTGTTAATTACATTTACAACCCAATCTTGTGCTAAGAAGCAAGGATGTACTAACCCTCAAGCAAGCAATTACGACCCAGATGCAGAAGAGAATAATGGCACATGTATCATTAAAGGTTGTATTGATCCAACATCTGAAAATTACAATCCTGATGCTAATCAAGATGATGGTAGTTGCATAATAAAAGGATGTACTGACCCGGAGGCAGTAAATTTTTCTACAAGTGCAAACAGCGATGATGGAAGTTGTAAATTTAGAAAAGACCTATTTATTGGCACTTACATAGGTACCACTGAGTGTGACAATACGCTAATTAATGATGCTATTGGTGGCCAAGACATCACTTTCAGAATTGTAGAAATACCTGGAGAAAAAAGTAAAGTAACCGTAGAAGTAGACTTTAATATTGAGATCTTAGAAGAAGACCCAATAGGACAAATTGATGAAAATAACGTCTTAACATTCCAAGGGTCACAAAAGATGGTTGAAGTAGATGTAATGGGTACTAAACAGGTCTTAGATATCTACGTACAAGGCACTTTTACTTTAGATGAGGCTACTATGGATATCTTATCTGGAACTATGACACTAAGGGCTGATTTATCTGCAAATGGCGTCCCATTGATTACCTCTCTTTGTGAAGCTAACGCAAATCGTCAATAGTAGTTTGACAAATAATTAATTCAGATAATTATATGAAAACAATCAAAGGACCTGCAGTTTTTATAGCCCAATTTATGGGTGATGAAGCCCCATTTAATTCGCTAGAAGGCATCTGCCAATGGGCTGCAGATCTTGGGTATAAAGGTATACAAATACCTACTTGGGATTCGAGACTAATCGATCTTAAAAAAGCGGCCAAAAGTAAATCATACTGTGATGACCTCAAAAGCAAAGTCAATAGTTATGGTCTAGCTATTACTGAATTGAGTACTCACTTGCAAGGTCAACTTGTGGCAGTAAATCCTGCTTACGACCAAATGTTTGATGGGTTTGCTCCAAAAGAAGTACATGGAAAGCCAGCAGAAAGAACTAAATGGGCAATTGAGCAGGTTAGATATGCAGGGACAGCTAGTAAATATTTAGGTCTAAAGGCTCATGCTACATTTTCGGGAGCACTTGTTTGGCCTTATGTATATCCATGGCCTCAGAGACCCAATGGATTGGTTGAAATGGGCTTTAAAGAACTAGCCAATCGTTGGCTGCCAATACTTAATCACTTTGATGATTGTGGCGTAGATGTATGCTATGAAGTGCATCCTGGTGAAGACCTTCACGATGGTCATAGCTATGAGATGTTTTTAGATGAAGTAGATAATCATAGCAGGGCTTGTCTGTTATATGATCCAAGTCACTTTGTGTTACAGCAATTAGATTATTTGGCATACATCGAGCTCTATCATGAGCGAATCAAAGCATTCCACGTGAAAGATGCTGAGTTTAACCCTACAGGTCGATCTGGTGTATATGGTGGGTACCAATCTTGGACAGATAGAGCTGGCAGGTTTCGTTCATTAGGTGATGGACAGGTTGATTTTTCAGCTATTTTTTCCAAACTGTCACAGTATGGATTTGACGGTTGGGCAGTAATGGAATGGGAATGCTGTATCAAATCTCCCCAACAAGGTGCAGAAGAAGGTGCAGGTTTTATTGATGCTCACATTATCGAAGTAACAGAAAAAGCTTTCGACGATTTTGCAGGAAATGAAATAGATGAAAAAATACTTAAAAACATATTGGGATTATAATCTTTGTCGAACAATTATTATTAAATGATAATTAGTAGTTAAAACGTAACTAATACTCATTACTATCGTTTTATTTGCATCGAACCAGATAGTGTAGTTGACTAAAACCTAATGATTTGTTATAATTTAAAACACTAATACTTGACTGAAAACAACTCTTCTATCCTAAAATATATACTTGTATCCCTCATTGTATTGGCTGTAGGCTTTTGCTCTTTTAAAGCATACGAAATGAGACAAGACTACCAAGAGTATCAGTTTATGAAGGAAGAATATGCCTTCATAACAAAGATCGATTTTGGGCTATTCAATATGAAAGAGTGGAGAGAAAAGGCCTTATCCGTTTTTAGTGAGCAAGTCGAAAATTTTGAAATTTCTTCATCTGCCTACGACGAAGTAGAAATCGAATTGCAAAAATACTTGAAGAGCATATATAGAGACTATATAGCTAATGGACAAATTTTCAATCAAATATTTGATGATGCCGAAAAGAATGAGAAGATTAATAAAATGCTACTCAAGCTATTTAGAGATAATGTTGGTGTACAAATCCAAAATTTAAATATCCCACAATATATCCCTTCGATGGCTAAGACACTAGGTCAAGAACTTCAAAAAAACGAACCTAGAATCAAAGAAGTCCTTCGAGGAGAACTTAAACAAATGCTGGTCACTCAGGATCGTAATCCTCAAATAGACCCTAGACAAAGAGTCTATGACCACTACCAACAACCCGATCTAGAAAGCACAAAAAACTATCTCACCATTAAGATAGCAGAAGCAGAGCTAGCCCATAAAGAGTCCATCAAATACATCTATGGCGGTCTCCTTGGATTAACTTTACTTATCGTGTTTTTATACTCAATCCTAGGCTTCAATCTAAGTATTACATTGATCTCTCTTATCTCGGTAGTATTCTTAATATTAGGGATATCACTCCCGATGATAGATATTGATGCTAGAATGAATTCATTTGTTTTCAGCCTATTCACTCAAGAGCTTACTTTTGACGAACAATCAATTTTCTATCAAAGCAAATCGATACTCCAAGTCACCAAGACCTTACTCGATGGTAGAGGGCTAGATCTTAAGATAGTAGGGATAATGATCTTGCTGTTTAGTATCGTATTCCCGTTTATCAAACTGGTATTGTCATCAATATTTCTATATTCTAAAAAATTACAGAATAGCAAACTAGCTAAAGGATTAATCTTTCATTTAGGCAAATGGAGCATGGCAGATGTATTCGTTGTAGCTTTATTCATGGCATATATAGGCTTTTATGGATTAGTACAAGCACAGCTCGGACAGATAGAGCAAAACAGAGGAGGCTTTGGCATAGAGACGGTCAACTACTCGACTTTGGCACCAGGAGCTTTATTTTTTGCTACCTACTGTGTTTTGAGTATTGTTGTAGGTATTATGATTAATCGGCATCAGAGAGTTGGGGAAAAGTAAGTAAGGTTTTGCACTCTCCAAGTGTTGTAATGCCATTCTTTGTTTATAGGCTACGCCTTGTTTTACATGGTCTTCGACCTATTGTTTAATTGTTTAGGATCGTTGTTCAATTATTGCTCCTATCCATCTTGATTTTGTACGCTTAGATTAGTAAGGTATCAATCAAACTAGATAGCTTGTGCATTAAAACAGATAATTTCAAAACACTACGTCTTTGCTATTCATTTCATTATCAATAGATTGATTGGCAATATCAAATAGAAGTCAAAAAAACAACAACTTCATTTGGCAAAAAATAAAATAACAGTTACCTTTGCAGCGCTTTCTAAAGCAGGTCCTATAGCTCAGTTGGTTAGAGCACCTGACTCATAATCAGGTGGTCCGAGGTTCAAGTCCTTGTGGGACCACATTTTTAAATAATCCTTAATCTTAATTGATTAGGGATTTTTTGTTTTAATATCAACGGGAGTATCAATGTGCCATACAATTTGTTTATTATAAAGCGCAATAATATATTATGTATATACTTTTGTGCTTTATTGTAAATTATTTTCTTTACTTTGTTTATTATTTGTTCTAATAATATATAATGGATATACTAAATAGGTCTAAAATAAACTCTTTAATGGCTAATTGGCCAAATCATACTGTTGCCATAACTAGATTTTTTAAAGAAATGAATATTTCTAACCAACTTCTAGCTATCTACAAAAAAAATAAATGGATAAAAGCAATAGGAAGAGGTGCTTATGTTAAATATGATGATAAAGCTCACTATAAAGGGGCTATATATGCTTTGCAAAAGCATGACTTAATGACTATTCACCCAGGAGGTAAAACTGCCCTATCCCTTTTAGGGAAATCTCACTATTTAGAATTTCATATCAAAAAAGCTTATCTTTTTGGGAGTTCAACTGAGAGATTACCTTCTTGGGTTAAAAAGTTTGATTGGGGAATATCTCTTGATTTTAACCAAACATCATTTATGCCACCTAATCTTGGCTTAATAGAATATAACATGGGAGAGTATACCATAATGGTCTCTGACACAATCCGTGCCTTTTTAGAGTGCCTTTTATTAGTGCCTAAAAATCAAGAGATATTAGAATCTTTTGAAATATTAGAAGGCTTAAACGATTTAAGGCCAGATAAAATCAATGAATATCTTAGCCAATGTACTTCTGTGAAAGTAAAAAGACTATTTTTATATCTTGCTGAAAAAGCCAATCATCAGTGGTTTCAATATATTGATATAGACTCCTTAGACCTTGGCAAAGGGAACAGAAGTTTAGCTGAAAATGGCATTTATTCAAGTAAGTATAAAATCACAATTCCAAGGGAACTAATAGAGCATGGTAAACACGTCTTATAATAATCAAGTTGCACTTCTAATAAGCGTAATTCCAGAAGTTGCCAAAGAGGATTGCTTTGCCTTGCATGGAGGCACGGCAATCAACCTATTTCATAATGATATGCCTAGATTGTCTGTTGATATAGATTTAACTTTTGTCCCAATAGAGGATAGAAAAACTAGCCTTATTAACATTAACGATGCCCTTAACAGAATCAAATCATCAATTGAGAAGACATTGAAGTCGGTAAAAGTTGAACATAAGGAGGAAACTTCAAAACTTTTGATTTCTACAAATAATGCTCAAATAAAAATTGAAGTTAACGAGACGAAAAGAGGGTTAATAAGTAAGAGCCAAACAAGAAACCTTTGTAAAAAAGCACAAAAAATGTTTGATGCATTTTGTGCAATTTCAGTTGTAGATATTGGTCAATTATACGGAGGTAAGATTTGTGCTGCCTTAGATAGGCAACATCCAAGAGATTTATTTGATGTTAAACTTTTCTTAGAAAATAATACTATAGATAGAAATATCATGAAGGGGTTTATATATTCTCTAATCGGAAGTGATAGACCAATGCATGAGATCATAAACCCGAATTTACTCAACCAAGAAAAAGCAATGTCCTCGCAATTTGAAGGAATGTCAGATGTAGGTTTTTCATATAAAGAATTTGAAGAGACTAGGACTAGGCTAATAAAGGAAATTAATGAAAATTTTTCACCCACGGACAAACAGTTCCTTTTAAGTATAAAAAGTGGAGAACCTGACTGGAGTATTTATGATTTTGAAAACTATCCTTCTACTCAATGGAAGTTAATGAATATTCAAAAGTTAATACGTAATAATCCTGAAAAACATCAACAGCTTTTTGAAGCTTTACAAATCAACCTCAATTCCATTGATTAAGATAATTGACATCTTCTAGAAGCTGGTCTCAATAGAAAAGCTCTAATAATAGTTGTTTTAACAATTCATTTGTTGATAATGTTTTAAACAATTTAGGTTAATAT
>JBBKVK010000032.1:0-3548 GCA_037968395.1 Saprospiraceae bacterium | reverse complement strand
TATATAATTGAATTGGGTGCATCATTGGGGTCTGACAATGCACCTCCATTTATAACTTTTGGAAGTCCGAGATATGCACCTTTACCATTCAGTGTAATTGTACCAGAAAGCTGATCATACACATAAGAAGCGTTAGCCGATCCATCATGTGGCGCAACTGGAATACCACATTCACCATTTACACCTTGAAAAAGTTCTAAAAAAGTTTCGGAACCCAAAACATTATTAAAACTTCCATCATCATTAAATACATATTCATCATCCAAATAACAGGCTCTAACAGATATATCGTCTGCCAATTTGTTTAAATACCACCAAGCATCTGATCCAGGGTCTGGTCCTAATTTTAAAGCTGCAGTCTCTGGAGCTATTATCCATTTTCCTTCAATAGAGGTAGAACAATCTTCACTAAATGTTTTGCCTGAATTAGACATGGATGTAGAAACAACTGGATCAGCATTTATACAGGTTAAATTAGGCGTATTACCTGCTACAAAATAAACTACATTAGCGTTATTCGTATTTTTAAGGGATACATAAGTTAATGGGTTACCAGAAAGCCCGATTACTCTTAACGCAGAATTGGCGTCTAAATTTAAGGTAGTTAAATTATTACGATTAGTCCAAATTGCTTCTAGAGCCAAATTTTGTGACACATCTATCTCCGTCAAATTGTTAGGACCAAACCCTAAAATACGCAATAAAGGGTTTTGAGTTACATTTAGCTCTTCCAATCCATTGCCTTCACATTCTAAAACAGTTAGAAGTGCGTTATTAGTAACATCTAATTCTAAAAGTTGATTATATTGGCAATATAAAATGTCTAAACTTGGGCAATTATTTAAGTTGATCGTATTTAATGAGTTGTTATTTACCCGAATTTCATTTAAGTTAGGATGGCTTCCTAATTGTAGTTCTGCCAAATTATTGCTGTTGCTTAACAATTGCTCTAGATTTATAAAATATTCAATTCCTGCTAAATCATTAATTTCTTTGCTACTAATATCTAATGCATAAATGTTTTCAGCATCTACTTGTGAAATCTCACCATTAACAGTAACATCAGTATCAAAGCCTAAATCAATTAAGGCTTGCTCAAAAATTGAATCTGGGATATTAACAATACCGCTACAATTATTACTAATTGTAACATTTGGATCTAATTGCAAATTTGAATTATCGGCACTTTCAGAGTCAACAGTAATACATGATAAGCTTGTTAGGTTTCGCATGTCAGAATAAACAATGTTACGATTGTTTCCATTTTTAATAGATAAACTAGTTAATGGATTATTAAATAAACCATATACCTTTAATTTAGTATTTACTTCTAAGTTTAATCCTGAAATATTATTATCTGTACACCAAATAGCCTCTAATAATAAGTTCTGGCTAACATCCAGTTCTGATAGATTATTATTTGCGCAACCTATAACTTTTAAATTAACATTCTGACTTAAATCTAAAGTCGAAAACTGATTGGTTTGACATTCTAAATTGGTTAAAGCTAAATTTTTAGTGACATCTAAACTTGTTAATTGATTTCCTTGGCACCAGAAAATTTCTAAACTAGAAAATGCTTCAATACCTATCAGACTAGCAATGTTTAAATAGTTAACTCTTAAATCAGTTACATTTTCAACCTTGCTTTTCAAGGTTAAATGGTTCATTACACCATCACCCATACTTGTAGGGTCTCCTAAAAGAACTTCATCGCCATTGGCTGTATGTGTTTCTAAATAGGTTTCAAAATTAGAGTCTGGAATTGAAACTGTTTCCTGTCCAAAAGACAGGACTGAGATTAACAATGAAACTAGGAATAAGTAATTTTTTTTCATAATAAATGGTTTTATTTAATAGCAATAGTTAATATGTGCCATAGGCACTACATACCTTGACATAAGAAAAAAGTAAGTAAATTTAGGTTTGCTATTAATTCAGGACAATGTAACCCCTAAAGGTTACAATGGTAAAACTAAGGCTATAATTAATACAAGGAAACACCTAATGATTGGTATTTTTTAGAGAGATTTTATTTTTGAAATTAAAAAAAGTGCCCGCTCTTATATTATTATTTAACACTTAAACGGACATTTGATTTTTTTAATAATTCTCCCTAAGAATTAATTAATAGCATGATAAAGTTGCAACTTATTGTCTAGGAGCGCAATACTCAATTTGAGTATATTGTCTGTTTCTACCCGTTTTTTCGTTAAAGAACTTTATTAAGAGGGTGAATAACAGTATTTCGTATTTTATTAGAAATTTGTGTTATTGTAAATTCTCATAAACATGGCAATTTTATGGAACATCACATCTAGAAAAGTCTGAAATTCAGTATGTCTTATTACAAAATAATTCTCGATACAAACCGGACAAGTCAGGCTCACTCGAATTGATATACAATTATATAATGGTTCTATTCATCTTTAAAAGGGCAATAAGCTCGCCTGTTGATGCAATTTTAAGTTTTTTGAGTATATTTCTTCGATGTGTGTCTACCGTATGAGAACTTATATTTAACTTCAATGCAATTTCTTTACTTGATTGGTTTAATAATAACAGCCTAATAATATCGCGCTCTCTATTACTTATACCCCCAGTTAATAATTTCTGCGAAAAATTATTAAAGTACTTGGTTTCATACTCATCATTATCATTTAATAATTTGGCAGTTGCCGTTATATTAAGTTTTATTTTAGGGTCTAAAACAGTATAATGAGCAAGTCCCATAATTGGTTTCATACTTAAGTCAAGCTCCAAAGGCGTTGTATTCTGAACAATGTTAACGTATTTGTCTTGAGCATTTTTAAAACGGAAGTTCCATGTATAACTCATACGCTTTCTTTTACCTTCTGGAATAGCATCCAAAGTAAACTCCATGAGTTCGTTAAGCGCTTTAAGCCATGGTTCGATATCGTCTGGATGGATTCGGCTCCAAAAATAGCGCATCCCTCTTTGTTGTAATTGCGCTTTATCTAAACCTAAACAGGCATTCATATTTTTACTAATGTATTCAAAACTTAGATCTTGGGTGTTCGTAATACAGAAAAAGGTAGAACTATAGGGCCAATAAGCATCAAGCTCCCTGATCTTTATAATATGCTTTTCTAGCGAAGGATTATCGTAAGATTCAAAAACATCTCTATAAGTACTTTTTATTTCTGCCGATATCATAGTAGCTATTTAATTTTGGTTTGAAATTAACAAAAAAAAAACAAAGCAAATGTTATAAAACACTACAAAGGCAATTTTACTTCGACCTATAGCACATATTTTAATTGATGTTTTTTTTAAAACAACAAATCCTAACATAAAAATATGTTAGGATTTGTTAATGCGGGTCATACTGGAATACTGAAGTGATCCAGAAAAGAACCTCTGTTCCAAATACAATCCCAAAGTGCGCAAAAGCACTTTTTGCATTTTTGTTGCCTCTAAACCCTTTAGTCTTCGACTTGGGTTTTTCGGTAACAAAAAATCCCCATGCATTCTGCATCGGGATTGTGCTTGATGTGGGTCATACTGGATTCGAACCAGTGACTTCC
>JBBKVK010000031.1:0-31379 GCA_037968395.1 Saprospiraceae bacterium | reverse complement strand
GTTCTTATATTATATTTTTTCGAAATGTAGAATAATCTTCAGATCTAAATAAAAGTTGATTCCAGTAAATATAAATCTCCAAAAACTTGCTTTTACTATTTCTGTTTGAATATTTTAGTTTCACCTAAATGTATTTAAATTTTAAGCATATGTGGTATAAAAAATCGATTTAGTCTAGAAACCTTCTATCTTTTCTTTGACTCTTTTCTTAGTAAGCTTTTCTTCACCTAAGATTTGCTTAAGCGACTTTCTATCAAAATTTGATGCTTCTAAGAATCCGGTTACTTTGAACTCAGTACGTCTATTAAACTGATATTCAATATCTGTACATTTTACTCCATCAATACAATGGTTAAGAGGTGTTGACTCTCCATATCCTCTTGCAGAGATTCTTGATGATTTGATACCTCTAGATACTATGTAATCTACCGCAGATTTAGCTCTTTTTTCAGATAATGTCATATTATACTCATCAGTGCCACGGCTGTCTGTGTGAGAGCCGAGTTCGATAATAATTGGATTTCGTCTTAGCGTTTGCACCAGTTTGTCTAAAGCCGGTTTTGCATCAGGTCTAATATTCCATTTGTCATAATCATAATAGATATTGTCAAGTCGGATAGCTTCATCCTTCACAATTTTCTTCATAGGAATATCAGCTATCAGGAGCCCTCTATCGCTTCCTTCGGTGGCAGCTTCAATCTCAGGAGCATAGTCATTCCCTAATCCTTCAAAGCATAAGATACATCCATAGATATCAACATTTACCTCTATTCGTTTCGCATAGAATCCCTTCTTTCTGATTAATATTGTATAATGATTACCCCTTTCAAAATTAGCTTCGAAAGTATTTTCAGGATCATCTTCAGTCACTCTAATTTCTTTATCTAGTGTATTATTATAAATTTCAATCTTCAGATTTTTTAGTTCTTGCCCTAGACGCCTTTCTACACCATTCCCTCCAGATAGTAATTCTTTTACATCTGCCTGAAATTCGTAACCAGGCAACCTCTGCATGGTAATATCATGACTAATCTTACTGTTAGCAATGGCAGGAATTGATATGGATGAAATCTGATTGTTATAAGCTATTCTTTCTAAATTCAAAGTATAAGTAAGACCAGGAGTAACCTTAATTGAGTATTTTCCAAAGTCGTCAGTTGTAACCATATAGGACTCAGTTCCATTGTCATCAGCCACGGTAATCTCCACATTATTCAGTTTACGATTATTCTTATTATCAAATATAAATCCTTCTAATACTATCGACTGTGAGATCACACTACTAAAAAAACATAATTGTAAAAGTGATAAAACTAAAAATTTCATAGTTTATGATTTTGTTAATGCAAAGGTCGAACTTTTCATTGGATAAAGGTATAGTAATAAAGCGTATTTTATATCTAGGTAAAACTCGTAGGCAACTTTGACTGTGTTACAGTCGAAAGTGAAGTACCAAATGAAAGCCATATATAAGCCATTTGTAAGCAGGCTTACTTTTAAGTAAAATGCTCATTTTTACAAATAATTACATAAAATTATAGGTTATCGTATTCATTTTATTCAAATGAAATCAGAGCAATATCTCGTAATTTATTAAAAGAGTATTTCTCGCATTAACAAGAAAACTTACTCTTTAATTTGGACCAAATAATGAATGTCTCCAAAAATAAAGTAATTCTTTTAATTAATAAATTCTTTAAGTTTTGCTACTATTCATTCATCAAATCAATGTAATCTTCATGGTAATTTTTAAACTAAGTAATTCTCTTAATTCCTCATTCTACAAGGCAACCTAAAGAATTTTATATTCGTAACAATATTGTTGTATTATGTATATATTAAGAAATCAAGAGTGTACATTTATATCTAAATAGCTTTATCAATAGTGAAAGTAGATTAAGGAAAAAATTAATAGATTCTAAATGAAACACATCACCAAAACCGTCTGGGCATTATCTATTATTAGTCTATTTACGGATATGGCGAGTGAGATGTTATACCCGATAATGCCTATTTACTTAAAGAGTATTGGGTTTTCTATTATATTGATAGGCGTATTAGAGGGTTTTGCAGAGGCAACTGCAGGATTGAGTAAAGGATACTTTGGCAAATTATCAGATGTGTCACAAAAGAGAGCCCCATTTATCCAATTTGGATATGCATTGAGTGCTGTTTCAAAACCCATGATGGCTGTATTTATCTATCCGCTATGGATCTTTTTTGCTCGGACCATTGATCGATTTGGAAAAGGAATACGTACAGGCGCCAGGGATGCCATGCTGTCCGATGAATCAACACCTCAAACTAAAGGAACCGTTTTTGGATTTCATAGATCAATGGACACTTTAGGTGCGGTTATTGGGCCAGCTTTAGCATTACTCTATTTATACTATTATCCAGAAGATTACAAGACTTTGTTTTTTATAGCTTTCATACCTGGGATAGCAGCTGTTATTGCTTCCTTCAGTTTAAAAGACAAAACAAAGGTGACTGTTACGACTAAAACTAAAACCCCATTTTTCTCTTTTTTGAAATATTGGAAGGTGAGTCCAGCTAAATACCGAAGTCTAGTGATTGGACTACTAGTATTTACGCTTTTTAATAGTTCGGATGTATTCTTGCTGTTACAAGCAAAGCAGTCTGGTTTGAGCGATTCTATGGTAATTGGAGTTTACATATTTTACAACCTGGTATATGCTATATTTGCCCTTCCTCTGGGTATTTTAGCAGATAAAATTGGTCTTAGGAAGGTTTTCATTTTCGGTTTATTCTTGTTTTCTATAGTTTATTTTGGAATGGCAATGAGTCAAAACTTATACCTCATTATAGGCATTTTCTTTATATATGGAATATTTGCTGCATCGACAGAAGGTGTAGCCAAGGCCTGGATTTCTAATATATCTGATAAAAAAGATACGGCGACTGCCATTGGTACTTTTACTGGATTACAAAGTATATGCAGTATGATAGCTAGTTCGGTGACTGGTCTTATTTGGTATCAGTTTGGGTCGGCAGTAGCTTTTGTAATGACAGGGGTTGTGACAATTGGAGTAATAATTTACTTTTTACTCGAACCTAGATTGAAAACTATAAACTAAAAAAGCCAAACACAATTTCTTGATGTTTGGCTTTTAATTGTCTTAGTAAATTAGAATATACTGTATTACTTTCCGTGGCAATGTTTGTATTTTTTACCACTACCGCATGGACACATATCGTTTCTATTTACTTTCGCTTCTTGTCTGACAAACTGTTCTATTTGCTTTCTTTCAACTCCAGCATTTTGTGAGGCTGATCTTCTTGCTTCTTCAGACATATTTGTAGATGTCTTGGATAAGTCTGTCTTTTGCTCTCTTGCTTCTTGGATATTGTCTTCTTGTCCGATTCTTACTTTACCTCTCATCAAATATGAAACGACTTCTTTATTGATCGTATAAACCAGTCCTTCAAACAGACTATAAGCTTCTATTTTATATACAACTAACGGGTCTTTTTGCTCAAAAGAAGCTGACTGTACAGAGTCTTTTAATTCGTCCATTGACCTTAAGTGTTCTTTCCATTTATCATCAATCAAAGCCAATGTTACTGCTTGTTCGATGTCTCTTGTAATAGACTTACCTTCAGTTATTACACCTTTTTCGAGGTTTGCAGATATTGGTAATGGATGCTTACTGCCATCCTCAAACGGAACTAAAATCCTTTTATATTTATGTCCTTGATTTTCGTAAACATTCTTCACAACTGGTAGCAATATTTCTTTCAGCTGCTCTTTCTTATGATTATATTGTTTGAATACTTGTTCTTGAAAAGGCTGGATCAGTTGATCAACAGATTTTCCTTTGAAAGTCGATTCATCAATTTGTGTATCCATGCTCAATTTACTCAAACACTCCTTTCTAAAGTATTCATAATCATCTGTTTGTTTCGAATCAACTACTATAGACTCTGTCAGTCCATCAAACATATAGAAAACATCCAAGGCCATTCTTTCTCCATTAAGAGCATTATTACGCTTTCTATAGATAGCCGCTCTTTGGATGTTCATGACATCATCATACTCCAATAACCTTTTTCTAATTCCAAAGTTATTTTCTTCAACTTTCTTCTGAGCTCTTTCTATTGATTTAGAAATCATAGAATGTTGGATTACCTCTCCATCTTTATGTCCCATTCTATCCATCACCTTTGCGATTCTATCGGATTGGAACAGTCTCATTAAGTTATCCTCTAATGAAACATAAAACTGACTTGACCCTGGATCTCCTTGTCTACCTGCTCTACCTCTTAACTGTCTATCTACCCTTCTTGAATCATGTCTTTCTGTTGCTACTATGGCAAGTCCACCTGCTTTCTTTACTTGGTCACTTATTTTGATATCGGTACCCCGACCAGCCATGTTTGTGGCTATGGTTACCCGGCCTGGTTGCCCAGCTTCCGCAACAATGTCTGCTTCTCTTTGGTGCTGCTTTGCATTCAATACGTTATGAGGAATGCCTTTCATGTTCATCATTCTGCTCAACATTTCAGAAATGTCCACAGAAGTGGTACCTACTAATACTGGTCTTCCTTGACTAGTAAGTAAATTAATATCATCTATAACAGCATTGTATTTTTCACGAGCCGTCTTGAAAACTAAATCATCTTTATCATCTCTAATGATTGGTCTGTTGGTTGGAATTACTACAACATCCAACTTATAAATCTCCCATAATTCACTTGCCTCTGTTTCAGCGGTACCAGTCATCCCAGCAAGCTTATGAAACATCCTAAAGTAGTTTTGTAAAGTGATCGTTGCATAGGTTTGGGTGATTTTTCCTATATCTACATCTTCTTTAGCTTCTAAGGCTTGGTGTAATC
Source organism: Saprospiraceae bacterium (assembly GCA_037968395.1). Lineage (GTDB taxonomy): Bacteria > Bacteroidota > Bacteroidia > Chitinophagales > Saprospiraceae > JADKBO01. The sequence continues at coordinate 26,522 of JBBKVK010000031.1, read as the reverse complement.
CATCAGAGTATCTCCTACCCTCCATCATACGACCTGTTTGTTCATCAACGATTTTAACTGATCCATCCATGACAACATACTCCTGGTCTGCCTCAAACAATGTATATGCCTTTAACAATTGAGATACAGAGTGTAACCTTCTAGATTTTATAGCATAATCATTGATCAATACTTCTCGATCATCAGTCAGTTTTGTGCCAATTTCTTTTTCTTTATTATCGATCTTCTGCATTTCTGAAGTCAGATCAGGCATCATAAAGAAACCCTCATCATTTTCGCTCTTTGAAAGGTAATCAATACCCTTATTTTTTAAGTCTACCGATCTTGTTTTCTCTTCAATCACAAAATACAGAGGCATATCTACAGTTGGCATGTTTTTATTCTGCTCTTGCATGTAGAAATTTTCGGCCTTTTGGAACATGACTTTGACACCATCTTCGCTTAAAAACTTAATAAGAGGCCTGTATTTAGGAAGCGCTCTATGTGCTCTCAATAAAGCAATTCCTGCTTCACCTTCTAGATGTCCTGTTTTACCTTCTTTGAATAATCTCTTTGCATCAGCTAAAAATTCTACTGCCAATTTTCTTTGAGCCTCTACTAAAGCCTTAATTCTTGGATTAAGATCTTGGTATTCTTGTTCATCAGCTCCTTCCGGTACAGGACCAGAAATGATAAGTGGTGTACGGGCATCATCAATCAATACAGAATCTACCTCATCAATCATCGCATAATGATGTTTGCCTTGAACCTTTTCATCCAAAGACCTCACCATATTATCTCTTAAGTAATCAAATCCAAATTCATTGTTAGTACCATAGGTAATATCACATTTATATGCTGCAACTCTACCTTTAGAATGTGGTTTGTATTTATCAATACAATCAACAGTCAGGAACAAAAATTCAAAGATAGGTCCAATCCATTCACTATCCCTTCTAGCAAGGTAGTCATTGACCGTAATAATGTGGACTCCCAGACCCGATATGCCATTAAGGTAAGCTGGTAGAGTAGCAACCAAAGTCTTTCCCTCTCCAGTCATCATCTCGGCAATTTTACCATCATGCAGCACCATTCCTCCAATCAACTGCACATCATAATGCTCCATTTTCCAATTGATTTCACCTCCTGCTGCAGTCCAGGATGTTTGCCATATAGCCTTTTCCCCTTCTGTAGTTACATGTGCCCTTTTCGCTGCTATATCTCTGTCATGTTGAGTAGCTGTAACTTCCATTACATCATTGACACTAAATCTCCTTGCCGTTTCTTTGACTACGGCAAATGCTTCCGGCAATAGGGCCTTCAGTATTTCTTCTAAATGTTTATCTCTTTCTTTAGTTAGCTTATCTACCTCTTCATAAATATCTTCAGCTTCTATAAAATTTTGTGTATTTTCAGCTTGAGATTTTAGTCGAGATATATCAGAGTCAATTCCAGCTAGATGTTCAGCTATTCTCGCTTTAAATTCATTTGTTTTATTACGTAATTCATCATTCGTAATTGAGCTGTATTGTTGGAAGAATCCATTAATTTTGTCTACTATGGGCTGATACGTCTTGACATCTTTGTCATATTTGGTACCAAAAATCTTTTTTAAATAATCAAACATTGATTTATATCTCTTTTATTTTTTATAATAATCTCTTGCTAACCAAATACTTAAGTAGAAAACTAAGTGTGCCTGCTGCTTAGCACTGCAAATATAATAAATAAGAGATCATATTTCGTTCCACAATGATCGTAAGTGACATATTGTCGGTAATCTTTGAACTGATGGAGATGAATAATATTGAATATTTCTTTAATCCGATTTATACATCAGAACTTTGTCAAAGCCTGTGATGCTATAAGAGGCAAGAATTGAAAAACCAACCTACCTGCCGGACAGGGAGGAAAAATAGGCACTTTTACTGACTGAATTATAACCTGTGACGCTCTGCGTTAGTCACCATTATGGCTCAAAGTCATGTGAACAGCATGATGAAGGAAGAAAAGTGAGTAACACTACTTATTTTGAAGGTGTTTCGAGCCACAATGCCTGCCCGGCGCACAAGACTATGGCAGGCGGAGATTTTCTAACGCATTATATGGGTTTAACCCATAATAAATTTTGTATTGCCTATAGTGAATTTAAAATATGCTTTAGCAAAAAAAAAGGTAAGCAAATCTAATCTGCTTACCTAATAGTCTTTATTAATCAATCCACTATTAAAAATTAATTGTATTTTTTGTATTTATGGCAACTGTTCAATAAACAGTGCAAAATTAGAAGCAAGTGTTGTGTTTAAATCATATAGTAACACTGTAGCAGTTAAGAAGGACATATCATCGTCTGGATTGTCTAATTTTACCAAACCATTCATATCATAATCAGCAGTAGAATACCCATAAGCACCAGCATAATTTGACATCATTTCTGTATTATCAGGGAATGTCAATACCATCATCTGTAAATAAGAAAGATCATCATCTGGAGAAGTTAGTTTTATTAGTCCATTTCCATCAAAATCTCCAGCCCACATAACTTTTATCCCGTTTATAATTGTGTTTTGTGCAAGACCAGTATAGTTTACTCCACTTGGATGACTTGTACCGTAATCAAAAGTTGGAAAATTAGGTGAAGTGAAATCCACTAGTGTTGTTAATTGCTCAAATGATAGAGCATATTTACTCATTACACCAAAATGTTTGTAATGCTTGATAGTAACATAGTAATTATCTGCAGCAACACCTTCAAATGTCAAACCACTTTTGCCATCTAAATCAACTATATCACCATCTCGCTGTAATAAGCCAGATCTTGTGGCCAATACTTTAGTCTTGTCGTTTTTATCTCTAAGTTCTACAAATATCCAATCCACAATTGCATTTGAGCCTGATACTGAAAATACAGCTTCGGGATTAGGAATAGTCTGGTACAATGGATTTGCACCTGGACCTACTTTATTAAATCTAGCTGCTACGTCTACATACCCAAATCTATGACTAAATGGATCAGATGATGGCAAATAATTAGCTTCTGTTATTGGATTTCTTCTCAGATTATCTCTCATTAATTGCCTCCCATCGTCGCTAGTGGCTCCATTATTATTAATTAATGCTCCTTCTAAATAGACTCTAACGTTAATAGTTAAACCATCCACTACGTTAGATTCTGCAGCAAAAGAATTTGTTGTCAAACAAAAAGAAAAGAAAAGTACGGTTACGATACTCTTAAGAAAATGTGAATTCATAGTTATAACTTAATTTTAATTATTAAACTATAATCTATCTCAGGTCAAATGGTAATATATTACGCAAATATATAATATATAATTTAACACTTTACTATTTATTCAACTTTTTTTATTTTTTTTTAAATAAAACCAATATTTACCTACTTATTTGGACTTTTCCTGCTGACTTGCCATCTATTTTTAATACATAAATGCCCATTTCAAGTCCAGATACATTAACATAACACATACCACCGTTGCCTTTGGTCATAAGCATAGTCCTACCAAAAAGATCAATAATTGAAATATCAACAATCCCTTTTTTAGTCCATTCTATTGCTAAATTATGCCCAGCAGGGTTTGGATAAACTTTAACTATAATATCTTCAATAAATGGAATTGATACTAGTCTGCCACACCAAGATGGATCTGGATCTGTTTCAATGTATGTTTGATTACTTAAGTCCTTACCAGCTAAACCTACATATTCAGGACTATACCTATAGATTCTAAAGGTCAGATTTTCATTTAATTGCAAGGTGTCTAGTCTGCTCACAGGAACTCCACTCTTTAAAGGTGTTACATATTCCCAAACTATCTCACCATTAGGGTCTAATTCCACCCAATACCCTTGCCTACCGCTTAATAATAGCGTGTTGTTGTTTGGCAATCTTTGTGATCCTGACAACCCACTTGAAACAAAAGGTTTTGGACCTGGATGTGTAATTGTATTTGTGAAGGTCTTAGGCAACCATACATTATCCACTTTATTATAACTCCAACTGTACATATCCCATGGAGGATTAAAAATTTCTACACTAGAGTAATCAGATGAAACTCTATTGTTAAAAGCCATGATCTTGCCATAATCTGGATGATTACGTGGTAAGTCATTATTCCAATGTACATCATGTTGGTAAAATAGTATTTGATCGACTTCGGTACCTTTATTATATGCTGCTGGGTTTCCTAATCTATACATTAAATCCCCGCCCTTATTTGATTTTCCTCCAACGTGAGATGCTGCTTGTAATGTTGTCGTAGAATGGTCGATGATCCACATTTCATTAAATGTAGGAACACTAATGATTATTTGGTCCAGATCAGCATTGTAATCAATTGAATTTGTATGCATCCAATCTGCTGCACCATTGGAGGTATCATAGTTAAGATTAACAAGTTCAGGATGATCTGATATAACTCCATAATTATTCTTCACAGGGTCAAAGTCTTGTATAACATGATCCATTACATGCCATTCCCATACAATTTGGTCAGTTTCTGGATTAATCTCTAAAATATAGTCTGGCCAAAGTTCATCTTGAGTTATTTTAGTAGAATCTCTTCCTTCTTTAATTGCTTCCTCTTTGGAAATCTTTTCCCAACTTATAGCCAAAATATTACCATTGGGCATTAGTGCGATATCATGATGCAATCTTGCCATTTCATTATTCTGAACAAAGGACCATTGTGGTTCGCCTTCCCAGTTTACAATCTCTAAAATGGCACCTCCTCCTCCTGCCCATATGGCGTCTTGTCCTACTGCACTAGGTCTTTTGGCCTTTACCAGATTTCCATCTGGCATAAGATATGCCGTATTCCCAGGCCTAAAATTTGTATCATCATCCCATTGGTGGACAATTGCTCCACAATTATCTACCAAAAAGACTGACGATTGATTATGAGGGAAAGTTAACGTATAACCTTGATATGATTTATTAATGTTTAGCGATAATAATCCATTTTGCTGACTTAAGCCAATTTGTATTGTTACAGATATTACGATTAATACTAGAATATTTCTTAGCATAAGAATTATTTGATTTGGATATTTATTTTAGAGTATTCTACTAATTAATTAGTAAATGAATAATTTTTTAGTGTATAATTTTCCTTCTTTTGCAATTTGAATAATGTATATACCAGCAGAGAGAGGTGTATTTAGTTGAATTGTGTTAGTGTGACTGTTTTTACCTTTATTCAATAATATACCCTCCATATTAAAAGCTCGATATTGCCAATAGCCATCAATACCATCTACTAAGATTTGTTGACCATCAAAGGTTAAATTAATATCCTTTTCTTTTAAAACATTTACTGTACCCACTAATTCACAACTATAATTGCTAGGCGGACTTTCAACTGTATTTTGAGGCGTCAATGTTCTACCCATAAATGCTGGGTAATTAGCAGAATACCTTGTAGTTCTAAAAATATAGGAAATATTTGGGACATGATACTCCCAAACTACTTTTCCATTCGTATCTATTTCTAAAAGCTTTCCTTTCCAGCCTACTGTAATAGTAATATTACCATTAGGTAAAACCTTACCTCCTGAGGTATATCCGCTATCAAAATCTGTTTGTGTTGTAATCTTATTGTATGCTTTCGTAGGTATTCTAGGTTGAAAGCTATCACCTGCATTTAATTGATAACTACCATCTGCATTCTTTACTGGATCAAAAATATCTACAGAGGAGTATCCAATAAAAGTAGAAAGGTTATTATTGAACACCATGATCTTACCTTTATGCTCTCCATATTGAATCCAATTGGGATTGTGTTGGAAATACAATTGACGATCAGTCAACTTGCCTTGATCATAATTTTGTGGATTTCCATATCTATAGATCGCATCGCCTCCATGCCCATGTTTGCCTCCTAAAGATCCCCTTGCTTCTGCCGTCGTAGTACTGTGATCTATTATTACCACTTCACTCAACTTCCTTACACTTATTGCTATTTCATCTAATTCTGGATTGTAGTCCATACCGTTGATCATAAATGACTCAATTGTATTCCAATCAAAAGTGGCTATAGCATTGATATCAAGTTTCCTTGGATTTTCTTTAATTACACCATATGCCTTCTTGCTTGGATCTCTATTCTGGACTACATGATCTAATATCTCCCATTGCCATACTATAGCACCAGTAAACCCATTAATTTCGACTACAACATCTTGTTGAGTAAAGTTTGAGCTTGAATTCTGGTACCCATATGATCTAAAAACAGACATATCTGCAGGCTTTCTTCCTACGCATAAGTAATTACCATTAGGCATTGGTATGACCTCATAATCAAGCATGACATCATTTTGGTTAACCAGGAGAGCCTTTATTTTATTACCATCCCAATCTAGCTCTGTAATTGTGTTGTCTTTGCTATAAAGTAAATTTCCGTTTGGCAGCAACTTACAGTGATTTTCAACATTTACAACATTCCATTCATTGACTATTTTCCCACAGTTATCTATTAAAAATGTTCCTTGAAAATTTGTAAATAAAGTATAGCCTTTTGTAGCAGATGCAGAATTGTATTGAATGCCTAATTGAGCAATAATATAGCCTTGACTGAAAACCAAAATAATAAAAATTAGTAAAGATTTTTTCATATCGAATGATTATTTGAATCATGTTAGGATTTATCTAGTGCGACAAATGACACATAAACATATTAAATTACCAACTAAAATTTAAGTATATTGACAAATATTAATCAAAAAAAGCTAATTTAGTCGTTGAGAAGTAAAACCCACGTTTTATGAAGCTTTATTATAAGACAACAATATTTATTTTATTAATTTTTAATTCCTTCATCCTGCTAGGCCAGGATATGTCTACTCAATGTTTGCTTATTGACTTCGAAACGATCAACGGTATTACCACCACTGAAGGGATGGCGATTAATACTCAATACTATAGTGAATATGGCGTCAGATTTGAATTAGAAAATGGGCAAAGCCCTGTTATCGCTCAAGTTGGTGGTATTGCAACCGCATTTGGTAGTATATATGGGAATGATGAACCCGCTCCTGGTCAAGGGATTGGTAAATTCTTTATTACAGATGACGGTATGCTTTCAGGCCTTTCTGCAATCCCTTTAATCGTAAGATTTGATAATCCGTTAGACAGTCTGTCGGCGGTTATATTGGATATGGATTTTAATGAAATATTTACAATAGAAGCTAGAGATATAAATGAAGTGCCGATATTTACAAAAGTTATAATGGCTGGGGATGCAGGAACTGGAGATGGTATAGCCACTCCTTTTGGATTTAACTTAGAAGGATGTGAGGGAGCTATTTATTCTCTTCGATTCATTGGAACAAGAGATACTCCTGGAGCTTTCGGGTTAGGAATGGATAATTTTATTTTATGTTTTTCAGGCATTGATATTGAAAAGAACATAGATTTTAACACTATTGATGAAAACTGCAATACGTTGGGTTCTATCATCATAAATAATAAAAGCAATATCAATTATGAGTATTCTATTGATGGTATTAACTTTATTTCAGAGCAAGAGTTTAATAACCTCCCATCGGGTAATTATGAGATATCTGTAAGAGATGAAGCGGGTTGTAAAGCCGATTTCGAAATAGAAGTTCCTATTGCAGAATCTATTAATATTTTTTCAATAGATATAAACCCTACCACCTGTGATCTACGTAATGGAAGTGTTGACATTATTGCTACTGGATTAGAATTGCAATATTCCTTAGATGGAATTAATTATTCAGCAAATTCAACACTTACAAAGCTTGCACCTGGTAACTTCACCGCTTATGTTCAAGATATATATGGTTGTTTAGACTCAATAGAAGGATTTATTGATCCAAGTTTTCCACTTACCATTAACGCGATTAACATCAGTCCAGATACTTGTGAAAATACTGTTGGCACAATTGAAATAATTATGCCCAATCAAGGTAATTATACTTATAAAGTAAATGAATTACCAATCTCAAACTCTAACTTTTTTGAAGATTTACCTCATGGTGAGTATATCATTGAAATTATAGATGAAAAAGGATGCATTGTCGACACAATTATTAATGTTGGCTTCACTCCTGCGATCTTTATTGACCAAATCAGCTCAACCCTAACGCATTGCTTAGACAAAGATGGTACAATATCATTTGCCTACTCTGGAGGCACAGGGACAATAAATTTATTCTTAAATCAAGAGCAAATTATCAATGCTACTTCTCCAATAGAAAATCTTGGAAATGGGGACTACACTATTACTTTAGTAGATGAATTTGGATGTAATATAGAATCCCTAATCAAAGTTGAGCAGGAGATTTGTCCCATTTATTTTGGAAATGTCTTTACTCCCAACAACGATGGCAATAATGATAACTTTCCAATCATTACTTTTCCTGATTATGATGCGGGAGTATTGAGGTACTTAGTCTTTGACAGATGGGGCAATAAAATATTTGATTCTAGAAATTTTAGTATTCATGATGCCAGTTATTGGTGGGATGGTAAATCTAATGGTAGCGATGCAGTACCAGGAGTATATGTATTTATGGTAGAAATCCTTCATCCTAATGGTAAAACCCAAATCCTATCTGGGGACATTACCTTATTAAGGTAGAATAGTAATAACCTAGTTGTCAATATTTATAAAGTATATAACTTGCCACAAAAAAAAACCATTTCACAAATGCAAAATGGCTTCTTTTCGTCTTATTATTATCTCAGCAAATTGATACTTCCTTGCCTTTTTATTGTTTCACCATCTACACAAGTGGCAGTTAAAAAGTAGCCATATGAATCTGGGGAAAGTTGTGCTCCTTTAAATGTTCCATCCCATCCATTTGCTTGGTCTGTAGATCTAAAGACTTCTTCATTATATCTATTATAGATGATTAACATCATATCATCAATAAAGTTAGATCTTACGTAAAGTACATTATTTACATTATCGCCATTTGGTGAAAAAGCATTTGGTAAGAATACATCTTCTTCACAATTTGGCTTAATAACTATAACAGTAAGTGAAGCAATACCAGTACATCCGTTTTCATCTGTAACAGTGACAGAATAGGTTGTAGTTTCATCTGGGCTTACTGTCTGAGATCCTGTTTTAGCTCCATTGCTCCATTCATATGTATCTCCTGTCATTTGGTCTACAACATAAATATCCACACTATCTCCCTGATAAATTTCTGTATCCGGATCGGAATCTGCTGTAATCATAAGTTCAGTCACTTTCACCTCAAAACTCTCTGTTAAAACACATCCTAAACCTGGATGAATAACAGTGACATTTATGGTCTTATCACCTGTAATTAGTAGAATTGGATTGGCAGTATTTCCTCCACTTACGACACAAGCTGCTGGACTCCAATCATATATAAAATCTATAATATCCGCCCCTTTTACCTCTATCGAAGCTTGTACTTCCTCTCCAGCACAATATACTGTAGGAGTAGTTAATATATAATCAAAGTCAAATGAATTGACATTAATTGTATCACTAAAAGGGCATCCATTTTCATCAATTACTTTTAATATAAATGCAGTAGAATTAGTTACTGTGACCACTAATGGGTCTGTTTTACTAATCTCATTGCCTTGTAAGTCACACCAACTAAATTCAAGATTAACTACTCCTGCGGGTACTGGTATTTCGATAATAGAATCTCTACAAATTTCTAAATTTTCTAAATCAAATAAAGGTAAAGATCCATTTAATGTAATGGTCTTAGTTACTGTAGCAAATGGACATATAGCAGAAGCATTCTCTAATGTTACAATATAAGTGCCAGGTCCGGGATATATATAACATACTTCTTTAATTAAAAATCTATCGTCGGTAGTTGTCGTATCTCCAAGATCCCAAATAGGAAAACCATTTAATTCTCCAACGACTTTAAAGCAAACTTCATAATTATCACAATCCACAACTTCATAGGTAAAGTCGACAATAGGGTTTTCTGCAATTTCTATCACTAATGTATCCGTAATCGAACATCCAAACTGATTTTTAGCCGTATAGTACAACTCAAATGAGCCATTATCTGTAGGCAAAACCGTAATAGTAGGTTCCAATGTATTTCCTCCAGCTAAAATATGGGGATTAGGCACCCATAATATATCTATTATATGAATAGAGTTCTCGTTTGTAATCCTGTAAGTAATGGTATCATTAATACACATCTCAAATGGTGTAATCAAGTCTAATATAGGAGTTTGATTGACTACTGTAATTGCTGATGGATTGGCATCACAAATATCTGCTTTGTACCTGACATAATAAGTTTTACTAAGACCTTTAAAATTATCAACTAAGTTCGGTCCTGTAGCAACAATAGTAGCAAAGTCTATTTGATTAGACCATTCATACTCCCCTGGACCTACTGCCCCTGTTGCTTCTAACGCTACATCGCCGTTACACGTAAAATCATCTCCAATAATAGTAAGGTCTATTTGCTCTAATACATCGACAAAAATACTATCAGTCACACTACACAATCCATCAGAAACAACAACCGTATATGTTCTATCCATATTTGAAGCAACTATAGGTTTTGATGGGTCTGTTAAATCTAATCCTATTGTTGGGGTCCATGTATAAGTCAAATTAGGATTTGAGCTGACAACTAAAGGTGCTTTTTCATTAGGGCATAATACTATTGAGTCTGCAACTAATATAATCTGTGCAAAATCACCAGGATAAAAGCTATTATCAACTTCATCACTGCAACCGTTTTCAAAATTTGTACTAAGTGTAACTACTGCTGTACTATCTTTTGGAACAGTAATGGTAATTGGATTGCCTGTAAAACTCTTTACATTAGTTGCTATACCTGTAGACCAAACCAATTGATCATAATCATAACCATAGACTTTCGTGGTGTCAAACGTTAAAATAATTGATACTTCCCCATCTGTCGGACACTCTTCAGTTTGCCATGTATAGTTAACTTGTGGTCTAATCTCATCAATCCTAATGACTTGGCTGGTTGTAGCAAAGCATCCATCGGCAAACTCAACATTTAAGATTGCTAAGATAGTATCTTCATTGATCGACTCGTACAATACAGTATCCCCAACTAACACATTACCATTAAGGGTCCAATTATAAGATAAGGCTGCACTATACTGTACAGTATCATTTGACAATTCTGATAATTTTATCAATGGATTATTCCCACCATTACACCCTGATAAAGCAAAAGTAAAATCAGCTGTAGGAATGAAATTCGTAATCAAAAAGTCTTTTTGAATATCTTTTATACATCCATTATTACTGGTTACTATAAGCTTTACTGTATAATTTGTTCTTGGTATGCTCACAATAGCATTATCCCCTGAAGCGGTGATAGTTGTGTTATTAAAAGTAATGGTCCAAGCCCTATCAGTTATAATATAATCTGGATTGTTTTCGGCTGTAAAATCGTCTAACCTTATCCTCAAACTATCATTAGATGTACATCCTGAAATGGCTACATCGAAATCTGGTTGTAGTACAAAATCCTCATAATTAATACTTTTTATTACACTTCCTGCACAACCATTGCTCGCCATGACATCTAACTGTATAGTATAATCTCCTGGTAATAAATCTATCGTCGCCGGATTGCCATTTAAGGTTTGAGTATTAGTACCCTGAGTTACAGTCCAGACCCATCCCTGGGATATTACGCCAGGGACATTTATGGTCGATTTATCTGTAAATGAATAAGTTACCATATCAGTACCTAAACACTCCTCCAAGGTAACATCAAAGTCTACATTAAATTCTGCATCAAAGACATTAATCGTTTTTACTATAGAATCACTACATTTATCTGTACCTCTTACTACTCTAAGAAACACATCATACGTCCCAGAACTAGGAAAAGTAAATGTCGGGTTTTCTATTGTTGTAAAATTAGCAGAATCTGTACTTGGATAATCAAAATTCCAAAAATATTGAGATGCGGATATGGATTCATTTGTAAAATCAATTGTCAGTCCATCACAATTTTCAGTAGGAGCATCGAACACCGCTGTTGGCGGATCACTGCAAACCCTTACGTTGTATTGAAAATCTCTGACAACTTGACCTATAAAAACCCCATTTCTATATTCTTCAACACAGACGCCAACTAAGAATTGACCAACTGAATTAGGAGTACCCGTTATCTGTCCTGTTTTGGAGTCAATTTTTAATGGGACACCACCCAAAAGATTAGTTAAGTCATAAGGTGATTGCCACGTTATCTCTTGGTATGGAGGTGGTCCTGGAGGTTGTGGTTTAGGAAACTGTTTTGTTGCTCCATTTCTAGGTACACAAAGTTTATATACTAATGAGTCTCCATCGGTATCCATTGCACTATGATCAAAATTGATTGCCTCATTAGCACAAATATATACTGGAGGCCATTGATTAAAAGATGGTGAATCATTGTCTGAATCGAATGCTAATTCAGGTATTCTAACAGAATATGTAGCTCCAGTCTCTAATGGTTCGAATACGTTATTAAGTGAGCCATTTCTACAACATCTTTGGTAGGCTAAAATATACCCTCCTGATCTTCTTGGTAAAGTAACTACTTGTTTGTACTTAAACTCTTCAACGCATACTTGAGTCCCTTCAAATCCGCAGTCACTTATGATGATATTATTTAAAGTATCACTGGCATCATAAGGAATTAATATTGCTCCATTTGTTCCTAAGCCTAATTGGAGTGCTCCCATTGAAGAAAAAATTCCAATTGCGGCAGGGTTATCAAATTCTGCCTCCGATGAACCCAAAAAACAATCTCTCCTTAACTCTAATGTAATCTCAAATGTATTAGGCCCAACCTTACGGTATGTTAGGTTACCTCCAACAATATGAGTAGCATTTAAATCTATTGCCACAAATAAGAGTCCCAGTATTAATATTAATCCTGTCTTTAATTGTAGTCCTAATTTATTTTTAAAAGTTTTCATCGTGGATGATTTTACTTTATTTATATTATTCCTTTCCATAATCGCTCTATTTACTAATGACACTTACGATCTCTACTCTTCTTTGCATAGAAGCTAGTAGTGAATAAATGGATTCTCTCTCATCAGTGAGGTTGTCAATCACATCCGGGGGAGAAAGTTCTTCACCATAAGAAATCTCAGTAATAATTAATTGCTTGCTCCTTAAATATGGTTCTAAAATACCTCCTTTGTATCTCTCCATGTCATTTCGAACACTATTAATCCTTCGTTGAGCCAATACTAGGTTATATTTAAGGTCAAATCTAGGTGAAGCATAACCTCTTATAGTCATATCAAGACGTTTACCTGTCTGGAGCTCTTGAATCAATCCATCCATAAATACTCTAAACTGATCATAACCACCTCTTACGTCTCCTTCAAAAAAATCTTCCATCCTAGCTGTCTGCTCTTCCCTAACATCAGGCTTAGCACCTTTACCGTATTTGACCATAAAAGTCTCTTTCCTGCCCATATATGATGAGAGCAAGTCACCAAAAATTGCATTAGACGCTGTCGACTTACTATCTGGATCTGGCTCATCATTATCAAAATACAATGCGATAGGTAGATATGCCCCAAGATCAAATTTATTAAGATAAAGTTTTCTTGTTATATTGCCAGTAACACCTCTTGTGTCAATAATTTCTGAAACAGACGTATAACCATTTTTCTTAGCTGTTAGACGGTAAGATTTGTCTTTATCAAGCACAAAATGAAAGTCATTACTTAAAGTGTTCACCTCCATTAATTGTGGGTTAGTAGGATCGCTAAGATCTTCTAATACTATGGTTACACCTTTTAGAGCTTCTTTGGTATCTGCATCAAAAGTAAAAACATCCAAACCAATTCCTAATGGCTCTAAGTATAACTTTTCGGTAATTGGATCGTCACTTTCTAGATTATAAGTAGAAAGTTTGATAGTATCCGGTAGATATCCATTTTTTGAACCAACTAATAAATAGTTCTTATTTTTTAAAACCTTAAACGGATGTACATTTGAAGTGTCAATTGTTAGTTGTGCTACTAAAGATCCATTTACTTCATCATAAATAGAAACTGTAGCACCTATAAGATCTTCTTTAGTAAACTTATCAAAAGTTAATGCAAAGAGGTCAATTTCTGCTGGCTTAATATCAGCTTTATAGATGTCAAAACAACAGGCTTTCAATTCGTTGTCGATATATGAAGCTCCTTCTCTATTAGTTGAAAACAATGCTTTTGTTGCGTCATCACTCAATGTGTAATACATGTCATGATAACTAGAATTAATTGGTGCCGATATTAAAATGGGCTCTCCATAAATACCTTCATAATAAGAACTTTGAAAGACGTCATATCCTCCTAGACCCATTCTACCATCAGAACTAAAGTATAATGTATTAGTTGGGTTATGAAAAAAAGGAGTCGCTTCATTGCCATCTGTGTTAATGCTTGATAAGTTGATTGGTCTAGAATACCCAAGTTTTGGATCAATAATAGAGTACCAAATATCTAACCCGCCTTTACCACCTGGTCTATCTGAACTAAAATATAAAATTTCATTACCTGTTACAGGATCTATAGCAATACTTGGGTGTGTAGACGTATGAGTAGTGTCATTTATTACTGCTGGCAACTTACGCTCATCTTCAAAGCTACCATTAGGTAACATCAATGAATAGTATATATCGCACCTCAAATCACTTTCAGAAACATAATCACAAACCGTATAAAATAATTTCTTCTTCTTTTTATCAAGCGAAGCATTTGCTACTGACTTGTTTCTTTTATTAAATTCAGTATCAATTGGTTGAGAACTTTCCTCTTTGTTTTTTGTCAATAATTTTGACAACTGTTTAGCAGGTTTTTCTATAGATTTCTCTTCTAGATATCTCATCGATGAGTAATATAGTTGATCTCCAACCATGAAAGCCCCAAAATCAGAATAGTTGCTGTTTACATCTGAAGACAATCGCTCCAAAGTAATGTTTTCATCTACCTCTTTGATCTTTGCACTAGCATAGACAGCTGCATCTTTACCAGCCTTAGCTTTAATAGACATTGCTTGTTTGTCATTTCCGTATTCAGTAAGGTAACGGTCATAATATTCTGTAGCTTTATCATATCTACCGAGCATCTGATTCATCTCGGCAGCATAAAATATCGCTGTAGAATCCCCTGTATATTCTAATGTATCTAAAAGGTATGCATATTTCTTAGCAGCAATATCGTAGGAATTAAATTTCCTAGCGGCAGTTGCAGATTTCAACAAAATTTCTTTATCATTCTTATCAAATTCTAAAACTTGATTAAAATAGGTTAAAGCCGCATAATGATTATTTTGAGTTACTGCTTTTTCAGCTGCCTCTTTAAATGCTTTTTTGGTCTGCCCAAATGATGTAGCAGCCAAAGAAACAAATAGGATTAATATCGTTATTTTTTTCATTTCTTTTACTTGCTTATAATTAATAAATTGGACATACTTTTCTATCGTTTAATGGCTTAACCTTAGTAATAATATAACGTAAGTGAATCTCAGGCCCACCTCTACTAGAATTTAATACTTGGTTCAGCTCTGTATCGTCAAAATCATAAGAAAGGCTTACATACCAGCTATTAAACTGTACAGCCACCGTTGGAATAAATGATTTAGCTGTTCTGTAACCTAACCCAACGTGTACTTGGGTCGCCTTACCTCGTTGTTGAGACAAGTATATCTTAGCTAATCCACCATATACCATTTCTCGGTATTCGTCTTGAATTTGTCGAAGTATTTGCAATTGGATATCTAAGGCATCAATTATTTTTACAGATCCTATTGCGGATAATGATACATTGGTAGGAAGTCTCTTGTTTTCTATATTATAAAATCCTGTAGTTGGTCTGTAAATATGATAAGCTCCAATTCCAAGATCTACTTTAGTTCTTTCGTCTTTCTGAAGTCTATAATTTAACCCCAATGAAGATTCTAAAAAGTAAACCCTTCTTACATCAAAATTTTCACCAGAGCCAGCAGTTGGGTCAAAAGTAGTTCCATCCCATTGCTTGTCCCAAGTAAGATCATCTAGACTAAAGCCTCTGGAGGCAAATCCTAATAAAGCACCAGCAGTTATGATATTATTTCTATTTAAAACTCTTGAATAAGAACCAGAAGCATTTAATCCACTCAGGTTTAATCTTGAAGCTCCTTGTCTATCATAGTTAAAGTTAAAGCCGACTGCAAAGAGGTCCTTAACATTCTCTGGTAGAATCTTGTAATCATAAGATGCTGAAAAAGTGGTCCAAGGAACAGGAACATAACGCCACTGATCTCTCATGCTCAACGTAAATCGCTGATCACCATTAAAAATTCCTGTCTGAGCAGGATTTAGATTGAGGGGGGAGTTATAGAATTGCGAATAGTGCAAATCCTGACCAAATGCTCCTATCATTGTTAGGAGACAAACCGTCATAACTATGGATCGTTTGTATAAGTTTTTCACAATAATGTATAGTTTATATGTTCTTAGTTTAATCTATTTGGTCTAACTTAACCTAATTACTTTAAGTTCACTTAGCCCTTTTTTACTCCCTGGTTTTAATTTACTATATTGTACTTGCTTGTTTTAATTTAAAAGCAATACCGCTGATTGACAGCATATTATCTTTATCTTTTAAAACCATCTCTTTTGCCAACGGGTCTTCAAAAACTTTTTTTAAATCTTTTATCATACTATAGGGAATACCCTTACTAGATAATAACGCTGTTAGATTTTCTAACCCTATTTGATTTGTGTAATGATTCAAAAGTTGCATAAGGTCACGCCTTCCACTTAGTCTAGACGAATTTTTACTAAAAAGTAACCATTCATCCCTTGGGATACCTAACCCTTCTGCTAAACCCACAAATTGAGCATCACTTCCTACTGCTACTAATATCTTTTGCCCAGAAAGGCAACTTACCATGTCACCATACGGAGCTATATTGGGATGCTTTGTCCCCATGGGTTTTGCTATAATATCTTGATTTAAGTAATTAGCTCCTTGATTAATCAATCCTGAAACCGCTGCTTGATACAACGACACCATAACAACAGAACCTTTACCAGTTTTGGACTTCTGTAACATTGCAAGCAACAACCCCTCTTTCATCTGATGAGATGCCAATATATCCATCATAGCTACAGGTATCTTGACCAAGTCACCTTCATCAGTCCCACACATACTTATATAACCTGCATCTGCTTGCATCACCATGTCAAATCCTGGTCTTGGATCGTCATAACTATAAGCATCCAATTGTAAATATATAATATTCGAAAATTGCTTAGTAATGGTCTCATGATCAAGACCAAACTTCTGCCCTACCCTCTTTTGGTAATTGGAAATGAGTATGTCTGCTCCTGCTATAAGGTCGTGAATTGTTTTTAAATCTTTTGGATCATTAAAGTCTAACAAAAGTGACGTTTTATTATAGTTGGCACTGGCATAGTAAGCACTTGAGTTTGATTCAGGAGATTCCTTACTATTTTTCCACTGCCGGGTTACATCTCCACTTGATATTTTATTCTCGATTTTGACTACATCTGCACCAAGTTCAGAAAGAAAGCTACCAACAAGCGGTCCAGCTAATACAGAGGCTAGTTCAATGACTTTGAGGTTTCCAAAAAAGGTTTGTAACATATTACATTAATTCGTAATGTAAAGGTACTAAAATAATCTATTATTAAGGCTGATCATGAAGTCAATTGGAAGAAAAAATATTTTTAGGATAATGCTTGAAATATTATTTCAACTTAGATACTAGATACTTAAATTTCAATTCTTAATCTTAATCATGGTCAAGTAGCTGAAACCTCCGAAGAAAGGACGATCTTAAGTGATTATATGACAATTTATAGTAGTTGAAACTCCAAAAATAAACGCTTATATGCTTGTAGCACAATTTCAACATAAATTCGAAAAATTCACATGCTACTTAACATTTTATCAATCAACATATTATGATAAATAATATGTAAAATTTTGATTTTAACATTTTTTTTACTAATTTCACACAACCTAGAATTCAAAAACTACGTTAAAGAGATATTAATTAACTTTACTAATGAAAAGTAATTATCATGAGCCAAAAAATTGAAATCTTAGATGTATTACCTTATGGTTATATGGTTAAAAACCTCACTCGAAATATAAAACAGTTTATCCCAACAGAGTTAATGCTTAATAGAATAAAGTGGGGACTGTATGATGTAATAAATAAGAATCGATTATCAGTTTCATAGCAAAAGTGAAAGAGATTCCAGTTGAAAATGTAAAATGATCCGTAAGAAAGGGTAGGTAAATGCAAGTTATCTACCCTTTCTTTTTTTGCCTAACATGTGTCAAACATAAGATCACTTCTCGATTCATTTTCCTAAAAAATACAAACAAATATTTATTTTTGATATATAAAACTTAGATTTGCAATCTAATTACACAGAACTAATTCTATTATGGGAAAAAAATTACTGATAGTTGAGTCACCTGCAAAGGCGAAAACAATAGAAAAATATTTAGGTAAAGACTTCACTGTCAAATCTTCCTTTGGTCACATCAGAGATCTAGACAAGGGTACAAAAGGAGTATCTATTGAAAATGATTTTGAACCCAAATACATAATCTCTCCAGAAAAGAGAAAAGTTGTAAAAGAACTAAAAGACACAGCAGCTAAGGTCGAAGAAGTCTGGCTAGCAACGGATGAAGACCGTGAAGGAGAAGCGATATCGTGGCACCTTTGTGAAGTCTTAGGACTAGACCCAGTTACCACTAAAAGAATAGTATTTAGTGAGATCACAAAGACTGCCATCCAGGCAGCAGTCTTGAAACCAAGAACAGTTGATTTGGACTTAGTAAATGCTCAACAAGCTAGAAGGATTCTTGATAGATTAGTAGGTTTTGAACTGTCAGAAGTCTTATGGAGGAAGGTAAAAGGCAAGTTGAGTGCAGGTAGAGTACAATCAGTATCTGTAAAATTGATCGTAGAAAAAGAAAGAGAGATCCAAGAGTTTGAATCATCACCATTCTACAATGTATCTGCTTTATTCGATGTCAAAAATGAAAAAGGAGAGACAACTACTCTAAAAGCAGACTTAGCCAATAGGATTGCAGAATATGATGATGCCCAAGCATTCATACAAAAGTGTATTGGAGCTACTTATAAAATAGAAAGCATAGAAAAGCGTCCTCTCAAAAGAAAACCAGCAGCACCATTTACGACTTCAACTCTTCAGCAAGAAGCCAGTAGAAAATTGGGCTTTAGTGTAAACCGTACGATGTCAAATGCTCAAAGATTGTATGAGCAAGGACACATCACGTATATGAGAACGGATTCAACTAACTTAAGTGAAACTGCAGTCACAGCATTAGCTACAGAAATAGAGGCAAACTACGGCAAAGAATACTTAGAAATACGAAAATATAAATCAAAATCTGCCAATGCTCAAGAAGCTCACGAAGCTATCAGACCTACTTTCGTAGAAAAGAAAAATGCAACCGGAGATAGAGACCAACAGCGATTGTATGAGTTGATATGGAAAAGAACTTTAGCTTCTCAAATGGCGGATGCCGAACTAGAAAAAACAGTAGTAGACATAAGCATATCAACCATTAAAGATGCAAAGTTAAAAGCAGAAGGAGAAGTGTTGGTTTTTGACGGATTCTTAGCTGTATATATGGAGTCAACTGATGATGACGATGAGACCGAAGACACAAAAGGCATACTTCCTCCATTAAAAAAGGGACAAATATTACCTCTTGATAATATCAGTGCCACAGAGAGATTTACTAGACCTCCAGCAAGATACACCGAAGCATCATTAGTGAAAAAACTAGAAGAACTTGGTATCGGTAGACCTTCAACTTATGCCCCAACCATTAGTAAAATAATGGAAACAGAAAGAGGTTATGTCACAAAAGAAAGCAGAGAAGGAGAAGAAAGGGCATATAAAGTGGTCACACTAAAAGATGATAAAATCAATAAAATCACCAAAACAGAGATGACTGGTGCAACATCTAATAGACTTTATGCTTCTGATATTGGTATGATCGTTACAGATTTTCTAGACGAAAACTTTACCGATGTAATGAACTACAGTTTTACAGCAGATGTCGAAGAAAAACTAGATAAAGTAGCCCAAGGAAAAGGCGAGTGGAGACAAATGCTTAAAAACTTCTATGGTCCTTTTCACAAATTAGTAGATGATACCCTAGAAAACGCAGAAAGAGCAAAAGGAAGAAGAGATTTAGGTCTAGATCCTGTCTCTGGACATAAAGTACTGGTACAAATCACTCGATATGGACCAGTAGTACAAATTGGAGATGTTGAAGAGCTAGAGGAAGACCAAAAGCCAAGATTTGCTAATTTGAATCCTGGACAATCCATGGAAACCATTACGTTTGAAGAAGCTATGGAGTTATTCAAATTGCCAATTTCATTTGGGCAATACAAAGGAGAAGAACTCATCGTAAATAATGGAAGATTTGGACCATATGTGAAGCTTGGTGATACTTATGCTAATTTTGGAAGAAGTATAGACCCGTTAAGCATGACAGAAACAGAGGCAAAGCGGATCATCGATGAAAAGCTCAAGGAAGACGCTCCTTTTGGTGAATATGAAAGTCTCCCAATCACAAAAGGCAAAGGAAGATTTGGACCATTCGTAAAATGGAACGGACTATTCATCAATATCCCAAAGCGATTCGACTTTGAAACTATAAATGAAGTTGAAGCAA
Source organism: Saprospiraceae bacterium (assembly GCA_037968395.1). Taxonomy (GTDB): domain Bacteria; phylum Bacteroidota; class Bacteroidia; order Chitinophagales; family Saprospiraceae; genus JADKBO01. The sequence continues at coordinate 5,824 of JBBKVK010000031.1, read as the reverse complement.
CTGAGCTTATCAAACTCAAAGTAGAGAAAGAAGCAAACAGATATATCAAACAATGGGAATCTGAAAAGTTAGCTTTAGAAAACGGAAGATGGGGACCATTCATCAAATACAATAAGAAGAACTTTAAAATACCGAAGATCGACGATAAAAAGCCTGAAGCTGCTGACTTAGTAGACATCACACTAGAACAAGTTAAAGCTTGGGTTGAAGATCAAGCACCCGGTACATTCTCTAAAGATGCAAAAAAGAAAGCCCCTGCCAAGAAAAAAGCAGTAGCTAAGAAAAAGGCTCCTGCTAAAAAGAAAGCAGCTCCGAAGAAAAAGTAAAGAAATAAAAAGTTAGGTATTGGCTATGTTTAAAGCATCGGTTAGAGACTACATAGAGCTCAACCAATTTGTGCATGAAGCAATAGATAAAAAGGTGGAGATTTAATACTATTAAACAATTCAAACCCTAAAGAAACAAAAGGCATTTTCAATCACAAATAGGCTTAAAAGCTTCAAGTATGCTTTTAACGGACTGGGAATTCTTGTAAAAGAGGAGCATAATTTTAGGGTTCATATTTTTGCTGCCACATGTGCTTTAGTCGCTAGATATTTATTGGAGATCTCAACTTCTGACTGGATAGCTATTATACTTGCTATTGGCATGGTGATCACACCTTGAAATAATTAATTCCTCAATTGAAAACATCGCTGACTTTATCTCACCAGAAAAACATGATAAGATAAAGAAAATTAAGGATTTAGCTGCTGCTGCAGTTTTGGTAGGAACAGTCACTGCATTTATTATAGGGTTGATTATTTTTATTCCTAAATTGATATAGAAACTATGAAAATACAAACAATTTGCAAAGCCTTTGATACCGAAATTGTTATAAAATCAAATGCCTCTACTAGATCAGATTTAGAGAAGGAATTCGGTGAAAATATTAAGTTAATCTGAAAGAGGTCTTTGCATAGTATTACATTACTTTTCACTTTTTAAATTAGCAAACTTTAACATTTTAACTAAACTTCGAACTTTCCTACCGAACAGTTTACGAAATTCATCTTAATAAACCACACTGTGCAACGTTAACCCTTTAGCAGGGACACTCCAATCAGTTTCTAGTCTTTGCTTTGATCCGAGAGCAGTTCTTAATTCATCTAAGGTTAATTTACCTCTAAGTACATTAAGGCAAGCTCCTACGATTAATCTGATCATGCCCCTCAAAAACCGATCTGATGTGATGTGGAATTCAAATGTATTGGTTTGATGATCGTACGACCACTTGCATTCAGTGATTTTACATAGAGTAGTACTGACATCAGTTCGGGTTTTACAAAATGTATAAAAGTCATCATACTCCATTAATAAAGAGGCTACTTCGTTGAGTTGGCTGATATCAAAAGTGTCATTGTATAAATATTCCCATGCAAATCGATTATCAAATGGGTCTTTTCCTATCTTAATGCGGTATAAGTAGCTACGAGAGACTGCATCATATCTAGAGTGAAATTCATCATCTACCTTATAACATCTTTGGACCGCCATCTGATGTTTGAGCATTTTGTTCAGCTTATATTCTAACAAACTACAATCAATTGCTTCAAGAGTATCAAAGTGAAAAACATAATCTCTTGCATGGACTCCAGAATCCGTCCTACCACAGCCTACTATCTCTGTTGGGATATTTATTGCTGTAGAAATTGCCTCTTCTATCTTTTGTTGTATAGTATTATCACTGTTTTTTTGCGATTGCCACCCAAAGAAATCTGTCCCATCATAAGATATTCTACATGCATATCTCATGCTATTTACTTTGCCATTTTATTTCACCCACTCCAAGCTCCATACCTATATATCTAGATAGTACAAAGAAGTAATCTGACAAACGATTGAGGTATAAGATAATGTTTTGATCAACTTTTTCTGTGTTGTCCAGAGCTACAACTCTTCGTTCCGCCCTTCGGCAAATGGTCCTACAAACATGAGCATAAGATACTGCTGGATGTCCTCCTGGTAAGATGAAATTTTTAAGCTCAGGCAACATTACTTGCATGGTGTCAATAGCCTTTTCGATAATTTCAATGTCTGAGGCTTCAACGCATGGCAATTTAAAACCAGAAGCGGGGTCAGTAGCTAACACCGATCCAATGTTAAAGCAATTGTGTTGGATATCAAGTAAGAAAGCCTTCATATCTTCATTTTGCAAATGATCTACCAAGACACCTATAAAAGAGTTTAACTCATCAATTGTACCATAAGATTCTATTCGATCTGCATATTTCGGGATTCGTTTTCCTCCAAACAATGAAGTCTTACCATCATCACCCGCCTTTGTGTATATTTTCATCTTTGGATTTTTATTATTGCAAATATAAGACCTTGTCCAATATAAAGAAAGGTATTGCAACCTTATCCATCTACAATAATATTTACTTAGTTTTTATACTTGTATTTCACCAAGGCAATTGGTCCATTAAAATATCAATTCACACCGTCATTCTCTGTATAAGCTACATTGTAAACGAATAGCCCGCTTGCCTTTGCGGCATTGATCATTTCATTCACTTGCCTTGGAGAATTAAAAGCCTTATCTATCATAGATTGACTATTTGGCATTTAAAATCAACTCTGCTTAATTAAATACTTTGAAAATATCATTAATTCCATTGCCATTGGGAGAAAATATATTGGAAAATAGACATTGCAATATGATGAATCTATTAAAAGTAGGTTATTGCAACCTGCACTAGGGATTAGACTGGCTTAGTCTTCGCCTTTAGCATCAATAGTATAATTCTCTAGTTTAAATTGCATTTTTGTTTCTTATTAAATAATTGCTCCAAAAGTCCAATTAAGTAAATTACATACCATATTTTATTCTGGTATGTGTCACATTTAAGACTGATAAAAGAATATAGTTTTATATTAAATCTATTATCAATTAGCAATAATAATTATTCCCAAAATATTATATTATCGAGTTACAAGTTTCTATATTTGGAAAATTCTTAACCTTTAAATTATTAAATCATGATAAAGAAAATCCTTTTTTCCCTGATGTTATTCTCAATATTTGGTACAATATTTTATAGCTGTGTAAAAGATGATAAGATTACAAACGAATTTACAACAATTGATGACCCTGATACATTTGAAAGTAAGCTTATTCCAAATAGTTATATTGTAATATTTGCTAAAGATGCCTTTAGATCATCTTCAGAAATAAATAGAGCCAATTATTTTGAAGTTAGAGAAAATACTGGTATTAAAATAAATGAATTATTAACTGAGATTGGAATTAAAGGAAAAACGTTAAAGCAAATATTTATAAAGGTTTATACTGGTACAGCACTTGAACTTACGCAACAAGAACTTGAAATATTGAAAGCTGATCGAAGGATTAAACTTATTGAGCAAGAGCAAACATATAATATAGTAATGGGAGGCCCTCCAGGAGGTGGAGGAGGCAGTGGTGGACAAGTTACACCCTGGGGTGTTACAAGAGTAGGTGGTGCTATCGACGGAACAAATTCAGGAAAGGCTTGGATAATCGATTCCGGCATTGATTTGGATCACCCTGATCTTAATGTTGATATAGCAAATTCAGTCACTTTCTTAGGTGGAAACTCTACACCTGACGACCAAAATGGACATGGATCTCATTGTGCAGGAATTGTAGGAGCAAAAAATAACACAGAAGGATCTATTGGTGTTGCCACCAATGCAACTGTTGTAGCTGTAAGAGTGCTCGACAGAAGAGGCAGCGGCTCGACATCTGGTGTAATTGCTGGTGTTGATTACGTAGCAGCTAGTGCTGCAAGTGGCGATGCTGCTAATATGAGTCTCGGAGGAGGAGTATCCACTGCTTTAGACAATGCTGTAATTGCAGCTAGCGCAACATGCCCATTTGCTCTTGCAGCTGGTAATGAATCATCAGATGCCAATAACAGTTCGCCTGCTAGAGCAAATGGACCAAATATATATACTGTCTCATCTATGGCAGACGGAGATAGCTGGTCTTATTTTTCTAATTATGGCAACCCGCCTGTTGATTATTGTGCTCCAGGATCAAGCGTCTATTCTTGTTATAAAAATGGTGGCTATTCTACACTTAGCGGGACATCTATGGCGGCTCCCCATGTTTGTGGAATATTGCTCATTGGGGGAATTACCACAAGTGGAAATGTCATTGGTGATCCTGACGGAAACCCCGACCCAATTGCTCATCATTAAAATATTGAAAATTTAAAAAAAAAATAAAAAGCAAGGACTTATTTCCTTGCTTTTTATTTTTGTGAAAATAGTATTTAGGATTTATGAAAAAAAAGACTTTACTTACCATATCATTTATTGAGGGAGGTGCAGTAATGGTATGTGAACTTGTAGGAGCAAAATTATTAGCTCCATATTTTGGCACATCAGTTACTGTTTGGGCTGCAGTTTTAGGACTTACCTTAGGAGGGTTAACTACTGGTTACTTCTTTGGAGGTCTTTTATCTCGAAAATATGGTAAAAACCTAAATTTACTTTTTAATATTTTAATAATAGCAGGCGTATTAATGATATTAATGCCTTTCATTGCAGTAAAGGTCATGACATTTACTATGTCTTGGGATTTAGAACTAGGGTCTATTATATCTCTAATAGTCTTCATGGTTCCCCCTTTAATATGTATGGGGATGGTATCACCTGTTATTATAAATTTATTAACTTCTGATATAGAAGGAGCAGGAAATAATGCAGGTAATGTTTACGCAATTTCGACAGTTGGAGGCATATTGGCAACATTTTTAATGGGGTTTTATTTGATTCCACAATTTGGCTTAAAAATGCCAAGTATTGTAATAGGGATTGTTATGATCTTACCTTCAATACTTTATTCGATTACTAACAATAGATCAAAATCTCTAATTATTTTTACCATTTTAGTCCTCTCAACTTTAGTTGGATTTACAGAACCAATTATATATAATAATCAATACAAAGTTTTGTATCAATCAGAAGGAATATTAGGACAACTAAAAGTAGTAGATCACCCTTCGTATGAAATTAATGAATCCAACAAAATAGGCAGAGCATTGATTGTAAATAACACCTTACAAACTTACGTAGATGTTGAACACGACTTTGAATATAGTCTTTGGAATTGGGCACATTATATGCCCACTGTAGCTTCTATTTATCCAGAAGGAAGTAAAGTATTATTATTGGGTCTAGGTGGTGGTACGCTTGTAAAGCAATTAACAAGACTTGGAATGGATGTTTCAGTTGTAGAAATCGATCAACGCATCAAAGAAGTTTCACTAAAATATTTTGATCTTGATATTCACACAAAAATTATAATAGATGATGCTAGACATTTTATTAACAATGATACTCAACAATATGATATTATTATATACGATACCTTCCTCAGTGAATCAGTACCAGAACACCTTTTAACAAAGGAAGGCTTTCAAAATACCCATAATCTTCTCAAAGATGGAGGTATGATTTTAACCAATTTCTATGGGGCCATTGAAGGATATGATGGTAGGGCAGCTAGATCTGTTTTAAAAACTTTTAGAAATTCTGATTTTAAAACCAAAATTTTAGCAACTCCAGGTCTAGAATCCTCTAGAAATCTTATTTTTATTGCAAGTAAAAAAGACCTTCTTTTCAATAATACTAGATTTGAATCAATTAATTTTTCTGAAATAGAAAATCTAGATTATCTCATGCTTCCATTAGATAACCTTGATATGAATGGTATTGAAGTTCTTACAGATGACAAACCAAAATTATCAAAGCTTTATAATAAAATTGCTAATCAATGGAAGGTCAACTACAATGA
>JBBKVK010000030.1:0-20307 GCA_037968395.1 Saprospiraceae bacterium | reverse complement strand
TACTGACTTAGCTAATTTTATTTTTTAAATAGTTAATAACACCAGATTATTTTTTATTCGGAATTGGATATTTTAATAGGCATACAAAAGGATTTTGTCACTTTAAACATAAATTTTTTAATGTTCGTTCTAAGTAATCATTAAAGTGTTGATATTCAACCATATGCAGGAGATTTAACAATGTATTTTCAACTCCCTTTCTTTCGAATATATTGAGCCCTAAAACTTTTTTGTTAATGATTATCTTTTATTTTAATCTAATAGATACAAGTGATTAAATATAAATGATCTTTGCATTATTATTGTTATATTCAATTTATTTATCATACCTTACGAAATACAGATTACAAAACATGTTAATAGAAATTACTAAATCGCAAGAACTCTTTGAAAGGAGGAAGAATGTGGTAGCCAACGGTGTTGGGGTATTTAATACTGCTACAGTAGCAGATGCTAAAGGAGCAATTATTACAGATGAGGATGGACGAGAACTCATCGATTTTGCTGGAGGCATTGGAGTCGTAAATGCTGGGCATTGTCCTGAACCTGTAGTGGCTGCCATCAGAGAGCAAGCAGGTAAATATTTACACACCAGTTTTAATGTTGTTACCTACGAACCATACATCAAGTTATGTGAGGAATTAGTGGAAATCTTACCTCACGGAGAAAGGACAAAAGCCATGTTGGTAAGCACAGGAGCGGAAGCTGTTGAAAATGCTATAAAGATCGCTAGACAAGCCACAAAAAGATCAGCTATTATTTGTTATACTGGTGCATACCATGGTCGTACGATGATGGCGATGACTTTGACCAGTAAGGTGAGTTACAAATATAATTGCGGCCCTTATGCTCCCGAAGTTTACAGACTTCCATTTCCAAATTTTTATAGATATCATGGTAGATTAGATGAAGATGCTTTTGTAGATGATGAACTTAAAAGACTTCATGAAAGTGCCCTTAATTTAGTTGATTCTAATAGTGTTGCGGCTATTATAATAGAACCAATACAAGGTGAAGGCGGATTTAATCCCATACCTCAAAAATATTTAGAGGGTCTTAGAGCCTTTTGTGATGAACACGGTATCATGCTAATCATGGATGAAGTTCAAAGTGGATTTTGTAGAACAGGGCATTGGGCAAGTTGGCAACATTATGGTGTCCAACCTGATATTAGTGCTTATGCTAAGTCAATGGGTTCGGGATTGCCTATAGCAGCTGTGGTTGGCAGAGCAGAAATCATGGACGCTGCAGCACCTGGTTCTATAGGTGGTACTTATATTGGAAGTCCTGTATGTTGTGCAGCTGCCTTGGCTACTATTAAGTATATGAAAGAGATAAATCTCAATGAAAAAGCCAAAGTTCTAGGAAAAACTATCAAGGATAGATTAACAGCAATGATGAAAGATTGTCCTTCAATTGGAGATGTTAGAGGTATTGGGGCTATGATTGCAATTGAGTTTGTTAAAAATGGAGATCCAAGGCAGCCTGATTCTGAAATCAGTGCCAAAGTAATGAAAGGGTGTGCCGAAAATGGATTAATAATTATCACAGCAGGAACACATAAAAACATAATTAGAATATTATCACCACTTGTCATTACCGATGAGCAATTAGCTAAAGGTATGGATATATTGGAAGAACAAATTAAAAGAGCATCTAAAAATTAAATATGAATACTTTTGCAATTGCAGGAATACAAATGAATGTGTCAGCGGTAACTTCCAATGTGGAAATGATGAAGCTGAAACTTGATATTACCATGAACCTATATCCTTGGATACAAATGGTCATGTTTAGCGAATTGTGTGCTTATGGTCCGTTGACCTATGCTGCACAAGAATTTCCTAATGATTTTGAAGCTCAAATGCAAGAAGCAGCAAAAAAATATGGAATTTGGATATTGCCAGGCTCAATCTTTGAAAAAAGTGGAGATGAGATTTATAACACAGCAACAGTCATCAATCCTCAAGGAGAAATCGTTACTCGGTACAGAAAAATGTTCCCTTTTTATCCATATGAGGTTGGAGTAACACCAGGGTCTGATTATTGTGTATTTGATGTTCCTGATGTAGGAAGATTTGGAGTGTCAATTTGTTACGATATGTGGTTTCCAGAAACAATCCGTACTTTAGCAGTCATGGGAGCAGAAGTAATATTGCACCCAACTATGTCGGGTACCATTGATAGAGAGATAGAATTATCTATCGTAAGAGCAATGGCCTCAATAAATCAATGTTTCTTTTTTGACGTCAATGGTTTGGATACTGGAGGCTGTGGTAGATCGATAGTATGTGGTCCGGATGGTAGAGTATTACACCAATCTGAAGGCACAGAAGAAATTATCCCACTCGAATTAGATATAGAAAGGGTCAGAAGAAGCAGAGAGATGGGTATATTGCGTTTAGGTCAGCCATTGAAAAGTTTCCGTGACCACATGGGTAAATTTGGTATATATCAACCAGACGTACCTGTACCTTATTTAGATTCTTTAGGGCCATTGATCAAGCCTTCAAGACTTAATGAAATCACGGCACTGAAAATAAAAGAAAATGCTTTGAATCAAAAAGCTGTAGGTCCAAAAATCAATAGCGGAGCATCATTTTAAATTTAATTTTTTTAAAAAAATATAAGTAATTATGGGAGGAGTACCTCTAGGAAAAAGGAAAAAAGAACATGTGGTTAAAAATTTTATAAGTTGGTTTGAAATCCCAGCTTTAGATTTTCTCCAAGCAGTATATTTTTATTCCAATATATTTGATATTACAATGGAACAAAACATCACAGATGTTAATTCAATGGCTTTCTTTCCAGTTACCTCAGGCATTGGCGGAGCAATTATAGTCGGTCCAGGCTCAGTTCCTACAGATAAAGGACCATTGTTATATTTGAATGGGGGAAAGGACCTAAACAAAGTACTTGAAAAAGTAGTGCCAGCTGGAGGGCGAATCGTTATGCCTAAGACCTTAATAAGCAAAGAAGAAGGCTTTTTTGCCATATTCATTGACATTTCGGGAAACAAGCTTGCTTTACATTCAAAAAACTAATAAAGTGCCACAAAACAACGTAAAAAGTGCTCATTATTTTAATATTGGCCAGCTTAGAGTAGATTATTGGAATAAGCTCAAACTCGCATCCTCTGAATTGGCACGAAGTAACAAAGGGTCAGAAAATGAAAAAGAGGGCAAGAAACTGATTAGCGAGTTACTGAAAGATTTGAGTGGGGTAGAATGCTTCTTTGGGTCACCTGGCTTAGGTCGCTTTCAAAAATTAAAAAAAGCATTTTCTAGTAAAGAATATACCTCATTGTCTAATATGGTGAGTGATACAACTAAGCAATTAGTCGGTGATAGTTATCGGAGCAATTCGGAGTACGTAGATTTTGATGAGCAAAGCATGGAGTCCGCTGAAGATCATGAAAACGTTGTAAATATTAGAAAAAATCATTTTGAGGTATTATTTATCGATGATATATCTGAACAAGTAGAAGCGAAATTGAGAAGCAGTATGAGGGCTTTGAGAAATTCGACAGATAAGTTTACTTATGGAATCGTAGTAAAGAAAACATTTCAAGATGCTATGATTGCTCTACTGTTTAATCACAATATTCAAGCTGTGGTAATTAGGTATGCACCGGCGTATCATTCCAAAGAAGTGACACCGATAATAAAGCCTTATATTGAAGAAGTTCTTAAACTAGATTATTCATCATATCCTGAGTCAGAATTAGGGCCTATAATCAGTGAATTGATCAAAAGGACAAGGCCAGAATTGGACACTTATTATGTCACTGACACTGCTTTGGGTCAGTTGAAGGACGATACAATAAAAGCGTTTAGGCGTATATTTTACCAAACAGAAGATTTGCAAGAGTTACATTTGACGATTATTCGTGGCATTGCAGAACGGTACGAAACACCTTTCTTTTCTGCTTTAGTAGAATATAGTCAAAAGCCGACAGGAGTATTTCATGCCATGCCAATATCCAGAGGAAATTCAATATTTAAATCTCGTTGGATTAGCGATTTTGGAGATTTTTATGGTAGAAACCTATTTTTGGCAGAAACTTCGGCTACAACTGGTGGTCTAGATTCCTTATTGCAACCAACAGGGCCAATAAAGAAAGCCCAAGAAATGGCAAGGGATGCTTATGGCTCATTGTATACTTACTTTGTTACAAATGGTACATCAACGGCCAACAAAATAGTTATGCAAGCCTTGGTAAAGCCCCAAGATGTAGTACTGATAGATAGAGATTGCCACAAATCACATCATTATGGACTTGTATTGGCTGGTGCCTATCCTGTTTATTTAGATTCCTATCCAATTGAGGAATACTCTATGTATGGAGCAGTGCCATTATTACAGATTAAAGCCAAATTGCTTAGATTGAAAGAAGCTGGCAGACTAGATAATGTCAAAATGTTATTGTTAACTAATTGCACTTTTGATGGCATAGTTTATAATGTCGAGCGGATAATGGAAGAAGTATTGGCTATCAAACCAGATATGGTATTCCTTTGGGATGAAGCTTGGTTTGCTTTTGCGGGATTTGCTTATAATTACAAGCAGAGAACAGGCATGTTTACTGCTCAAAAATTATATGACAAGTATAAAAGTCCAGGTTACAGAAAGAAATATAATGCACATATAAAAAGTTTACCTGAAAATGAATTGCCGACATTACCAGATCCTGATAAAGTTAGGGTAAGAGTTTATGCAACTCAGAGTACTCACAAAACCCTTAGTAGTTTTAGGCAAGGGTCTATGATTCATATTTGGGATCAAGACTATCGACGTAAAACCGAAAACACATTTCTTGAAGCATACATGACTCATACTTCTACTTCACCAAATTACCAAATAATAGCATCATTGGATGTTGGAAGAAGGCAAGTACAATTAGAAGGCTTTGAGTTAGTAGAAAAAAGTATAGAAATGGCTATGGTGCTTAGGGCCAAAATAGATAATAACCCTCAGCTGAGTAAATATTTTGAAGTGCTTACAGTTAATAACTTTATTCCAATAGAATATCGGCAAACCGGCCTCAATGAGTATTATACCAAAAAAGAAGGTTGGAATCGGATGAATGAAGCTTGGGAAAAAGACGAATTTGTTTTAGACCCAACTAAAATAACCCTTTATATAGGTAAAACTGGTGTAGATGGGGACACTTTTAAGAATAAATATTTGATGGATAAATTTAATATCCAGATAAATAAGACTTCTCGTAATACAGTGTTATTCATGACTAACATTGGCACAACTAGAGGCAGTATAACTTACCTTACCAATGCTCTGTTGAAAATAGCAGATGAATTAGATGAGGAATTTAAGGCTTTAAATGATAAAGAAAAAGAAATCCTAAATAAAAGGATTCATTCTCTGACAAAAGAAGTACCTCCATTACCTGATTTTAGCTTCTTTCATCATTCTTTCCAAGTTTCACCAGGAGTACCTGGAGGTAATTTGAGAGAGGCCTACTTTTTAGCATATGATGAAAACAATTATGAATATGTACGTTTAAATCAGTGCTTATCAATGATGGAAGCAGGAAGGGTATTAGTTGCATCTACTTTTGTTATTCCTTATCCACCGGGATTTCCAGTATTGGTGCCGGGTCAGGTAGTGAGCGAAGAGATTATTAACTTCCTTACCGCTCTTGATGTTAGCGAAATACATGGCTATCGATCTGATTTAGGGCTAAGAGTATTTAATGAAAAAGTTTTAGACAGACATAAAATTACGACTTCCATAGGTGGAATGTCAATTAGAAAAAAGAAGAAATAGTTAATTTTAAAAACAAATAAATTCATGGCTACTAAGAAAGTAACACCAGTAAAGAAGGATATTGATCCAGCTAATAAGAAACCTGCAGTAAAAGCACCTCCAAAAAAGACAGCAAGTCCTGCAGTCAAGAAAACTACTGTAAAAGCTGTAGTGAAAAAAACTGCAAGTCCAGCTGTTAAGAAGTCTGTAGCAAAAGCACCAATTAAAAAAGTATCTACTCCAACAGCAAAAAAAGCTGTGCTTAAGCCAGCGGCAAAAAAGTCAGCAAGTACTACTGTTAAGAAGCCTGCTGCAAAAAAAGCAATCGTGAAAAAAGGTAAATCTCTTGTTGCTAAGAAAACTGTAGTTAGAAAAAAAGCGAATGCAGAAGTGCTTAAAGGCTTACCTGATATTCGACGTTTCTTCTATAAAAATGAAATTCCATTATATTTCATAAGTGCTACTAATTTTAACTTACTTGGTGCAGATGAGTGGATTAAAGGTTTTAAATTTATCTGTCATATCGAGTGTTTTGATGGAAAGCACCCAAATGTGTTTTCTCCAAATGAAGAAATGCCACATGACGAGTTTACAAGTATTGAAGATATTAATAATTACCTTCTTCAGCATCCAGAAGTGCAAAGTTATATTGCTTTAAGAAAGAAAGGGAAATCTGCGGGTAAAGCCATGTTCCTTATGTTTGACAAAAAGACAGAGCAATTAGCAAAAAAACTAGGTCTCCAAATTATGTTCCCACCTGCTAAGATGAGAACATTCATGGACAATAAAGTAAATACCAATAGGATTGCAGAAAAAGCAGGTGTAGCATGTGTACCATATGTTTTATCACAGGTTACTGATTATGCACAATTGACTAAGATTTCTAAATCTCTAGGAACTGACTTAGTTATACAATCACCATTTGGTGATTCTGGACATACGACTTTCTTTATTTCTAATCAAGAAGAGTATAATAAGTATGCAGAGGAGATAGAAAAAGAGAAGGAAGTCAAAGTTATGAAGCGTATCAATTGTAAAGGTTCTGCAGTTGAAGCTTGTGTGACGAGACACGGTACGATTGTAGCTCCTTTGATGACAGAGCTTGTTGGCTTTAAAGACATGACTCCTTATAAAGGTGGTTGGTGTGGTAATGAGATTTATCCAAATGCTTTTACACCGGACATACGAGAAAAAGCTGCAAAATATACTCAACTATTTGGAGACCAATTGAGAAAAGAAGGATATAAAGGTTATTTTGAATTAGATTTCTTGATCGATCAAGACAATGGTGAAATTTACTTAGGTGAATTAAACCCTAGAGTAACAGGTGCTAGTTCTATCACCAACCATGCTGTATTTGCATTGGCAGATGCACCTCTTTTCGTTTTCCATATTTTAGAATGGATGGATCAAGATTATGAACTAGATGTAAATGAACTAAACGAAAGATGGTCAAATCAAAGCAATATTGATGAATGGAGTCAATTGATTATTAAACATACAGAAGATACTATTGAATATGTGTCACATGCACCTAAATCAGGTATTTGGAAAATGTTTGATAATGGCCATATTCAATATGATAGATTAGATACTCACAGGAGAGCTGTTGAATCGGAAAATGAAGCATTCTTTCTTCATATTACAAAGAAAGGAGATTACTTGTATGAAGGAGCAGATATGGGAATACTTGTATCAAGAGGTCGTATGATGACAGATGATTTTAAACTTAACAGCCGAGCTCAAAATTGGATAAAAGCTATTAGAGCTAAATATGTTTCTCAAATAGTTGAGGATAAAAGAGAGCAAATAGTGCTTACTGGTACTTTAACAAAGTAGATTTCAAATAAACAACTTGTTTGAATAATCAATAATGAAGTAGTTTAATGATATTAATTATTAAACTACTTCAATAATTAATATAATAAATGCAAATACAATTTGAGTCAATTTCTGAGCTAGGTAAGCCAGGCCCGAAATTTAAAAAACTATTTAACAAATATTGGCCAGCTTACAATGCATGGTTAAATTCCAAATGGTCAGCATACACTACAGACTTGGCAACTTCAAAGGCTGCTTTAGAAAAGTATATGCCTGAAATGGTACCTACATATAATCGACTTTGTAAACTAGTAAATGCAGACGATGTAATGGCGAGATTTCTTACGGGATTCCAACCACCAGCTTATATATCTGCTTGTTCTCAAGCTGTAATGTCAGATGATGTGATACAATTAGTAAGAAACTATGATTACCATCCAGATCTACTAGAAGGCACACTTTTAATGAGTTCTTGGAATGGTAAGAAAGTGATTTCTGTAAGTGATTGCATTATTGGTGCCGTAGATGGTATGAATGAAGATGGATTGGCAGTATCTCTGACTTTTGGTGGTCGAAAAGTTGTAGGTCGAGGCTTTGGTATTCCATTTATTATAAGGTATGTTTTAGAGTTTTGTAGCAATGTGGAAGAAGCTGTAGCTGCTCTGACAAGGATTCCTTCTCACATGTCATATAATGTGACTGTTGTTGATAAGACGGGTGCTTTTAAGACAGTACTGTTAGCTCCAGATAGAGCTCCTTTAGTAACTCATTCTCCTTACGCTACTAATCACCAAGTAACAGTTGATTGGCCAGAGAACGCAATTTTTAATAAGACTGTAAAACGTCTTGATTACTTAAAAGATCTGCTGTCAGATAGTCAATTGAAAGCAGATACGATGGCAGATGCATTTCTAAAAAAACCTCTTTACAATACGCTTTTTAAAGAAGGATTTGGGACTTTATTCACAAGTGTGTATAGACCAAAGGATGGGTATATGCAATTGAGATGGCAACATGATAGTATTAAGCAATCATTTGATAATTTTACAGAAATTGTTCAAACCATTCAACTTGGTGAGATCGGTGCTCCAGCTCCTAAAGAATCAGTTTGGTCAGTCTCTGAGGTTTACCAACCACTTCCTGTTCCACAAGGTGCTTCTTCATCACATAAAGCTGTCGGATCATGGCATGAGTCTGTAGTCGAAGGATTAGTCAGTGCAATGGAACATTCAGGCAATGCAAAAGATAAGGAGAACATTGACCTTTTACGAAAGAAACTTGTACACAGGGGTGAGATATCTTGGGAGGTAGTGGCGGATTATTGGGCCAATTTTGGAAAGGGCTATTGGGAAAATTAAACATTAAAATTAATTAAATTGCAAATCAGTTTTAAATATGGAATTTAAAAGTATCAACCCGTATAACAATCAAGTAGTAGGTCAATACAGTGCTCTATCAGAAAAAGAATTATCAGATAAACTCAATAAGAGTGAAGTCGCTTTTAATTCTTGGCGAAAAGTACCTTTAGATGAGCGATGTCGTTTGCTTACTAAAGCTGGTCAAGTATTAAGGGATAATGTTGAAGAGTATGCCAAAATGATTACTTTAGAAATGGGTAAGCCGATTAAGGAATCCAGAACTGAAGTAAATAAATGTGCTTGGGTATGTGATTATTATGCTGAAAATGCTGAAGCCTTTTTAGCAAATGAAACTATAGTGACTGGTGCTTCTAATAGCTTTGTAAGGCATGACCCTATCGGAAGTGTTTTGGCGATAATGCCTTGGAATTTTCCATTTTGGCAAGTCTTTAGATTTGCTGCTCCAACATTGACATCGGGAAATGTAGGGTTACTAAAGCATGCTTCTAATGTTTTTGGTTGTGCTGAATTAATAGAAGAAGTGTTTGTCAAGGCTGGGTATCCTAAAGGTGTGTTTCAAAATTTAATCACGAATCACGATTATACAGAAACCATCATATCACACAAGACAGTCAAAGCGGTTTCCCTTACTGGTAGT
Source organism: Saprospiraceae bacterium (assembly GCA_037968395.1). Classification (GTDB taxonomy): domain Bacteria; phylum Bacteroidota; class Bacteroidia; order Chitinophagales; family Saprospiraceae; genus JADKBO01. Next base: position 10,704 of record JBBKVK010000030.1, on the reverse strand, counting down.
GAAAGAGCAGGATCGATAGTTGCAGGTATAGCTGGCAAACACCTTAAAAAAACACTTTTAGAACTTGGAGGAAACAATGCATTTATTGTTTGGGAAGATGCAGATATTGACCAAGCTGTACAAATAGCGTTGGTAGCTCGTATGCTCAATTGTGGACAGAGCTGTATTGCAGCTAAAAGATTTATCCTCGTAGAAAGCATTTACGATGAATTTGTTCAAAAATTCACCAAAGCAGTCCAGCAGCTTAAATCGGGTGATCCAATGGATGACAATACTACTATTGGACCACTTGCAAGAATTGATTTGGCAGAAGAAATGGATAAACAAGTTCAATCATCCCTAAAGCAAGGTGCTAAACTTTTGCTTGGAGGCAATCAAGATAAGTGCTATTTTGAGCCCACAATTTTGGCGAATGTTACTCCAGGAATGGATGCATTTGATCAGGAGACTTTTGGTCCATTAGCAGCAATGATCAAAGCCAAAGATATAGACCATGCCTTTGAGCTCTCTGAAATGTCCCAATATGGATTAGGAGTCACCGTCTGTACTAGAGACACTGACAAAGCCTTAAAATATGCAAATGTAGTAAGCGACGGCGCCTATTTTGTCAATGAATTGGTAAAATCAGACCCAAGATTACCATTTGGTGGTACAAAGAAGTCAGGTTACGGTCGAGAGCTTGCAAAAGATGGCATGTTAGAGTTTGTCAATCGCAAAACGGTATATGTGAAGTAAGAGAATAGGGTCATGTTCATTACTAAAAAAGAAAAACCTGAATCCTTCATACCTCAATATTGTTGGCATTTATAGAGTATGTTTGTCCAAAGATAATTTATGTTTATTATATTAGCAAGTTTATTTTTAATTGTTTTTTAACCCTTTGACTAGAATTTTTTATTTTCCAGTCCCAAAAAATGATTTAGGCAAAACAACGGTTATGATTGTTAATTTAATAGTAGGCTACTAAAATAAAAAGTGATTGAACTTTACTGAATAATAACTATATGATTTTTATTTTTTAAAAAATAGACACACTTACTAAGTCACCCCACCACTTATTTTCCACCTTTATACCAAATCAGTGCTTGATATTTTATACATTTACAGTGTAAAAATACATTCATGAAGGCACTTACTTTTGATGGCATTTCAGATTATCCATATCTTACTCACTTAGAGGACTATGGCACTGATGAACAAGTCATGGTAGACCTAACTGCCAGTGCATTAAACCATCGGGATCTATGGATACTAAAGGGGATGTATGCAGATCTAACTCCTGGATCGGTCATGGGAGCAGATGGTTTAGGCTTAGTTGGTGATAGTGAAGTAATCATCTACCCAGCCATCGATTGGGGTCAAAATGAAAGGATCTTTGGACCAAAGTTTAGAGCATTGGGTATGCCTGATCATGGCACGTTCGCAGATAGAATCTATACAGACAAAAAGTATATATTTGATAAGCCTAATCACCTAACAACTGCTGAGGCAGCTGCTCTTCCTTTAGCAGGATTGACAGCTTACAGAGCATTATTTACTAAAGGAGATGCTAAGGTCGGTGACAATGTATTGATCACAGGCATTGGTGGTGGTGTGGCTTTGATGGCTATGAGTATGGCTGTCGCTTTAGGTTGTAATGTATATGTCACCTCTGGAGATCAAGATAAAATAGATAAAGCTATATCTCTTGGTGCCAAAGGAGGTGTAAGTTATAAAGAAGACAGATGGCATAAATCCTTACAGAAGATAGTAGAAGGGTTTGATGTAATTGTTGATGGTGCGGCAGGCCCAGATTTTAATAATAATTTATCTGTTTGCAATCCTGGAGCCAATATTGTGGTTTATGGAGGTACGGCAGGTAAGATTAATAATGTATCGCCTCAGCTGTTATTTTGGAAGCAAGTTTCAATTTGTGGATCGACCATGGGGTCGTTGGGAGATTTTAGTGACATGCTTGATTTTATTAGCAAATACAAGGTTACACCAGTGGTGGACAAAGTATATGACTTTGAGGCTTACATGCAAGCATTCGATCGTTTGGCGTCTGGTAACCAATTTGGTAAAGTGGTATTAAACCATAATAGTTAAAAATGGAAATAGCATTGATTTCTGATAATCACAGTTTTATCGGCCCAGAAGTCATAGAGAACATGGTGGGTGTGGACGAAATATGGCATGCCGGTGATATTGGAGAGCCATCTTCATTAACGGAATTAAAAAGTATTGCTCCAATAGTCGGAGTGTATGGTAATATTGATGATATTGACATCAGAGCAGAGTATCCATTAAATCAAACCTTCGAACGAGAAGGTGTCAAAGTTTTTATGACACACATTGGTGGATATCCTGGAAAGTATACGGCTAGGGTCAAAGCATTACTAGTTGAGGAGAAACCTGACATTTACATATGTGGACATTCTCATATATGTAAAGTGTTAAAAGATAAAAAATTAGATTTGCTTCATATGAATCCAGGGGCGTATGGTCACCATGGATTTCATAAGTTTAGAACATTTTTGAGATTTACCATCGAGGCCGGGAAGGTCAATAATTTGAGGGTAATAGAATTAGGAATAAGAGGAAAATTAGATTATGAAAATCCACATTCGAGAAGGGAAATATGAAGACTTGCCAGCTGCATTTGAGCTGGTAAAGGAACTAGCAATTTACGAAAAAGAGCCAGATGCGGTCACGACTAATATCGAGGCTTACCAAAAGGCTTATAACGATGATCGCTTGTTTTGCCTAATTGCTGAAGATGAAGATCTGGTCATAGGCATGGCTTTGTATTATTGGGCATTTTCTACATGGAAAGGGCCAATGATGTATTTGGAAGATTTTGTAGTAAATGAATCTCACAGAAGACACGGTGTTGGTCAGCAACTCTTTGATGCTTTTATCAAAGATAGTAAGGCTAGGGGAGCAGCAATGGTAAAATGGCAAGTCTTGGACTGGAACGAAATGGCCATTAATTTTTACAAGAAAAATAATGCCACGATTGAAACAGAATGGTGGAATGGAAAGATAATATTTTGATCAATTTTAGAGTTGAAGAATAATGCGGAAATTTAAAAATATATACGTTGCTGCGACAAGCCAACATGTAGGAAAGACAACTTCCACATTAGGACTGGCGTCTTGCTTTATGAGACAAGGGTATGATGTGGGCTATTGCAAACCAGTCGGGCAACAATCCCTAAATGTGGAAGACCTTGTGGCGGATAAGGATACATTTTTATTTGCCAACCTGATCAATTTTCAAATAGTACCTGAAGTTCATAGCCCAGTAATATTAGGTAAAGGAGCGACTGAAGCATATTTAGATAATCCAGAAGCTGTTGATCTAGAATCTAGAATTATATCTGCAGAAAAAAACCTGAGCGTCGTCCATGACATGGTCATCTACGAAGGCACAGGTCATCCAGGTGTTGGAAGTGTAGCGGAGTTGTCTAATGCTAAAGTAGCCAGACTCTTGAATGCTGGTGTTGTGATGATTGTAGAGGGCGGCGTTGGATCTACCATCGACCAACTCAATATGAGCATCGCATTATTTAGAGAAGAAGGTGTGCCTATCATAGGAGTCATCGTCAACAAAGTAATACCAGAGAAGCTTGATAAAGTAGAAAAATACGTCAAAATATGGTTGACTAAACACAATCTAAATCTCTTGGGAGTCATTCCTTATGATGCGACCTTGGCGTATCCTGTAATTCGTACCATTTGCGATGTAGTTAATGGCACGATAACCTACAATGCCGCATTTGCAGATAATAAAATTGAAGCAACTGTTGCGGGTTCATTGATAGACCTAAAAGAGTTAACCAGTTCTCAGGATTTACTTTTGGTGGTATCGACTAAATCCATCAATGAAGCTGTCAATAAGATAAAATTCTTAACGGCCTCAAACAATATTGATCATTGCCCACTGTCGGGTATTGTGGCTACGGGTCAAGGTACATTCACTTCTGAAACCCTAAAGTATATAGAAGAAAACAACCTGCCACTCATCCGTACTGACTTAGACACTTACGGTGCAGTAGTAAAGATCAGTAGGATAGAGGTCAAAATCAATCAGTCCACACCATGGAAAATCGTTAAAGCCATCAGTCTCATTGAAGATAACATCGATTTAGAAATGATAAAGGACTTTGTGAAAATATAAGAAGTCACGTTTAAAACACATCGATTGATGAAAAAAATAAATAAGAAAGGAAGCCTAATATTAACATTCATTGGATTGTTGATTATAGCTGTAGCTCAATTGCTTTCTCATTATGAAAAAATTAGTGATCTGTTTAATGGTGCAATTATGGGTGTCGGTATAGCAATTATACTTATATCACTTCTACTCAAGAAATATGAACCACCATTGAGAAATGGAGAATAATAACCAATTATAAAGTATTAATCTCTCAAATCTTCCCTTTCAATATTAAAGGTGCAGAGGACCCGAATGACTATAGGATTCAATATCATAGAAAGATTTTATAGGTACAGCGTATCGCAACTTATTTCCTGTAGCCATGTCCAATAAGTTGCAGTAAAACGAAAGAACGGAAAAAGTTTTATACTAAAAAAGAGGCCACCTTCAACGAAGACAACCTCTTTACCTATTTTATATAATTCCTTTATCTAACAATAGTAACATCACCCGACAAGGTTTCTTTTCTCCTAAACTCACATACATTGTGTTGGTATTCCATTTTGTAGAAATATACTCCAATTGGCATTGAGTCTCCCGATGGATATTTACCATCCCATTCTGCAGAAGCGCTTGAAGAAGGTTGATATCTATAAACTACTCGTCCAGCTCTATCACTGATGACGAAGTAAGTAACTTGAGCATCATCCAATTGGTCCAAGACTGCGCTAAATTTTTCGTTGATACCATCACCGTTAGGAGAGAATATGTTTGGCATTTCTATATTGATGTATTTATATTCTCTTTCTGCTAGAAAGTCTTCAGTGACACTTTCACAATCATTTGAAACGGTGACAGTGTGCCAGCCTTCGTTAGTGAATTGACTTTCTAGACCTTTTATACCTGAAGACCACTCAACAGTAATATCTTCACTTGAAAATGCATCTAACTCTATCTTTGGGATCCAACTAGCTTTGATACAATTCCATTCAGTATTAATAATTTTAAAAGAAATTTCAGCTTTTGGATCGATAACAATACTTTCACTTGCTACTTCACAACCATAATTATCATTCACTACTAACTCATAGTTACCTGTTGTTATATTGTCGAAGTTACCATTATTGTTGGATAATCCACTTCCTAAATCATAATTGTAAGTCGATGATCCTGATGCTTTCACCAATATGGTTCCATTGTCTGAGTTTTCGCAAGGTGATGTAGTTTCAATTGTTAATGTAGCTAATTGGCTTTGTGTAATATTTACATAAAACGAGTCCATACATCCTGAGGCATTGATACTATGGGCCAAATATTGCCCTTCAGTATCGTAGGTGATTCCATTGATATTGATTTGAGCTCCTACACATAAATGTTCATTTTTTTCGGCCAATAACTGTGAAGCTAATATGTCTATACTTAGTTTAAATGAGTCTTGGCAACCATTTGCATTTGGTTTATACAGAATATAATCTCCTGCTTGGCTATAATCTTTGCCTTCTACATTTACGGATCCACCTTCACAAATTTCTTCTTTTTGATCAGCTAATAGTTGAGTAGGCAAAAGATTAATTGTCAGTTTAAATGAATCTTGACATCCACTTGGGTTTTGAGTGTATAAGATAAAGTCACCTCCTTGGTCAAAATCTTGCCCTTCTACAGTTACAACTTCACCTTTGCAAATATCTTGCTGCCTGTCGGCTAATCTTCCGGGTATGCAATTTTTGATTAATAAGTGTTCACACCTAATAGTATCATCGCAATTTGCAATGGTGAAATCAAAATCCAGCAAGTTGTCATATCCATCCAGTCCAGTTGTATCGGCTTTTAACGTATACATCCCTGCATCTAGATTAGATATTTTAAAACAGCCATTTTCATCTGTAGTAATGGTTTGACCATTTGATAACACCATAGTTACACCTGCTTTTGTAGTGTCCCCACTATCTACTACACCATCTTCATTAACATCTACATACAGTTTACCTTCTAACACTCCAACGGCATCTTGCAATGTTAATACCAGTGGCTCAGATGTGTTAGAACATCCAATATTGTCTGTTACTACCAATTCATATGCTCCACTGTTGGTGGCTATTAATTCTGGTATTGTTCCATTGTCTGCAGCTGATACTTCTGTTCCATTATAAAACCATTGATAGGTGACAGCTCCTTGGATAATTGGCATACATAAAGTGTCAGGATTACATCTTGTAAAACAACCCGAAGGTACTTGGTCTACATCTGGACCTGATGCTATAGTAATATAATTACTTGTTGATGAGCAGCCGTTCTGATTTATCGCTTCTACAAAGAAAACTCCGCCACCTTTTGTCTCAATGGATGTACTTTTGATTCCGATGTTCCAGTAATAGTCTATACCCGATGCTGGATTATCTACATACAATGTATGCTCATCACCTCCACAGAGTACTCCTGCTGTAAGACTTTTTATCTCTAGATTAGTTGGGTTTGGCAATATTTCTATTTGAAAATCTGGATTAATATGGCTACATCCTGTTACATTGTCTGTGATCGTCAACCCATATTGATGTGTCCCCGGTGCTGGAAGATTGCCTAAGTCATTAGAAAAATTTAATACATTAGTAGTAGCTGAATTACTCCAACTGTAAGAATAGTTAGGATTTGGTGTTGCAATTATTCTAAAGTTCTCTCCACCACATATTGTTGGAATCAAATCAGTTTTTATTTCTGTTTCAAAATCAGAATAAGTTTCTGCATATACATTGGCTCTTGGAGCCTCTATAATATCCACTACATAATTACCTGGAGTATACGTACATAATTTGTCATTGGTAACTGTGACTTGGTAGATCCCTTCGACTCCAACAGTAATGGTTGGTGTATCAGATCCATCTTGCCATTCCCACTTTGTGACATTTGGGATAGGAGCTGATAAGTCTGTAGTCGAAGCTTCACAAATTTGAGCTCCATTCGTGCTTTGAATATCGCCAGCTAGATCATTTTCATGGATTGTAATGTTAGTAATAGTAGAGGCCTTGCATCCATATATGTTTTCCATATCGGAGCTCACATCAAACATACCTGGATTTTCAAAAATATGATATGTTGTAAATGCGATGCTTTTATTCTTGTCAAGGCTTGTTGGATCGCCAAAATTCCAATTTGATTTGATCACGTCTTTTGTCGTCAATAGATCAAATTTACCTGCAATCTTTTCACACATTGATTCTGTAAGTTCAATAGTTGCAGTAGGCAATTCGTGAACCAATACTTTGTTAATCACAGTATCGGTGCATGGTCCATCTCCAATGATTAATCGTACTTCATACTCTCCCGATGCACTATAAATGTGAGTAGGATTTACATCTGTAGAAGTATTGTCTGCACTACTTGGATCTCCAAAATTCCACTCCCAAGTTTTAATGCCATAATCTGGTAATGATACTGATCTGTCAGTAAACTCAGTTGGAGCATTAGGACAAGAAGTGTTGCTCGCAAAAAATGCCTTCATTGGAGATATAGCTAATCCATAAACTCTTTGGGAACAAAATGATCCAGGGTCGTTTTGGTCTTCTACTGAGCCATTCATTTTAACTTTATAAAAAGCCGCATTAGAAAATGAGTGTGTAGGGCTATCTTCAATACTAGAGTTATTGCCACTTTGAGGATCATCAAAATTCCAACTAAATGAGCCTGGTTTTGCATTTTGACTCTTATTATCAAACATTAAAGTACTGCAACTTCCAGTTTTGTTAACATCAAATGCTAATATACCTGTTAGAGTACTACATCCACCTGGACCGGGACCAGAGCCTGTTCCGCAATCAACACAACATTCTATAATCTGTTGGAGATTGGAGTAAGCTGTGCATCCATTTTGATCCGTAACTAATACCTTATAATTTCCTATGTCTGAGGTTGGTAGCTTTACAGTATTGATACCCATACTGACATTATCTTTATACCAATCGTACATATATCCTCCTGAAGACACTACTGCATGGATAGTAGGATAAGTTGGACTGTTGGCTGGGCAAAGAACAGTTAAGTCTGGTGTCGAGACGTTGATCTCTGGTTTAGGCAATTCTTCAATGGTAAAGTTTTCTAATTGGGTACATCCTCGGTCGTCTGTTACCTCGACCACATATGAGCCTGGGGATAATGCAGGGTTTGAAGTTTGATCAATTACATCTGCTGATTCGTTTGACCATTTGTAAGCATCAAATAATGTGCTTGTCGTGGCAATTGTAGTTAAGTTATAACATACTTTGTCTTGGTAATCTAAGTTAATTATTGGTTTTTCTAATACGGTTACCGTTAGTGTTTCTGATTTTCCACAAGCATTTAATCTTACTTCCTGATTTCCACTTTGTGTCCATTGGATTCTGATCTCCTGCTTGCCTTGACCATTTATAATAGTACCAGCTGATTCGGGTACAATCTCCCACTTGTAATCTAAACCTACATATTGGGGAGCTGCATATGTGGCAATTTCATCTGGGCAAACTTCTAAATCTCCATTTAAAGTTAGATCAGTTACCTCGCTTAGCGATTCTATTATATAATCAGAATAACACCAGTCACCATTATTGTTTTTCTGTGCTAAACTTATTGTATATGGCCCTGCGGAGGTCCAAGTGTACACAATTTTCTTACCTTCTAATTCCGTTTCTATTGCTCCATCACTGATTTTCCAAGCGAACGAACCATTAGTCAATTTAGATCCTGCTTCATATTCGTAAATATTACCTGGACAAATGGCTTTTTCTCCTAGGATAGAATCAGGTAATTCAGATGTAGGGGTAAAGTATATCTCTAATGTGTCTACCTTATTGCAATAATTATCTCCAGTTGCTATTAATTGATATCCACCAACCAAACTTGGCTCCGTGTATATGAAATTAGAACTGTTATTTTGGCTAGTTACTACACTTTTTGATTTATCGTATAAGTTCCAATTCACGAGTGCATTATTGTTTGAGCTTACTTCTTTAGCTATAATATCTATAAGATAGGTTGCACATAGTTTTGTTGGGCCTGATAGTGTGAATGCTTCTGTGATGATTACTGAGGTAGACGTTGTTCCACCACATTTAAGGTAACAGTTGTTATAGTCCACAGAAATATTGCCTCCAGTTGTAGAATTCCATTTTACCATGACGGCATTAGTGCTTTGTCCAGCTTGGATTATTCCACCAGTAATAGTCCATATATAATCCGTTGCACCAAAATCTGTTATGGCATATGATTCTGTTGATCCAATACAAGGTGTTAAATTACCTTTAATCGGGGCATTATTAGATACTATTGGTATTATGTATTCGGCTGGGGTAGGACACATGTCATCTGCACAAGATTGTACTTCTAGATTAACATATCCTTCTGGTCCATTGCCCCAGTCTATAGTAATAAAGTTGTCAGTAGGAGCACCGCCCTCTGTTATATGACCATTTGATGAGATTGACCAATTAAAAGTGCCACAATTATCATTACTCGTATAAGTCACTGATGTGTTTTCACATATCGTGCCTTTACAATCGATTTGTGGCATCCATGCTTCATCTATTTGTATTTCTAAACTATAAATGTCCTCACAATTACATCCATTGACTGCTAATAAGCTAATAATATAATTACCTGGAGTGTCATAGCTTATAATCGGTTGCACATCTGTAGAAGTATTTCCATCTCCAAGATTCCATATAAAACTTGTGGCATCTTCTGATTCATTGATTAAGAATATCTCTTCTCCCAAACAGTATTTGTTTTTTGCATTCTCAATAGAGAACTTTGATTTTGGAGGATCTATTAGGCTGATGGTTACATAGGCTTCACTTGGGCAATTAACCCAATTTTCTTGAATGTATAATATGGTCCCAATATCACCATCTCCCCAAACCACTGATACTGAGTTGTCATTTAATATAGTGTAGCTGTCTGCACCAGTAACTACCCAAGTGCCATTAAAATTTCCATTAGGGTCAAATTGATTTGTGCTTATATAAGTGGCAGTACTTCCTTTGCATGCGGTGAAAGATAGGTCAGGCCCACAATTGGGGTTTAGCTCTATAATTTCGACAGGTTCATTAAGACCCACTCTTACTATAAAGCTGTCTTGGATTACATTCCCAAAATCATAAATAAAATAATTGAATGTATACGTACCAGGTTCTTCGTAGCATATTAGAAAGCTGAAAGAATCTTGAAAAAAATCATAATTTATATTATGAGAGTTTGGTGAAGGTTCGCTGGTGTTTATTATTTCAAACTCATATATAGGCTGATTGGATTCAAAGTAATATTGATAACATTCTGGCTGACAAGGATTAAATTCGCCTATTAGTTTAAGGTCTTGGGCAGAAATAAAAGAAAACAAACAAACGATAAGCGAGGTAAGAAGGTTTCGAAAATTCATAGTAGTCACTTGTTAATAATTTAATTTATTGAATCGGTTAATGGGGTTCAATTACAAGACCGCTTAAGATCCTAAAATGCTGCTTTCAAAAGATAAATAATTTTCTAGTTAACATTTATTAATGTTTTATATGTTAAAATATGATATATAATCTATTCTAGAC
>JBBKVK010000029.1:0-16234 GCA_037968395.1 Saprospiraceae bacterium | reverse complement strand
TGTTTCTAATATTAAAACATAAGAATCATGGCAAAGAGTAAAGACGCAAAGAAGACTGTCAAAAAAGAACCAGCAAAGTCAGCTAAGGAAAAGAAAGAAGAAAAAAGGAATAAGAAATCTAAATACGATTAGTTAAATTGATTGTTGGCTCTTTAAATAAGAGAGCCATTCTTTATATTTAATTAGGACTAAGTATGATAGTGGCTGCAAATTTTTGATTTTTACATTAGTAGATATAGGTGTATTATCAATGCCTACATCTTAGTTATTTGTATAAGTGAGAATCTATTTAATAGAATTTCTAAATCAATAAATTCTGCAATAAACTCCAAATCCATAGCTGCTATTTTAAGTTTATTCCAAAGGCTAGAAAGTCCTTTTTATTAGCTAATTGTCAATTTGATTCAAAATAATAGTAGGTTTTAAAAACATAAGAGCTCCACTTTAAAACAAATATATATCAAGATTTTACTTACTAATTGCCTTTAAGATTCTTTCTTCATTTATGACTATGTCTCTAAATAAAACATGTGGGAATTCAGTGTATTTTGCTGTTTTGAAAGCTTCATTTATATTTAATAAAGTTGATGCTGTTATTAATGATAGATTCATTTCTGTATCCATTTCGCATTCTGTTACAAAATCATCACTGAATTCTGGTGAAACAAGTAATATCTTTACAATTCTTAGATTGTTTTTTAGCGCTAAATTTTGGTATGATTTCAGCTGACGTGAAACAGAACTAAATTTGTTGTATCCTTTTTCTTTGACCGTTTTACATTCGACAATTATAATTTCGTCTTTGCCTAAATTAATCAAAATGTCCATCATGTCATTTTGAGTATTTATTTGCTTTCTCAATTTGTCATCGATATTGAATCCCAGTCCTTTAAATATTATTTTTGTTAATTCTTCAAATTTAATTCCGAGCTCGGATTCCTTAATACTAATTCCATTTTCCTTTAAGATATTCAGGTTTCTGTATGCTACATTTTCATAGTTTTCGAGGTACAGATTTTCTACATCTTTATAATGTTCCAAAATGTTAAGAATATCATCACCTCTTTGTTTCACTCCATTATCCTTAATAAATATTGATAAATCGTCTTTAGAAATTAGATCGAGAATATCCCTTGGTTTTATATTATAGTCAAGTAGGAAATCTGCTTTAAGCACATATTCATCTTGAAACTCAAAATGATCTTTAATTTGTTTATTTAGTTTTGGTAATGATTTATTTATTTCACTAAGTAATTTTTCAAATCCATCTAAAGATATGCCAACCTTTTCATCTCGTTCAACATTTTCAAAATGATTTATAAGGTTTTTAATTTTGTCATCTAAGGTGCTTCCTTTTAGATTATTAATGTTTAATCCTTTTTCAAATAACTCGTTTAATATTTTCTTTTTCTCAGTTAACGTACAGTTTGGTTTATAAATATCTTCTAGAAGCAGATGTGTAAAAGAAACCCCTTCTTTTATTATTTCTTCAATCTTTTGGGCATAACTTTTCTTCCTATCAATATTATGTTCCTTTGCTATTTGATTTATTGTTGGCTCTCGTAATAATTTGAGAGTTCTACGGTAATACTTTTCAGCTACTTCTTTTTCTCTCACTTTACGAAGAACCTTTACAACTTCATCAGCTACATAGATTGTGTTTTCTTTATTTGAATAAAAAATTACCCCAATATTTTTTAGCCCTTTAATGACTTCTTGAATATCAATTTTTTTGATAGGGATTATTGAATAATTAATCAACTTAATTTCTTCTTGTGATAAACCCAACTGCTTCGCCAAAGTCAAAATTATTGACAATTCGTCCGCTGTAATTTTAGCATCTCGGTTTTGAGTTATATCATTATTGTATGCTGTATGTAAACAACTCTTATAAATTCTATAATCTCTTTTTCTGTTGTCACTGATATCTGATTTATCATTAGTTAAATCAGTTTCTCTATTTTTAATTCTTGCTTTGAGTGTCTTGATAGCAGTTTCATAAAGTCTAGAAAACCAATCTTGCTTCATTATACAATTACCATCACGGATAATAATATCGATTAAAATATCAAGTTGAGAAGAGATTTCTTGAAATTCATGTCTTATTTGCTCTTCAAACTCTGATTCTATTAAGGCAAATATTTTAGATATATTTAAATTATCTACAGCTTTAAGACCTTTATCAGAAGATCGTAATATTTCAGTTATTTCCTTTTTGTTTTTAGGATCTTTAGATATGATAACATCAATTATTTTAATAAATGAGTTCTTCTCAATAGAACCCAATTTGTCAAGAATTCTTTCTAATTTCATGGTTTTTGTTTATACTGTTATTTAACTTTTAGAGGTGTTAGTACCACTGACTGAGTCTACAAATAGTGTACTTTGTAATAATTATTCATTTTTAGTGATAGAAGTTTTTAGCATATCATAATAGTACCAAAATCTGGTATACGACCTTTTTCTATTGTTATAATCCAATCATCTATTTTACCTCGATCCATTTCCCAGAAGTTCTTAGTCAATTTCAAATATTCCACTACTACTTGTGGTTCGTTAGCAAGCAGTAATTCTTTAACCAATGTCATATTTGGGCCAAATGAATTCAGTTGAGGTGAGCCTTTGCTTTTTCCTGCCTCTAAAAGACATCTTTTTGCTTCTTCCAAGTCACTTTTTTGTAATGCTATTCTGCCTTTTGCTATGTTCACTCTATGTTTGGCATTTCCATAATTCCAATTATCTTTATAAAACGGAATCATTTTTTCTAGTTGTTGTGTTATTGATTGAGACTCTTCTGTTTTCCTCCCTTCAAACCCCTTCAATACTTTTCGAGATAATTCATAAAACAGTGTATCTTGATTAGACCCCTGTACTTTATCAGCCTTGGTTGAAGTCAATTTGTTATTGTTATAGTCTAAGCAATTGTTGCTATTATCTGCCTTGAAATTTGAACGTCTCAAGCATATCGAGCGGCTTACCGAAGGAAAGCTGATCTGATATGCAGTATTATCTTTTCGGCTCTTTTTAAGCCACGATTAGCTCTTTCTTTTCAAGTTCAACTGACATCTTTACTTTTGCCCCTAGTGCTTCCAATGCTCTAAGAATTGTTCCTATTCTGAAGTCCTTTGTGTTGTTTTCCAGTTTAGATATTTGAGCTTTCTGAACACCCAAAAGTTCTCCCAGATCACCTTGAGTCATGTTTTGTTTAATTCTCGCATCTTTAATCATTGTTCCTATAACATCCATACGAAGATCATATTCAAATATATCTCGTTCAGCTGTTCCTTTTTTACCAATGATCTCATCAGTTAAATCATCTATTGAAGTAAGTTTCATATTTTATAGATTTAGGTACTTTTTTCTAAATTCCAAAGCCTTCTCAATTTCTGATTTGGGCGTTTTTTGTGTCTTCTTTACAAATCCATGAGAACATACTACCAAAGATTTTAAATTTGGATCCCAAAATGCAAGAAGTCTTATTTGTTGCTTGTCATATCTTGTTCTAAATTCCCAAATTTCATCTGTAAGTTTTTTTAGTATTTTGGTATCGTTGACTTCTCTCGATTTTTGAATATTATAAGCTACTTTCTTTTGTAGTTTGATATCCAAAGACCTTATAAACAACTTTGCTTCATCTGATAATAATACTTCGAAATTCTTACTCATGTATTTGACCCATTAACAGTACAAATATACAAAATAGTTTCCTTATTGGGAATGTTTATTTTTTTCTTGCTGAGAGATAACATCCTAAAATCCCACCTTTCCTATAGTAACTTCCACCATTTTACTCCAAGATCGGTTCGTCTATTTTAAAATCAGCAATAAAAATACTTAATTATCATAGAAAGTGAGCGTTTATTAAGGATGATTCCATATCGCTCAATGTTCTATGTGGTTTTCTCTTTTTTAAACATTTCATCAATTTCTTTTCGGTTATAGTCCAAAATCCATTCATTTAAATTTTCATAAATGGGCATTTATCAAATACACTTGTTTCTATATAAAAATAATAATTTTGCACTTATAGTTCAATTAATTCTTTTAAATGGTTCTAATCCAAATAGAGAAGTATAACCTTCTAGATGGTCAAACTCGATTCCAACGGGTCTTGAAATCCCACCTGACAAAATTTGTGCTATAAGAAGGAGGATATTCTAAATCATCCAAGCACATTCTCAATTTACCTCCTAAATCTATTTCGATACTTGATTTATAGTAATCATACTCTACCTTCATTTTTACTGAAAGTTTATTTTCAAAATAGGGTCTTTTGATTGGTTCGTTTGTTGTCCCAGATATAAAATCACAAACTGCCTCTTCTGGAGATACTTCAGTGATTATTAGTTGATCCCCTCTATTGTTTTGAAATATTCCACAAAATTTTTTCATCGCACAATTTTGATCTTTTAAGTTATCTGTAATATCCTATATACCCACCTTTCCTAAAGTAACTTCCAAGTTTTACACTCCAAAGTCCAAATCTTAACCAAAATTAATAAGCACACCACCAAAAACGATAATTGTTTTTAACCACCATTACCAATACTTAAATACTAATTTTAATTAAATAATGATTTTCCTTAAAAGCATAAACTCATCGGACTACAGTGTTATCAATTTGTTTACCAAAACAAATATAAAGTAAAATACAAAATAGTCAGTATGGTGTACCAACTATTTTATTACTCAAAAAATTATTAGGTGGTGTCTCCTTTATTGATCAGACTTAGCTGGTACCGCCTTAGAGGTTTTAGCGATATACTCTAACTGTTGGACATAATCTCGCTTCTCTCTGCCTGGTGCATAGACGTAGGTATCGATGAAGATCAGCTCATTGCGAGACTTGTTATGGATGAGGTAGGTCACAAATGGACCACCGACGAAATCATCTACCAACTCCCAGACGCCTCTAATCTCCTTAGTGTACGATCCATTGAGGTCGTAGCCGTACTCATAGATTGGTAGGTCGCTGTCATTGGTCACCATGTACGAATTGGGTACAGAGCCACTGATGTATCGCTTACCGTAGTCATTTCTCATGGCTACGATACTTTCTTTAGTAAACTGGGTTTGATCTTTATACGCAAACTTTCGAATGGCAATTGATTGAGCGTAATCTTTGATATCTTTCTTAAGGAATACGAAATTATTCTCTAAATCGACCCTACTATTGTAGTCATCCGGGATTCTAATATCTAATCCAAAGTTTTCTTTTAAAATGTTTTTTAATGAGATATCTTCCTTTTGCAGATTAAATACATTGGATGATAGTTGCTTTTCGTCATGTTTATTGATCCTTTTGGCAATGGCTGGATAACTTTTTTTGATGGCGCTACTCAGTCCATCAATGGTCGATCCAAATACGTAACAGACCAATTGTTCTCTTGCCCATTTGTCAGATCCGGCAGTGCTAAAGAAAGTAGTGTCAGCAATGGCTTTGTTGTATTTTTCTTCACCAAGATCACGTCTTACCATCTTTGTCGTGCTGCTCTCTTTGTCATTGAGGTCTGAGAGTATGATGTATGTCCTTAGTTCTCGCCTTAATGGTTCTGCGGATAGATCTTCTGGTGTAAAATGTCTAAGATCAAACATTGGCTCGGGCCTTGGCATGATGGGATATGCAGACTCATAAAGATACCTAAAGTTGTCACCCGCTGCTCCATCCCACAAGATATCATCAGCTATGACTACTACGTCATTAAGCTTGCCCAATGCTGCTGGCTTAGGAGTATATTTGCTCCTAATCTCATCGCTACAAGAGATGATGGTTAGGAGTATGGTTAGAAATAGTAGGAAGTTTCTCATCAAATTTTACTTTATATGCTATGAAGATGCAATACGGATCTCCTTTGGTGTAAGTGGGTATTTAAAACATCATCTCGACGACAGCCTTATCCACTTTTCCGCCCAATTGAGGTCCTATTTTTTCCATTCTCACTTTACCACTGGTGACATTAGGCAAGTCATTTTGAAACTTTGAAATGATGTTATAGACCACTGTTTCTAGTAGTCTCTGTGTCTTTGCCATTTCTTGTTGGCAGATATTGTACAGGTGCTCATAGTTTACGGTATCTCCAATATTATCATCATTACTGTCAAATGATTTGAGCTCTACTTCTGCATCTATTATAAAATTTGTGCCTGCTTTTTGTTCTTCATTATAAAATCCGTGAAATGCAAAAAACTCAGCTCCTTTGATTGCTACTTTTGTCTTCATTATAAATCTTAATTCATGCTAAAAAGTACAAATTTATTTAAAAAATTGTAGAAACCTAGTGAAGTGTTGTGTATTGATTATTTTATGTTTAATTACATATTACAAATAAACAACATGTGAGAATGTTACTTATTTGTTAAAAAATTGGCAAAAACTAAATTCATTTGCCATAAAATGCAATTAATTCAAAAGGAATCCTATTTTTGTTGTTTATATCAATTAGTTACCTGACCAAAAACAATTAGTATAAAGTGCAATCAAAACCAAAAACTTATAAAAGGAGATTTCCTTTAGACATATTGTTGTCCAGTGCTCTAGCGATCGTGTTGATTGTAGGCTATAATAAAATCGAGACGGTAGCATCTGCCAATAACTATACTCCACTTTCTATCCAAAAATCAGCTCCCCAATACCATTTTGGTTTTGATATGAGCCAAAACTATATGGAGTCAGGCATTATTCAAAATGGAGACGTCGTGGGCAACTTGCTCAATGAGCATGGGGTAGATCACACCACAATCAGCAAGTTAGCTGAGAAAGCAAGAAAAATATATAGCTTAAGAAGCATTAGACCTAATAGAAAATACCATATCATTAAAAAAGATGAATGTGGTCAGGCATCTGCCTTAGTTTATGAGCCGGGCCCTTTGAATTATGTAGTTTATAATCTAGAAGGAGATACTGATGTAAAAATGTACGAAAGAGAATATTACACCTGTACAGACCTAGCTACTGGCACGATAGAGTCTTCTCTTTGGAATGCATTAATGTCTCAAAATGTGAATCCTGGAGTTATTGATCTTATGGAAGAAGCATTGTCTACCTCTGTGGATTTTTACCATACTCAGAAAGGAGATGAATTCAAATTAGTATATGAACGAAAGTACATAGGCGATGAAGAAGTGGGCTTAGGAAGACTACTAGGAGCTTATTACAAAAATCAGTTGGGATCACATTATGCCGTATTTTACGAAAATGGAAAGTTCTCAGGATATTACGATTATGAAGGAAGACCTGCCAAGAGTTCATTCTTACGATCACCTGTTAAGTTCTCTAGAATATCGTCTAGTTATAGTTTAAGAAGATTTCATCCCATTAAGAAAAGAACAATCCCTCATTACGGTACAGACTATGCAGCTGCATATGGTACACCCATTAGGTCCGTAGCAGATGGGGTAGTAGAGATAGCAAGCCGTACTCGAAACAACGGTAACTATGTAAAGTTAAGACACGACAAAGTATACCAAACTCAATACCTACACATGCAAGGATTTGCTACAGGTATTAGACCAGGTAGAAAAGTAAAACAAGGCGAAACCATAGGATATGTAGGAGCGACAGGGCTAGCTACTGGTCCACATGTATGTTTCCGATTTTGGAAGAATGGCAAACAAATCAATCACTTAAGAGAAGTATTCAAGCCATCAGAACCACTTCCTGAAGCAGAGTTACCACTATTCTTTGAAAGAAGACAAGTGATCAAAGAGCAATTAGATAAGATTCAAACAGAATCAGAGTTATTGGCTTTGTCCAAAAAAGAGGTATAGAAATCGTCCTTTACATGACAAATTTCATCATCCTTTTAAGATCTGCAACTTTTATCAAATAGATTGCGTTACTAAGACAGATTATAAATTTTTAATACAATAAACAATATAAAATGGCATTTGAATTTACAGATACAAACTTTAATGATACAGCACTAGCTGGTGGTGTAGCAGTAGTAGATTTTTGGGCAGAATGGTGTGGACCATGTAGACTTATCGGACCAATAGTTGATGAATTATCTTCAGAATATGAAGGCAAAGCAAAGATTGGTAAAGTAAATGTGGACACTAACCCTGAAATTTCATTAAAGTATGGCGTAAGATCTATCCCTACTATCCTAATATTAAAAGATGGTGAAGTAGTAGATAAACATGTAGGAACGACTACAAAAGCAAATTTAGAAGAAAAAATTAAGGCAGCTTTGGCGTCATAATTTATTCAAATAATATTAAGTTTTAAAAGGAGTTTGTTCGTTGGAGCAAGCTCCTTTTTTTGTTAAAAGATAAAAGTTGAGGGTTGGTAGTTGACTTTTTTTGTTTATCGACTACGCCTCTGTTTACTTAGTATTCGACCTTATGTTTAACCCGCATTATGCGTTAGAAAATCCACGCTTGACAAAGTCTTGTACGGCAGGCAGGTATTGCGGACCGAAACACCTTCAAAATAATTCGTGTTACTCACTTTTCTTCCTTCATAGTTCGACAAGCTCACCACAAAGCAATAGCGGTGACTAACGCAGAGCGTCACAGGTTATAATGCATAAAGCGGGTTTAATCGTTTAGCTTGTCCTAAAACTGTAAGCGAAATGAGCTAGCCAAATAGCCAAATAGCCAATCAGCCTAACTATCCAACCAGATAAAAGCCGTTAACATCGTCAGAACTGGGGGCAATTAGATGACAATTCTACCTTATTTAAAGTAATCGTAAGTTCTAAATATCTGCCAAATGACTCGTTGCTGCACGAGTAACATTTCATTATCGCTAGTTTCTGCAAAAAACTTATTGTCTGGATGTATCTGATGAGGTGATTTAGTTTCGATTTTGGTATCAATATCTGCATAAGAGAAGTAATCAATTTTATTCTTTTTACCATCATTGGTTATTACTGTAATCTTAGCAAACCTTTGCCCTTCTTTTATTCTTTGGCGATTTGGATTTTCCGAGTCATTATATTCTGCTACAATGTATTTAAAAAAAGCTAAATAAGCTTCCGCAGTTTTTTGGTTTGGGCTTACTGTCTTTGTAGGATTATCTGGTTTTGCAATTGAATAATTGTTATCTGTTTTAGAAACAATAAAAGACGCTTCTGGATCTCTATCATAAGAGACTTCTACAGACTCAATAGTATTGGGATCAATGTTATATACATCTTTGGACTCCCATTCATTCATTTTGTTTAATATCCTAGTTCTTAGAGAGCCCTCAAATCCTGGTACTCTCATCACATATGGTTGTTTTTCACCTTTAACAAGGAACGGAGTTCCACCATTATTTCCAATCTCAGACCCCACCATAAAATCTCTAATCAATTCACCATTCTTATCCCAAATTTTGATATTTATCCCATTTTCTGGCATTAAACCCAAAATTGTTTTCGTCATTTTAGATGTAGGTATATAATCTATGTCTACTCTCGAAATCAATCCTAAAAAGTCATTTATTACAAATTCATTTGTGCTTTTTTTATTATTCATGATCCAACCTTGTCCTTGACTTACAAAATTGATGACTGGGTACTCAGGTTGTTGAATAGATATTTTACCAATGGTACTGATATCTTTTACTCCAAACACCCTATCTGGCATTTGTGCAAGTGAGTCTTTACCATCTCCTTTCTTGTTGTAAATGGTATAAGCTAAAAGTCCAACTACTAGGGTAATAAATAGTAATAAAATATTTTTTTTCATTTGTGTTTCTTTTACTTTTTACCGTATTTCCTTTTCCTTAGGTAATTAAACAATATCCCGAATATGAATAGAAATACTAGGGGCAAAACAATATTAATGACTTGCCATTTTGTTTTTTCTGCTTTCGTTCTGACCTTATCGAGGAGTCTTAATTTTATATCTTTTGACCTTGCCTGTAATACACCATTTTCATCAAGCATGTATTCTATAGCATTGGTAATGAAATCTTTATTACCTTTAAAATATCTGACTTCCCATTTGTTAAAACCTATTTCTTCTGGTTGTTGTGTTCTGTTATTCATAATACTCTTCGTGAAATCTACATCACTGATGACTATTTGTTTAGTTGGTAGACTTTCGTCTCTAAATTCCATTTTCATCGACTCTAAAGTCTTTTTAAAATCTTCTGAAACCCTGTTTTTATAGGCAGACTCAAAGACTCCTTCTAATAAGACAGCTACGGGTTTATTACCATCATCAAATTTTTCAGGCACTAATGGTGATTTTAGAATCTCAAAATTGAGACGAACAGGATTGTACTGCAATCTTGAATAGGCCGAACTTTCTAGTAAAATAGTTTTCTTTACCGGAGTTGCAGTTTTTAATGTATCAATACTAGAAGGGAAAAACATATTTATTCGATCAAGGTTTTTCACTATTGGGTGTGAACTCTTAGGTGCAATGGCTGGATGATATGGCCATGTGAATAGTTGCATTTGAGGTTTGTCACCTTGCATCCCGGCTACTTGTGGTATTCTTGTACTCTCAAGGTCCATAATCAAATTAGACTCTACCCTTACCCCATATTTAAAGAGCAATTCGTCAACACCGCTTACAATATCTCTCGGCACATAAAATTTGTATTTGGCAATACTATCAAGGTCTGCATCTAGTTTTTCGATCATCCAAATCACTTTACCACCATTCATGATGTATTGATCTATCTTAAATAGATTTTTTTGATTTATCGGTTTAGTTGGTGCGGCAACAATAAGGAGATCTATTTTTGTACTTAAGTTTACAACACTATCTAGTACTATCCTGCCCGTATTGTGAAACTTGCGAAGTGATTTCTCTAGGGCATAAGTGCTTTGTACTGGCAATTCGCCACTACCATCAGTAAATATAATGGTTTTAGGTTCTACATCTTGAAGTTTTTGTAAAGCATCTGCAATTTTGTATTCTAGTAAAGCCACACTATTATTTAATACTATATTTTCATCAAGACCAGGCTGTTGTTCTTCAAGAAGTTGTACTGCGGTCTGACGCTCTCCAAGATTGATGATAGCATAAGGATAAATTGCTTTTGTTACGGTCTGTGTACCATCATAATATTGCAGCGAAGTGGGTATAATATTATGCTTAGCTAGCTTGTCTCTACGATCTATAACCTCCTGCCTACTTCCTGCTGTTGGGTCTTCAAATACATAGTGAATGTTTGGGTTTAAAGCTCTAAAATCATCCAAGAGATCTTTGGTAGCTGTCTGCAATCTTTTAAAACCTGAAGGGAAATCACCATCTAATAGTACTTTTATGTAAACATGATCTTCGAAGTTTTTAATTACCTTTTTGGTAGGCTCAGTTAGTGTAAACCGCTTGTCTTCTGTCAAGTCAATGTATCCATTAATATATGAAGAAATAATATTAATGGCTATGAGTAACCCAAGGAATAAAACAATCCTAACTATGTTATTTCTTTTGATCATGACTTTCTACTTTGTAATATGGAGTAAGTCAAATAAATAAAAAATGACAATACACTTATAAAATAAATGATATCTCTACTATCTAGAGCACCTCTACTTATAGAACTATAATGACTGCTCATTCCAATGTCATCTATTATACTGTCTATCCCTCCAATAAATATTGGCATTCTTGACATGTAAGAGAATGCCCAATGCATCACAAAGCATAAGAAAGCTCCTAAAATAAAAGCCACTATTTGATTATTTGTCAAAGATGATGCAAACATACCTAAGGCCACAAAAGCCCCTGTTAAGCAAAACAAACCAATATATGAACCTAACACTTCACCACCATCAATATTGCCTTTAGGAGATCCCAAATCGACAATGCTGTAGTAGTATAGAATAGTCGGTATTAAGGCAAATGCTACCAACAAAAAATTGGCTAGAAACTTACCCATCACTATCTGAAAATCCGTTATTGGTTTGGTAGACAAAAACTCTATAGTCCCTCGTGATTTCTCTTCAGAAAAGCTCCTCATCGTAATAGCAGGAATCAGAAATAAAAATATCAGCGGTGCCGTGGAGAACAATTGCTCCATAGTGGCAAAATTATATTCTAATACACTAGTATCCGTAAATACCCACATGAATAGCCCAATCATAATCAAGAACACCGATATTACCAAATATGCTGTAATTGAACTAAAAAAGGAGGATATTTCTTTTTTGAATATGCTATACATCTTTACCTTTTGTAAGTTTTTGAAATACATCTTCGACGCTGGCATCAACATTTTTCATCGAAAGGATAGGGGTATCTAAGGCTACACATTTTCTAAAAATAGACTCCCTTGGATCAATTGTGGTCGTATGAAACAAAGTAACAAGATTTCCACTGATTTCATACCTATGTATACCTTCTAGGTCTTCAAAATTTAGGTTTTTGCCTTGGATGTTTGCTAATTGTAATGTAATCTGACCTTCGCCCTGAATTTTAGACGATAACAGTTCAATTGGGTCATCTGCTACTAGCTTTCCATCATTGATAATGATAACTCGATCACATAAAACTTGGACCTCTTGCATAATATGTGTAGAGAATATTACTGTTTTTTCTTTGCCAAGTTCTTTGATTAGTTTTCTTATGTCCTGTAATTGATTCATATCCAAACCTGAAGTTGGCTCATCTAATATCAATATCTCAGGATCGTGAATCAGTGCTTGAGCTAAACCCACTCTTTGTTTATAACCTTTAGAAAGTGTTCCTATAATTTTATGCTGCTCTTTACCAAGGCCTACTTTCTCTATGATTTTTGCAGTCCTAGATGTTTTATCCTTAATTTGGTGAATATCGCAGACGAAATAAAGATACTCTTTGACATACATGTCATAGTATAAGGGATTGTGCTCCGGTAAATACCCGATATGTCTTCTAGTTTCAATAGAATGTGTAGTTGTATCCATTCCCATTACTTTTATTGAACCTTCATCAGGAGCTAAGTAAGAGGTGATCATCTTCATCGTGGTGGACTTACCTGCACCATTAGGACCTAAAAACCCAAGAATCTGCCCCTTATCCATACTAAATGAAATAGAGTCAACAGCTCTTTGAGTGCCGAAAATTTTGGTTAGATCATTTAATTCTATTGTCATATATCAATTAAAATGCGATTCAATTAAGTTGCAAAAATATTAAAACTCGTCTTAATGTAAAGGTATTGCTCTTTATGTTTTTAAAAATGTCCTTCGTGAGTTAAAAGACAAACCTATTTTAGAATTTTTTTTTTTGGGCTTCCTGCGGACTTATTTCATTTTACTCCTTTTCACCATATAATTTTGGAGGATTGGAAAGAACCCTTTGTTGATGTCGGCCTCAATAAATTCAATTTTATATTGGAGACATTTCATTCTTAATTCGTCGTAATAGGACTTAACTTTATCAGTATAGTATTCTTTAACTTGATGACTTTGTAGTTTTACTTTTTCTCCAGATTCCAAATCAACAAATTCATAAGGTCGATTTTCATATTCAAAATCTAACTCGTGTTTGTGATCGGTGACATGAAATAGTAAAACTTCATGTTTGGCATGCTTGAGATGTTGTAATGCTGAGAATAATTCGTCTGCCTGATCTGCATTGTCAAACATGTCTGAAAAGATAACAATCAAAGACCTTCTATGTACACTGTCCGCCAATTGGTGTAAGGCACTTGCAGCATTGGTGTTTTTTTGCTTTGTTTGGTCTGTTATGACTGTATTTAAGTAAGTCAGCAGTAGTTGAAAATGCGAAAAAGACGACTTACATTTGGTATGTATATTTACCTTATCATCAAACAGGCTCAATCCATAAGCATCCCTTTGTTTTCTCAGTAATTGCATGATAGATGCACCAGCTACAGCTGCAAATTGTAACTTATTTAAGTTTTCAGATTTCTCAGGAAAATACATTGAAGAAGAAGTGTCAATAATAATTTGACATCTTAGATTGGTCTCTTCTTCGTATCTTTTAACAAACATTTTATCGGTACGAGCTAATACTTTCCAATCTACATTTTTTGTAGACTCTCCGGGATTGTAAATGCGGTGCTCGGCAAATTCTACAGAAAACCCATGAAAAGGACTTTTGTGAAGCCCAATAATAAAACCTTCTACCACTTGCTTAGCAAGTAATTCAAGGTTCTCTAGTTTTTTTAAATCTATATTTTCGAAAAACTGCATGTATTATTTTAAAAGTATAAAATCAAAGGTACGTATTATGTAATAACTAGAAAGGGCAAGGCAATATTATCTTAGAAAATTGTTTTTTGATTACCTAATCGACTTTTATACCTTCTTCTAAGACCATGGTAAATGAAACTTCATCTTTCTCATTTTTGCCTTTAAATCTAACTGTATCTTCTGACAAGTACTCAAATTTTCCTTTTAAGTCTAGTTTTCGATAGTCTAGAAAATTCCAAAGTTCGAATTGATTATTACTAGGATCTACCATGTATTCAAATGTACTCAAAGTATCATTCATTTTGATCTTGCCATACCTACTGCTGGATAAATATATCTTTTTTGCTTGCAATAATGAATCTGATTGGAAGTCTTTATCCGAGTTCTTGTTAAAGGATACATCTTTTATTGTCCAAACTCCTTTGATAGGACTCTCTGTATTATTAGCATAGTATTTTTTGTAACTATTAGGCTTGTTGATGTACATAACAAAAAAGCCGATCAAAATAAAATATTTCAAAAAGAGTCCAAGGTTGTAAAGATGGCTAGGTTTAAAGAATGGATGTTTAGTCCTCTTGATTGGTTGATCAACTAACCAAAATTTAGCTATATTAAATAAATCTGGAAGTGTACCTGCTGCACAAAATAGTAACATTGTTTTTGTAATATTCATGTCACAACTTGGATCAAGATTGGATGTGATGTAATATGAATATGTTGGGATCATTAACATAAAACCTAGAGTCGCTGTCCTTCTATTCATTAGTAAAAACAAGCAGACTAAAGCCTGATATGCCTCAAATGATTTTAGACTTGTAGAAAGTTTATCTACTATTCTGTTTAATTCGTTTGGATCTATGCTTTTTAAAGGAGTGTCATTTAAAGCAATTAGATTGATGTCAGGTATAGGTTCATACCAAAAATGGAAATATGCCACATGAAATAATGTGTACCCAAGGACAAATCTTAATATGAGCGTTGATAAATAATTGACCTTTTTACTTTCTAAAAATAAAAAAGAAAATCCTGCTAGGATTGAGCCGAAACCTGCCCAAACTAATAATTGATCAAATGACTGATCAGATATGGAACAAATGTTGTGATTTATTGAAAAAAAGTATCCTAAACCTGAAAAAGCAACTGCTCCCAAAGGTACTCTAATATAATCTTTATACCTCCAATTATTGTTCAAATAGTATTATTTATTGGTTTTATAGGACTAAGTTACATAATACAAATGATACTAATATCAGATTACATCTCAATTAACAATTTATTTGTACTTACATTTACTTTTGTTATTAACGAACTTATACAAGAACCTTGGTATAATAATGTCAGAAATACACCGTAATATTGAGTCCATTTTTAATAAATATGCCTTATCATATGAACAAAAATATATGTCAGTTACTAAGTATGAGTCAGGACTATTATTTTTCATTGATCAATTGGAAGAAGGTAAAGATTCAATATTAGAGATTGGTTGCGGACCAGGCAACATCAGTAAGTATATCAAATCACAAAGGAATAGCATTAATCTATTAGGTATAGACATATCAAATACAATGATTAAATTGGCTCAAGCTAATAACCCTAATGATGAGTTTATTGTAATGTCTGCTGTGGATATTGCTTCTTTAAATAAGAAATATAATGGGATAATTTGTGGATTTTGCTTGCCTTATTTGTCTAAAAAAGAATGCACACAGTTGTTATTTGATGCTTCAAGGCTTTTGACTGATGAGGGAATAATATATTTAAGTCTCAACCTTGGCGATTTTGTAAATTCAGGATACCAACAATCCAAACACTTAGATGATCAACTGTTTATGTACTTTTACGATGAGCAATTTATAATTAAGAGCATGGAGAGTAATGGATTTACTATCCTTTACAGAGAAGTATTAGAATTTAAACAAGAGCATTCCATTTATAATCAAGAGATGATAATAGTAGCAAAATCTTGATAGATTGTACAAATTGGAAAGATTTATAAATGATAATTCATGTTTTTTTAACAGCTTAATAGCTTTCCTAAACGATTAATCAAGGAGGTCAAAGACATCGTAAACACAGGAGAATCTGCAAAAGAAAGTAAGTTAAAACAAAGCACTTATAATAGTGCGAAACTTTAATAAATATAATAG
>JBBKVK010000028.1:0-13211 GCA_037968395.1 Saprospiraceae bacterium | reverse complement strand
AAACGATGGTGAAAAATATTACCATAGGTCATTAGAGTATTACTATGACTTGTCCAAGATTCTAAAAAATCAAAAAGCCTAGGTCGTATTTCATCCAATTCATCATAAGACAGCTCTCTGTCTGCTTGATAGATCCAGACTTTTGAAGTGTTATCTAAAGCAATTAAGTCTCTTATCATTTCCAGTCATTTGCTTGAACAATCATCTCTGATAGATCATAAACCATGACATCATCTTGTTTTTCATTCGCTTTAAGACCATCTGTCAACATGGTAATACAAAAAGGGCAATTAGCCGTAACAATATCTGCGCCTGAAGCTAAAACTTCATTGGCTCTTTCTACATTGATCCGACTATCTCCAGGCTCATCTTCTTTAAACATTTGTGCTCCTCCTGCACCACAGCACAAACCAGTTGTCTTACTTCTCTTGAGTTCTGTTAGGTCAGTATCCAAAGCCGCTAATAACTCTCTCGGTGCTTCAAATTCACCATTTACTCTACCTAAATAACAAGAATCATGGTAAGTTACCTTTTTACCTTTAAAAGCTCCTCCTTGAACAGTTAGTTTGCCTTCATCAATTAGTGATTGTAGCATTTGAGTATGATGTACCACTTCGTAATTGCCACCAAGTGCTGGATATTCATTTTTTATCGTATTAAAGCAATGAGGGCAAGCAGCAACAATTTTTTTGACTCCATACATATTTAATGTCTCAATATTTTGAAGAGCCAACATTTGAAATAGAAACTCATTACCAGCTCTCCTAGCTGGATCGCCTGTACATTTTTCATCATTGCCAAGTATTGCATATTTGATGCCTACATTTTCTAATATAGTACACATTGCCTTTGTTACTCTTTGTGCTCTTGCATCAAAACTACCGGCACATCCCACCCAAAATAATATATCAGGACTTTCACCAGCTGCTTGTAATTCTGCTACAGTTTTTACATTCATGATTTATGCTTAAGTTTTACTTTTCTAAAATAATTTTTCCAGTCAAAGTTTGTTTTGAATCTAGGTTAATAAGATATATAAAATAGAATCCAGAAGGATTGTTTGAAATATCAATCTTCATAATTTTACCATTAACAAAAGAATGATATACCTGTTTGCTCTGACTGTCAATTACAGTTAAAAACCCTCTTTTTACTTCTGGGAATTCTATATCAAAATTTCCATTATTGGGAGAGGGAGTAATTCGTAGCAAATTTAATGACGATTCATTTTCTATTAAACTGGAAGTTTGTACAAAACCATCAACCAATTTTTGCAGACTATCTATTGGTTCTATACCAAAAGGAGTCCTTCCCACATTTAAATCCATCCATAGATCATCATCAGCATCACCTGGACGAGAGACTCTAATAAAGGCAGATAAGGAGCTTACTCCTTCGTTTAAACATCTAGAATCTGCCCCTGGCACTTTCGCTCCCTGCATGGCTGCCATCAATCTCTCAAACAATGGTCCTGGAGTGTTGACAAACCTTTCGTACATTGAATCAATAACCCCTTCGTTAATAAGGATATTACCTTGTATGGCAAACGTGTTACCAACTCGATGTTTCTTCACATCAAAACAATTTATTCCAGTATATCCTGCTGACCTCTCTTCTACTAATCCAGCAAAAGTCACAGCTCCATATTGTCGAACTGTAGGTGTACCTTGAACATCATTTGATGCTAATAAGCTAACAATGTCAGTAGCTGGAAGCCCATCTTTTAGGTAAGTATTAGCCAACTTTTGATTACCAGCATGCCAATAAGATTGAGTATGAACAGCTCCCTTGCCTACAACAATATCAGATATAATATAGGCTCCATCGTTAGGACTATTTCCATCTAAACAAGTAGCACCAGCACTTCCAATTTCTCCCGTAACAGGATCAATGGCTACAATTGAAAATGTATGTTGAGATGATAAATTCAACCCAAAAAGTAATAAAAATATTATTTTATTCATTTTTAGCATTTATTTAATTGTTTTAATCTCTTCTCCATGCATCTCTTTCGTCAGGAATTTGCCAAACAGAACCTTGATTTTCAAGACTGGTAAACATTGGTGTCCAATCTGGAGGACCCGCAGATTCTGTTAGAATTTCATATCTTCTTAATTGAAGTATGATATCTAAAGGATTAATTAATACTGGACAAGCCTCAATACAGGCATTACAAGTAGTACAAGCATGGATTTCCTCTCTTGAAATATAATCAAATAGAGACTTACCATCCGCATAATTATCTTTAGTAAGTGTTTCTTTGTTTTCAGATTGCGGATCAATAAAACTGATCATTTTTTTATCCAAATTAGTACCAATCTCTGTAGCCCGATCTCTAACATCCATCATTATCTTACGTGGTGAAAGTTTCTTTCCGGTCTTATTGGCTGGGCATTCATCTGTACACCTACCACATTCTGTACAAGTATAGGAGTCCAAGACATTCTTCCAAGAAAGCTGCATTACATCATTCGCCCCAAAGGCTGGTAATTCGGCATTCATATCCACTTCTTGTTCAGGAAGTAAGCCAAACATGGTTTTTACTTCGTTCATAATAGCAGGCATATTTTCCATTTCACCTCTTGGGTTTTGTTTTGCAAAGTAAGTATTGGGGAATGCGAAAAATATGTGTAGATGCTTACTAAATGGCAAGTATAAGATGAAGCCAAATACTACTAAAATATGAAGCCACCAACCTGCTCTTTCTAAAACGACCAAGCTTCCCTCACTAAATCCGCCAAACAATGCTGGACCAAGCCAACTACTTATAGGTAATGTACCTGTAGATGGGTAATGTGAAGGATCAATATTCTGAAGCAAAACATCTGCCCCGTTCATAGTAAAGATCCCTGTCACCAATAATAATTCACCAAAAAGGATCAAGTTAGCATCCAATTTAGGCCATCCATTCATCTCACTTTTTACAAGCCTTGGTACTTTAAGCAGATTCCTTCTATACAAGAATATAAATGTTGCGATTAAGGCTAGAAAAGATAACACTTCTATCATGCTTAATATCACAGTATAAAGGCCACCTAATGCATCCGCAAATATCCTGTGCGAACCACTTACACCATCAATAATTATTTCAATTA
This sequence comes from Saprospiraceae bacterium, assembly GCA_037968395.1. Taxonomy (GTDB): domain Bacteria; phylum Bacteroidota; class Bacteroidia; order Chitinophagales; family Saprospiraceae; genus JADKBO01. The sequence continues at coordinate 10,116 of JBBKVK010000028.1, read as the reverse complement.
ATTCTATCTGAGTAAAAAGAAAAGCTACATAAATAAATAGGTGAAAAACGGCTGGAATCCATCTTTTAAACATCTTTTTCTGTCCAAAAGCTACCAATAATACATTCTTTAAAGATTGAGACTTGTCCAAAGGGTAGTCATCATCTTTCCCTAGCCTGATATTGCGTATAATCTTGCTGTATTCTCGAAAAGAAAAATAGCCCACAGCGGCAAGCAGTAATAAAAAAACAAGCTGTTGCATATATTGTTATTGTATCTTTGGTAAAGATAAAAGATTAAGTCTGAAACTATGAGATCAGATGTCTTTTTTATCTAATTCCTTAAAAGTCATAAATATTTTAAGATAATACCACTATTCTTTAAGACGCCACCAAACATCTTTATACTTAAAAGCGACAAACCCTTTGGACTTGTCAAACACCAATGCTGCTTCCTTAAACTCCTTGACTTCGACATTGGAATAACTTTTATCGCCTGCCACATAATTCATCTCATGGACTAGGATAGAATCAATAAACGACTGTTTAATATCAAATACAGGCTCTGTGAAATATATTTTTGGCACATCCCCTGCAAAATAACTATCAAATAATCCAGTCAGCCCAATTTGGACATAATCATAAAACAACTCCTTAGCATCTTCATAAGGCTCTATTCCAGCTTTTAAATGTAAATAAATCGTATCTGCTTCATCTCTAATCGTGTAATAATAGGACTCCCCCTCATAATAGTCACATCCTCTTGTTTTGTAGGGATCAAAAGGCTGACAAGTCACATTGATACATAATTTACTATTGTTGCTTTCTTCCGAGACTACAAATGTTTTTACCATTCCAGAATCTGATTCAAAAGTTAAACGCTGTCCCACTTTATAAGGCAAATAAGCTCTGGTTTCATCCGACAAAAACTTATCGCCAATTTTTGTACTCTCACAAGTATTATCACAACTAGCACATAAAATAAATGCTAGAAAAAGAAATATCAATTTGGACATATTTTATTTTTTACTCATATAAACGCTTAGTATTTAGGGTTTGTTTTATGCATTTTAAAATACCGATAATTGCATGTCTTTAATCATCCTCTTTAAGTTAGCTTCAATTTATCTTTATAATAGGTATCTTATATTCCGTGCTATCCAATTCTTCGTTGCTTTTAATAAATTTTGTTTTTAGTTTAAACTCTTGAATTCCTGCCTTCAAACTATCTACACCAAAGAAACACTTAATCCCAAGCTCTCCAAAGTTAGGATGGTAATGATAAAAACACTGATTCAAATCTACTGGAACTTCATTAATTGACACTTCAAATGCTTTAAGGTATGATTCCAAAGTCAATGCTGCTTTTTGTTTGCTATAGTCTTCGATTTTCTTATCATAAACTTTAGAAATAGAATCAATCATAAACGAATTTTGTTCAATTTCTTTTGTCAGCAGAGGGCTTTTTTCCCCTTTCCTAATCATTCTTTTCTTTTCCCGACTTGATGCATACAACGCTCTTATGAGTGAAGTTTTTTTATCTCTTAATGCATTCATATTAGAATCTACCGCTTCATTAAGATCAAACAATTTAATAGATACACCATCTTTATAATACGCAATTAAAGTTGAGTTCTTTTTGATAAATCTCTCATATTTCTTGTCTAATAATATGAAAAAACTAGAAATATTTTTTTCTACTTCAAAAGATTCAAGACTTATATCTGGTATTATTTTCCGGTGTATTTTTCTGTCTTCATTTGGAAATTCGTTTAACATTACTGTTCTTCTATCATCATAATTATTATCATCAATGACCAATCCAAACTTCTGTAGGGCTATATCTGAAGGCACATAAGGATAAGCATTATTATAAAAAATATTATCGCTAAAAAGTATTAAAAATATATAAGGAATTGAGAGGTAAAATAACTTTTTAGTGTAAGAATTATCAATGAAATTATATAGCAATGGACGATAAAGAAATGATAAAGTAATAAAAGAGAAAAAACGATACATCCAGAAATAGGGTATCGAAATTGATTTTTCTTTAATTTTCTTAAAACTCCCTAAAGTAATGAAATCTATAAAAACCAATATACCAAGTCCTAGAAAAACCAATATAGAGGTGCTTGCTATAAAAGATTGCTCCCCAAATATTTCTACAGCAAAATATCTAAGCAATATAAATTCTCCAAAAAACAGAGTAAATGAACAGAATAATAAAAATAAAAGAAATGTATAAGCAAAAATAACACTGCACAGCTTTTCTAATCGCTCGATATAATCGTCATAAGTCCCTACTTTTTCTTTAAGGAAATTAGTGAACTTATCAGAATATCTTAACTTATCATATTCTATTTCGTTAGAGACATATCTCAAGCCAATCGCACCAATCCACAGCCCTCTAAAAATTACATGAATTAGAAGATTTATAAAAAATATAAACCAACCATTTTCTAGAATAGAAACTCCAAGGTTCATGGCTAAGCCAAGAAAGTCAATAAAATATAGGGATTGGGTAATGTCTAATTCATTTATAAAAGGCCTTGCTGAATATATGCCAAAAATGGCAAAACCTGAAATTAACAATTCCAATTGCCAAGACTCCTGTTGTAATTTTTCTAACCACTCGGTAAATAGAGATTTAGCAATTATTTTATCGTCTTTAAGGTCCTCTTCTTGCATTTGCAGCTATTAATTTTTATACATCCTATAAAAAACTTATCGGGATTACAACCAATTGTAATTGGTCATCTTATCACATGTAGATTATTTTTAAATAAAGTGGTCTTTCCTTTTTGAAATTAGCTTTAACTTAAGTCATTTCAATGTAAATATATAAAAAAAAGAATTTAATGAATTCCTCAACATGGAGGTAAGGATATTTTTACTAATTTCACTTCTTAAACAAACAGCTGAAAATGAAAACATTTTCCTTAACCTTATTTGCTTTGATACTAAGTATCTCAACCTATGCACAATTATCTAATAATGTATTTATAGGAATTGGTAGATATGACTTCCAAGGACACCAAAACTTCTCGTACAAAGCAGGATTCGAAAAAAAAATAAATAGAACATTTGCTATTGGACTATCAGTCAACTATAATCAGGAAGATGAAATCATATATTACTATCAGGACCCATTATCACCTTTTGAAAAAATTAAAAATATAAGTCAATTTCAAGGAATGAGTTATGAGTTAACCATTGATGCATATTTATTAGGGTTTGATAATGACAAATTTCAAACACATCTAACTCTTGGAGCTGGATCTATGAATAGGCCTAAATATGCTTTCGTAGGTTACGGTAGTTTAGCTCTAGAAGAGAGGGTCCAGTTTTCACCCAAATATCAATTGGGAATAGGGTATCTTTTTGGATATGATTTGGATCAATTAGAAAGTCTGGGTCAAGGATATGTTTGTCTGAGGAGGTTGTTTTAGTTACTACGGCTTTGTTGTTCAAATATATAGTATTCTTGTAATTTATCACTCATATATTGTACTTCTATATTGAGTTGAATATCATTAAATAATCTTTTCCAAACAGGCATTCTGAATGATTTTGGAAATGATTTTTTTATTTTTAGCAAGCTATTATTTTCAAGTTTATATATTTGAAAATACTTATTATAACTATAAGCTGAATAGCTCAACTCTTCTTTTTTACAAATAAAAAAAGGCCCTATTAGACTATCAGTAACAATTTTAGAATTGACATTATAGACACTGCTAAGATCATCATTAATAATCACGTCATGGCTATTTGATGAATCAAAAAAATAAAATGAGCTATATTTAAAATTCTCTTTAAAAGACTCTAAGAAATCCTCCTTTTCTTGAATAGCTTTTTTCTCAAATTCTTTAACCTCTGAATATCTCCCAAAGGAATTTAATTTACTGATAGCTTCCTTATAATCTTCAATTCTAATTAAAAGTATTCCATCTTTTAATTCTGACAAGGGAGAAAATTCAGCGATAGTATTTAAAACCTGCTCTTGTCCACTTGATTCATAATTTATACAAAATAATGAAACAATTAATATAAAGTACTTTAAGATCATATGGCTATATAAATGATATTTTTCAAAATATTGAAAAATATAAAGGAGGCAATAAACGAAACGTCTAAAACCTCCTTTATATAATTACTCAAAAATAACTATACTAAATTCATATCTTCAAAAGCATCCAAAACTTCTTTTACAGCTGCAGCAGATCCTTTTAAGTCAGCTTTTTCTTCAGCATTAAGCTTTAGTTCTATGATTTCTTCAATACCGTTTCTACCCAACTTAACAGGTACGCCTAAATACATATCCATGCCGTACTTACCATTGGTTTTAGCACAAACAGGGAATATTCTGTTTTCATCCTTAACAATAGCTTCTACCATTTGAGCTGCAGCTGCACCTGGTGCATACCAAGCAGAAGTACCCATTAGGCCAACAAGTTCTCCACCACCCTTTTTCGTTCTATCTACTATTGCATCTAACGTAGACTTATCTATCATTTCAGTCACTGGGATTCCTGCCACAGTAGTATATCTTGGAAGTGGCACCATAGTATCACCATGACCACCCATTAAAACTGCCTGAATGTCTTTTGGAGATACTTTCAACTCAGTTGCTAAAAATGCTCTATATCTAGCCGTATCCAATATTCCAGCCATACCAAATATCTTATTTGAATTATATCCTGCTGCCTTAAATGCTGCATGAGTCATTACATCAAGTGGGTTTGATACAATGATAATGATTGGTTCTTTGCTATACTTTAAGATAGAGTTTACGCAACTCACAACGATACCTGCATTGGTAGTAATTAGATCATCTCTACTCATACCTGGTTTTCTTGGAATTCCAGCAGTAATTACTACTATATCAGAATTTGCAGTGTCTGCATAATCTTCTGTACCAACGATTGCTGTACTGTAGTAATCTATTGGGGCTTGTTGCCAAGAATCCAAGGCCTTTCCTTTAGCAAAGTCTCCTTTGATATCCAATATTACTATTTCCTTAACGATGTCTTTGTGTGCCAGAACATTTGCTACTGTTGCCCCTACATTACCAGCACCGATCACAGTTACTTTAGCCATTATTTTTTATGTTTTTTATGTGATTAAATTTGAGTGATATAACGACTATACTTCAAAATAAATTGTAACTCCTTGCTTGTCTTTAGCAGTCTAAAGGTTACTTTCATTGATCCTCATAGGCCTTAAATCGATTCATTTGTACAAAAGTAATACTTTTAAATAGAATGAATAATTTGGAGCGACTTAATTGGTTGTATTTTTGTTGGATAAGAGTCAATAGGTCATCTTTAATCAAAAAAATATGATTTAATTATACTTCACAACCATTTTGGTATGGTTTTCATACTAATAATATAGTAGTGTACTTGATAAGTCATTCGTTATCAATACAGTCTCAATAGTTTTTTTAATTACTTTTTATTGCGAGCTATTGAATAAAGTTGTAATTTTGATTAAATTTCATTCCAATGAGAATATTATTAAGCCTTTCTATTATATTATTTAGCATCAACTTGTATGGCCAAATGGCGCCAAACTTTACTGTTACAGATGTAAATGGACAAACTCATAACCTATATACTGACTATTTGGATCAGGATAAAATCGTTGTAATTAATGTCTTTTTCGTATACTGTCCTCCCTGCAATAGTGCCGCACCAGGATTTCAAGCGAAACATGTTCAATGGGGATCAGGCAGTCAAGGAGTACAGTTTATGTATTTAACAAATAAAGTTACTGATAACAATACACTGGTCACGGGTTTTAAAAATCAACATAGTTTGACTATGCCTAGTATCAGTGCTCAAGGAGGAGCTGTACAGGCCCAAGCCTTATACACAGGAGGGGCTTTTGGTCCATTTTACGGTACGCCACATTATACTGTCATTGCACCAGATAGGACGGTTCATTATGATGTGCCATTCACTCAGATTGATCAGATTATAATGGACATCCAAGGTACAATTACTGCACCTGGCACACCTGTTAAAATCAATACCAATCTAGGAGCAAGTTTACCAAGCGGAGTATCACTATTTATGAAGCCCGCCAATGCAACCAACCCTTTGATCAATATTACACAGTTGACTAATGGAACGAATCAGTTTATGTATCCATCTGCCGATTTTCCAGAATTAGTCAATCCTGTGATTTTCATGCAGACAAATGCTGATGCTCAAGATGGTAGTTTAAGGGCAGGTGACTTAGTTCCTATTAGAAAACACATCTTGGGACTTGAGCCATTTACCGATCCAAAAATTATAATTGCTGCGGATGTAAATGGTGACAGTAAGATAAGATCAGGAGACTTAGTAGATCTTCGTAAAGTTATTCTAGGATTAATAGAAGACTTTCCAAATGCAGTACCTAGCTATAAAATGTACCCAGAAGAGGTAGATTTTAATGCAAGCGGCACCAATGAAGTCATCATCAACCTAGAAATTGTTAAAATTGGTAATATCGTAGATTAATTTGCCTTGTTAGCTATTAGGTGTTTAGCTTATCATAGTACCAGCCATTCATTTAAATACATCAAAGCTAAAGGGTGTTATAGGTATTCATTTTACAATTAAGTATTTGAGAAAATCAGTCTGGCATTCGTATACCATCCTTAATGATTACAAAACCCATAAGCAATAACCATATAGCTTTAACATGAAAAAGTGGTTTGTATATTTCAAAATTATCAGGTATAAACAGAATAACTGACATTGATATTATCCCCAACAATAATGTAAACCAGCCTAACCAAGCCTTAACGATATTCCATTTTATGAATGCAATTCCGACTAATACGAAGCCGACTCCAGAAAATATCCTTCCAAACCTTACAAAACAGGTAACATACTGATTTGTATATAGAAGGTTACCAACAAATTCTTCAATTTCTGCTGCTGACATACCAGCGGTCATACCTACTCCCCATGCACCATGATTATAAAAATAAGCAGCTGCAATCGCCAACGTAAATGTACCTACAATGATCATTCCTGCTCCTGGAAACATAATTACCCTGTATGGCTTAAAAGCAGTAATAGAAATCAAAGCGAATGTAGCTATAGCCATAGTTACCCACCCAAAAATATGAATTCGAAACATCCAAATCCAGTACCAAACATTTTGACCTATTACCTCAAAATCCGATGCTACTATATACTCTCCAATATGATGTGATGATAATATATAACCACCCCATAATAATAGTGCTGCTAGTATATACGCCCAACCAGTAAAACTAGTTTCAAAATCTCTTTTTTGAATTCCCATTGTTGCTTTTTTTATTAATATTTTGGCAAAATAGGTAATTGATTTTGGTATGAAGGTGACTTATGTTACACTTGGGTTGGCATGTTAGCTATTTTATGTGTTGGCAATTTTGATTGTTGGCTAGTAACATTATAATCACATAAGCTTTGTATAATTTAGTTTTTAATCATTGACTCTTTTTAGCTCAAAAAGATTACTCCTGCAAATTACCTAAGATCCTCATCAGATACCTTTACAATTTTATCATTTTTGACATCAGTTTCAACTAAGCCATCTCTTAATTTTATTATTCGGTGTGCATGCTCTGCAATATCTGGTTCGTGGGTAACAACTATGACTGTGTTGCCATTGTCTTGTATCTTTTCAAAAATCGACATAATTTCGATTGATGTCTTGGTGTCCAGGTTACCTGTAGGTTCGTCGGCAAGAATGATAGCGGGATCATTGACCAAGGCTCTTGCTATAGCTACTCTTTGCCTTTGGCCTCCTGACAATTCATTAGGTTTATGGGTAATTCTATCTCCAAGGCCTACCATTTCTAATACCTCCCTTGCTTTATCTTCTCTTTCTTTTTTAGACTTCCCTGCATATACTAATGGTAAAGCTACATTTTCTAAGGCAGACATTCTAGGTAACAAATTGAAAGTTTGAAATACAAACCCAATCATCTGATTTCGAACTTCTGCTAACTCATTGTCAGTCATTTTACTAACATTTATGTCATTTAGAAAATAATCACCTGTGGAAGGTGTATCTAGACAACCAATTAAATTCATGAGGGTGGATTTACCAGATCCAGAAGGGCCCATTAATGCTACATATTCATTTCTAAATATATCTAAAGAGACACCTTTTAATGCATCTACCCTTTCGGTACCCATGATGTAGGTTTTTGTCAATTCTCTTGTCGATATTATTACTTTCCCTTCCAATACTAAATATTTTTTATTAAAATGTTATTCAAAAATACTTCAAATTCTATTCGATCCACAATAATTTAGATAAGAATATGAATTTTATCGTCTAAAGGAGATAAGTTCTTTGGTCGTTTATCTGTTTATTGGCTACTCCAATGTTTATTGGGTCTGCGACCTCTTGTTCATGCATTTATAAACAGCCGTAAGGCATAAACTGCCAAAAGATAATAAGCACACGAAGCTACTAAACAGCTGTAGGACATAAACTTCCACAGGCTATAAACAAATTTTTTCATCAAACCGAGCTTTCTAATTCCATATCCATAAAAATAAAATCAATATTTGTACATTTGCAAGAATGAATACTTTGGCCAATAATCATAACTGAATATTAGACCATAAAACCAAACCAACTATAATTAGAATGACGAAGCTAAAACATATCGCAGTAGCAGGTAATATAGGTGCTGGTAAGACTACCCTCTCCGAAATGCTTTCCAAACATTATCACTGGGAAGCACTATTTGAAGACACAAATACCAACCCATACCTTAGCGACTTCTATAATGATATGCATAGATGGTCATTTAATCTTCAAATATATTTTCTTAATAGTAGATACAAACAAATTCTGGACATCAGAAAGGGTGACAAGACTGTCATACAAGATAGAACCATCTATGAGGATGCCTCTATTTTCGCTCCTAATTTACACGACATGGGTTTACTATCAGAAAGAGATTTTAATAATTATCATGACCTTTTTACCACTATGAGTAATCAGGTAGAAGCTCCTGATTTATTGATATATCTTAAAGCAAATATCTCAACATTAGTTTCACACATTCACACAAGAGGTAGAGAATATGAAGGTAATATGAGTCTTGATTACCTAAAAAAACTCAACCAAAGATATAATGACTGGATAGAAGATTACAAAGAAGGTAAACTCCTAGTCATTGAAGTTGATGGTATGGACTTTAAAAATGTACCAGAGGACTTTGGAAAAATAATTAGTTTGGTAGATGCAGAACTTTTTGGTCTTTTCTAGATTTATTATTTAGGAAAACCTTTGAGATGTATAAAGAAATTTTAAAAGAATGTAAGCTACATGATGCAACATTAGTAGCTGTATCAAAGACCAAGTCAGTTGAAGAAATCATGCCATTCTACAATTTGGGTCAAAGAGATTTTGGTGAAAACCGAGTCCAAGAATTAGTAGAAAAATACGAAGAAATGCCCAAGGATATCAAATGGCATCAGATTGGGACATTACAAACCAATAAGGTGAAATACATAGCTCCTTTTGTACACTTAATTCACTCGGTAGAAAAATTAAGTCTTCTCAAAGAAATTGATAAACAAGGTATTAAAAATAACAGAATTATTAATATTCTCCTTCAATTAAAAATCGCTGAAGAAGAAACCAAAAATGGAGGATCTGAAGAGGATCTAACTAAGATGTTAGACTATATTGCAGCAGGGAGAGCTCCAAATGTCAATCTTTGTGGATTAATGGGTATGGCAACATTTACAGATGATGAAGATCAAGTGAGGTCAGAATTTAAATTCTTGCATTCAAAACTGTTCGAAATCAAATCTGACTTTTATGATAATCCAAATTTTAAAATTGTTAGTATGGGTATGTCTGGAGATTACAAATTAGCATTATCTGAAGGCTCTACTATGGTAAGAGTTGGTAGCTTGATTTTTGGTGGAAGAGTATAATATCTTATAATAGAGTTGTTCAATAATCCCTATGAAAGAAAACAAACATCTGATCTAAATAGAAGTATGTAACATTGGTTACTTTGAGTGTGAAGGCAATTTCTTACTTTTACTAATCAAAAATAATATATAATGGGAAAATATTTGGACATTTTCGTTAACGGGTATTCGGGATATGCCTCTTACTT
>JBBKVK010000027.1:0-4653 GCA_037968395.1 Saprospiraceae bacterium | reverse complement strand
TTATAGCATCCTGTAGTGGTACAGGATGGTGTAAGTAGAAAACTTAGTGAAACGATATATTTTGCAGCTATTTCAAGCCGCAATAGATTGTCTATCGCATAATCCGGGTTAAATACATCCAAGATGATAGTCTTAGTTACATTAATGCAACTAGTTGAACTCATCACAAATTTTTAATACTTTCTTGAAAAATGAAACTATAAATTAGAAAATGCGAATCCTAGTTTTTGCTTCATGTTATCTGGTAGTACTGGCAAGTATGATCTAGGAATCATTAACGTACTAATATTGTGCAGGTCAGCAAATATATGGTGTACTTGTGCCGTTTTACTAAGATATTCATGGCCTGACGATCCACCTGTACCTACTTTTTTACCCAACATCCTCATAACCATTTGAGCATGTCTATATCTCCATGTAGCTATAGCATCATCAATTTCGAGCACCTTAGTTAACAATTGAAAGGGTAACTGTAATATTGGTTGATCACGATACAAATTGATGAATAAAGCTGCAAGTGTTGCTTTATAAGAAAGATTAAGGTGTCCATCTTCTATCAATTTCTGATGATGTTTTTCATCCCAAATATTAGCAAAATAGGTGTCGGTGTCTCCTACCATCTTCATCCTCATTTCTTTATATTTATCTGATAAGATATCAGTGTTTTTAATAGCAGCTTGTTCTGTTGCAATCATTTTAGCTACAGCAGATTTGTATTCATCAACAAAATTAAAGCCTTCTAAGTCTAAAAATGGTGTTCGTTCTAGCCACTCCTCAATCAGGTCTCTTAATGAATTACCGTCCTCTAATGCTTGAAGCTTTGCTCTTTTCTCCTCATCAAATACCTCTTGATATGGAGTATTATTATAAGTATGTCTATTTTGTTTCTTTAATCCCAATAGTACTTCCAATTCTCTAAATTGAAAACTCTGAAATCCTGATGCTGGGAATAGAAAACTTCTAAATTCAAGAAAATCTAATGGAGTCATGGTTTCCATTACTTTTATTTGCTCGATTAGTAAAGAAAGTATTGTGATTACTCTATCCATTCTACCAATGATTACGCCTAGATTTTTTTCATCTACTGCCTTTTGGTCAAACATATCATGGACAGAATGCAATTCATGGTTTACCTGCTTAAACCATAATTCGTAAACTTGATGTACTATAATAAAAAGTGTTTCTTCGTGAGCTGGCTTTTCTAACAGCTCTTCACTTCTTGTCTTTTGAGCATCTAATATCTTATCTAATTGAAGGTAAGAATTGTAATGTATGGATGAGTACTTACTAGGTTTAGACATGGTCAATTATTTTATTATCTGTATTCGTATGCACCTTCGTGGTTTATACCTGAAATGAATATTTTATTTCTAATTTTTCGTTCTTTATATAAAGCTTTGACTTTCTCCTTTATATTTTCTGCAATTAAGGTATTATCACACAAGGCAAACATTGATGGTCCAGCTCCACTTATTGAGAAACCTAAAGCACCTGCATTTAAAGCTACTTCCTTAACATCATAAAAATGTGGAATTAAGTGTGCCCTTTGAGGTTCGATAATAATATCTTGCAGACTTCTCTTAATAAGACCATAGTCAGAAGTATACATCCCAGCTATAAAAGCACCTAAATTTCCCGATTGTAGAATATGACTATTGAGGCTGATTTCTTTTTTTAATATGTCCCTAGAATCCTTGGTCAACACTTTGACTTTTGGATAAATTACCACAGCAGTTAGCCCATGAGGTATGTGAATTTTTTTACAATCAAGGGTTTCGTTATTCCTAACAAGTACCATCCCACCTAATAAAGATGGGGCTACATTATCAGCATGCCATGACCCATCAGCAATCTCCTCACCTTCGACAGCAAATTTGAGAATATCAATTTTTTCTAATCCTGTTTTTAAATAGGTAGATACTCCAAAAGCACCAGCAACAGCACTAGCAGCCGAAGATCCTAGTCCACTACCAAATGGCATTTTTTTTTGAATCTCCATAATGATCGGTTCATCTAGGGCTCCAATAGATGCTAAAAGTCGATGGGCTGCATATCCTGCAGTATTCTTCATCACTTCCTTTGGTAGCCTATTCTGATCTCCTACTATACTCTTGATATGCAATCCTGGTTTATCTCCAGGCCTTATGATAATATCATCTCCAGGTCCGTCTATAGCAAACCCTAGTATATCGTAGCCAACTGCAACGTTAGCAACTGTAGCAGGAGCAAATACTTTGATAACATGTGGCATGGATATAATTGTTTCTTGGGTTAAAGGTAACAACATTTTATCTATTATTATCAACTCTTATTGCAAGACTTTACTTCAAAATCCCATACTATATAGCTCCAATTTTATATATTTACAAAAAAGTTAAATCTTCATTATCCACAATTTTCCGCTTTAGATATAATGATTGAAAACATTCTAAATAACTTTGTACGGTTGCTCTTTCCACATCTTTGTTTAGCATGTATGGAAAAATCTATAGACCGCAGTCAAATTTTATGTATCAAATGTTTGATCGAGATACCATACACTGACCATTTTATTGATCAAGAAAATAAAGTGATTGAACATTTTTATGGTAGAATCCCAATAAAACATGGAGCTGCACTATTATATTTTAATAAAGGAAGTTTAGTGCAGGTTATGATGCACAATTTTAAATACAAAGGCGAAATCATTATTGGTACTTCATTAGGTAAGGAAATCGGCAGAAAAATAACTACATCACCATATTTTAATGATATTGACTTAATAATCCCAATGCCGATTTATGAAGGTAAAAGGAGGAAACGTGGATTTAACCAAACAGAAATAATTGCAGAAGGAATTCAACAAGTAACAAAATTAAGATATCGTAAAGATATATTAGTTAAGTTGTATGATACAGAGACTCAAACCAATAAAGATAGGACTTCTAGGATGCTGAATGTGAAAGATTCGATAGGTATGCATCATAAAGAACTTATAAAAGGAAAAAACATACTCCTAGTCGACGATATTATTACTACTGGAGCCACAGCTGAAGTCAGTGGAAGAATATTATTGAATAATGGAGCTAAAAGTATAAGTGTAGTGACAGCTGGTGCTGCCACTACTAATTTTTTATAATTATTTTCTTCCAAAAAGTCTTCCAAACAAAGATTTAATACCTGATTTAGCTATATCGTCGATGACATTACCATCTCCATTTTTGTCTAAGATAGACGTAAATATATTACCAATAGCACTAGATTGGTTTACCGTTTTAGCACTTCCACTAATCAAATCTGCTAATCCACCAGAATTCAAATTATTCTGTGACTTAGTTTTGCCAATTACACCCATGATCATTGGCGCAAGAGTCATTAAAAGTTGACCAATTTTGGCAGAATCTAGACCACTATTCTTTGAAACAGCGTCAACCATACCACCTTGAGAATTACCTAATACATGTTTTAGAATACCTGCCCCATTCATCATATTAGTATTATTTGGTGACTTTTGTCCACCTAAAAATCCAGCTAAATCATCCAATATCGATCCATCATGGTCTCTGTCTAGAGCTCCCATCAATGCATTTGCACCTTGCGGAGAAGACACATTTTTAGATAACCCATTTAACACTGCACCAAATATGCCATCTACAGCACTCTGTGTTTGCTGTTGTGGAGCACCAATTTGCCTGCTTAACTGGTCCATTAATCCACCAGACATTTGTGTATTTAATAAGTCCATTAAATTTTCCATATAAATTTTCTTTTTGTTTTTATGAAAATGAAATCTATTTAAACATATAAATTAGACTCACTTCTTTAATTAAGGTCGTAATGTATAAAAATAAATCAGCTTAAGTGTAAAACATATCCAGAATCTAAAAAAAGGAAATTAAATTGGTTTAAGACATGTTGTTAATTCCCATGCAACTCACTTGCCTGCAACTTTCAAAAGACTTCATTAATTATTAACACCAGGAAGTAATGGCACAAATCTAAAAATTCCATGACTACTCTTTTCAAAAGAGTCATCTGATACTTTTTTAATCTTGCACATTTCTTGAGTACCATCTTCTAAATTGACGGGAATAACTAATAATCCACCAATTGCCAATTGCTGCAACAAGGGTTTAGGTATTTCTGGAGCGCCTGCTGTGACTATAATTTTGTCAAAAGGAGCAAACCTTTCGTATCCTTGGTACCCATCTCCATATAACAATCTAATTTTATCAAATCCAAGATCCAAAAGCAGTTTAGATGTCTTGTCATGAAGTATTGCTTGCCTTTCAATAGAATAAACTTTAGCATTCAAAAATGACAAAACTGATGCTTGATATCCAGACCCTGTTCCAACTTCTAATATTTTGTCAGTTGGTTTTACTTCCAATAAATCTGTCATAGAGGCCACTGTAAATGGTTGGGAAATAGTCTGTTCTGCCTCAATCTTAAAGGGTACATCTTTATAAGCCCAGTCCGCAAAAGCTTCATCCATAAAAAAATGACGAGGTATCTCCATAAAAGCTTTTAATATCCTTTCATCTTTGATACCTTTTTTATGCAACTCTTCAACCAATTTTTTTCTTAATCCTTTATGCCTGTATGAATCCTTCAATATTATAATATTTATTTTACAAAGTTAGAAAATATTATGAAATTACTTAATATATAATC
>JBBKVK010000026.1:0-13012 GCA_037968395.1 Saprospiraceae bacterium | reverse complement strand
ATAAAATAAAATTTAATAATTAGTGAAGGTCAACCTGTTTTATATATGAAAATATTTATATGAAGAGATTATTAGCCTTCTTGCCTTCAAAAAACATATGTAATATTATTTAAATCTTTAAATAATTGACATAATGTGTTTAACATATTACATTAAATCGTTATATTTGCCCTTGAAATAAGTTTTTCATCTTGTATTGTTATGAATAAAGGATCATTCACACATAAAACTTTAAAAAAATTCGGGTATGCAAACTATTAAAAATTTCTTTTTAACTTTATTACTTTTTCTGACGGTCGGGACGGTCGTCAATGGCCAGATCCTTGAAGTAGATTATCAATTAAAATATGATACTACAACTTGTCTTTATGATTGTTATTTAATTATAGTAGATGGGGACGCCACAGATGCAGATGACAGGATTCAATTTAATGCACAGTATTCTATTCAAGTACCTAAGGGTACAACAGTAGCACTAACTGCTTCATTTATGCCTTTACAAGGTAATGCAAATTACGATGGTGTTACTCCAATGAATTGGTCACTTAATACTGATTATCAACCCTATCCACTTTCGGATTCGACGTATAATTATTATCAAATTACACCGGATTTAGGATTAGATTCTAGATTTAATGATTTGTATTCTGGAGACACCATTAAGTTATTCAGTTTATCATTATCCCCTACAGTTAATTGTGCAGAAGATATTCGAATATGGGATAATGGAATTGATCCTCAATCCTCAGATCCAGATATGGAAGGAAGAAACTTTAATAATGGTTATACTATAGGTAGTAGTAGTCAATTATATATAGGAAATGCTGAACAATTATATCCTCCTAAACCAATTGTATCTAGCCTAGTGACTGCTTGTACAGGAGGGATCGAGATTAACTTGACAGCATTCACATCAGCATGTCAAGGTACCTTAAGTTATGCTTGGACTGGTCCGGATAGTTATACTAGTACTACGGAAGATGTAAGTATAGATCCAACAACCCCAGCAAATAATGGAATATATCAAGTCGTTATTACGGATGATTTCGGATGTGTCGACTCAGTTACAATAGAAGCAACTACAAAACCAAATGCTGGTCCAGACGTAACTGTCTGTGCTGGTACAGTAGATACATTAGAAGGTCAAACACCTAATACAGGTACATGGTCACAAGTATCTAACCCTCCAGGAGCAGTTTTAGCTCCATTAAGTAATGGTAAATCTCAAGTAACTTTTTCAGCTTCTGCTTCAGGTGTTTATAGTTTTAAATATGACGTAGCAGGAGTATGTTCGGATACTATGCAAATTACGGTAAATGCTAAGCCAGTAGTTACTGTACCAGACAATTCAATTTGTATTGGAGACACAACAAATATACTTCCTGCATCAGGAGGTACTTGGATTAGTAATGTTCCTGGAGTAGCTACAATAGATAATGCAGGAATGGTTATTGGTATTATGAATGGTACTGCAACTTTTAAATATACAGATGCAGCAGGATGTGCAAATACAACAGCACCGATTACTGTCAATGCTAAACCTAATGTCGCAATTACAGGATCTGATGATGTATGTATAGGAAGCACAACAAACCTAACACCTACTTCAGGTGGTACATGGACAAGTAGTGCTGACACAGTTGCCACTGTTACAAATGGCGGATTGGTAACGGGTATCTCTACAGGAACTGTTACTTTAGTTTATCAACATGCTACTACAATGTGTATCGCTGATCCATTGACTGTAAATGTACTTAATAAACCAATAGTTTCAATAGTAGGAAGTGATTCAATTTGTGTGAATGGTTCTACACAGTTAAGCCCTTCTACAGGAGGAGCATGGGCGAGTACAAAACCATTAATAGCAACATCTAACAATACAGGGCTTGTAACAGGACTTTCTGTAGGTCAGACTACTTTTATATTTACACAAGCAACTACTCAATGTAGTTCCTTCCCGACAGATACAATAACGGTAACGCCAGCTCCAACTATTGCTTATAATGGAGCAAGAAGGATTTGTGAATTAGCTACCACAGCAGTAACACCAACTATAGGAGGTGTTTGGACAAGTAGCAACCCTTTAGTGGCTACCATCACTAATGCAGGAGTGGTTACAGCAGTAGGTGCAGGACAAACAACTTTAACTTTTACTGATAATGCAACTGGATGTTTTGCATCTTTAAACCCCGCATTAATTGTAGATCCTATACCAATAGTTGATGTAGATGAGGATACTATTTGTGTATCTGAATTGACAAACTTAATATCTTCAACTGGAACATGGACAAACCATACTACTAGTATTCTTACTTTAAATAATTCTGCTAAGACTATACTTGGTATAGCATCAGGAACAGGAAAATTAACATTTAAAGCAACATCTGGTGGGTGTCCATCAGATACATTATATATCATAGTAAGACCAAAGCCAGCAGTAACAATAGCGAACTTAGCAATCTGTGTGAATGGAACAACCAATGTTACACCAACATCCGGTGGGTCATGGACAACTTCTGATGGAAATATCGCGACAGTTACAAATGCGGGTCTAGTTACTGGTAAAAATGCTGGTTTCGTTACGTTTAGATTTACTAGTGCGACGACTCAGTGTCAATCAGATCCAACAACTACATTAGAAGTGAAACCTGTTCCACCCGTATTTATTACAGGTGATGATGAATTGTGTATTGGTGAATTTTCTGCGGTAACTCCTACCACTGGTGGTACATGGGTAAGTAGTAATCCATCAGTAGCAACAATAACCAATGCTGGAGTAATCACAGCAGTTGGAGCAGGAATAGCTAGATTTACATTTACGGATTCATCTTCTGGATGTGTATCTAGTCAAACTCTTCCAATCACTGTTAAAGAAGTTCCAGTAGTAAACTTTAATGGTCCAAGTAGCATATGTATTGGTTTAACCACTAACGTAAGTCCTGCAACAGGCGGTATTTGGGTGAGTAATAATCCTGCAGTTGCCACAGTGACTAATGGTGGTGTTGTAACAGGTTATTCAGCAGGTACAGCAGTATTAACATATACAGAAACAGCAACAGATTGTTCAGCTCCTGGATTGACTGTAACTATATTACCTAAGCCAATCGTAAGTATTACTGGTCCAGCAGAAATTTGTATTGGTGCAAGTACCACTATGACACCAACTTCTGGTGGTGGTTGGGCTTCTTCTAACCCTGGTGTTGCAACAGTTACAGGCGGTGGTGTTGTGACAGGTGTAATGAATGGTACATCAGTGTTTACTTTTACAAGTAATGTTGGATGTGCATCTTCTCCTAGTGATCCTATTGTGGTAAATGATGGTCCTACATTAATTTATCCAGATATGGAAATGTGTATTGGTGATACATTAACGCTTTCACCAATAACAGGAAATTGGGAGTCAAGTGATTCTTCAGCTGTTTTGCCAATTGGCAATGGAAAAATTGTAGCTCTTGCTGCAATTAATGAAGTATTTATGACTTATACGGATACAATCACTGGATGTTCTACAGTAGATACAGATCCTTTAAAAGTAAACACTAGACCTACTACAAATCTTCAGGATGATGAAACATGTGTAGGTGGAATAGTAACAATAGCACCATTTGGTGGAGGTACTTGGCAGAGTTCTAACCCAAGTATTGCGACCATTAATAATAATGGACAAATTACAACTTTAGATACAGGAAAAGTATCATTTATTTATACAAGATTAGCTACAGGATGTATTTCTAATGCTAGTGATAGTTTGACAATAACAGCGGGACCTGATATTACAAGAGCAGATGATGAACTTTGTATTGGAGAAACTTCTTCTTTAACTCCAACTACTGGTGGTACATGGTCAAGCAATAATACAGGTGTAGCTACTGTAACAGCAGCAGGCGCTATTACAGCAATAGGCCCAGGATTTGCAACATTTACTTTTATAGAAGATGTGACTTTATGTTCATCAACTACAGAGGATGCCTTAGTTGTCAATGACCGTCCGACTACAATATTACAAGGTGATTCTGTTATATGTATAGGAGGTTTTACTCAATTTGATCCATCAACTGGTGGTACTTGGGTAAGTAGTGATCCTAGTGTAGCTACGATTACTGATGCCGGTATGGTTACAGGTATAGCAATTGGTAATGCTACATTTATATTTACAGATGTAAAAGGATGTTCATCCCTATCAACTGAATCAATAAGAGTAAGTGGTTCTCCTGTAGCTGAAATTTCAGGATTAACACAAATATGTATTGGTGCTACTACTACACTTTCTCCTTCTTCTGGAGGTACATGGACCAGTAGTGATCCAACTGTTGCGACAGTATTAAGTAATGGCGTAGTAACTGCAATATCACCAGGAATCGTAACATTCTTATTCCAAGAAACAGCAACTGGTTGTAGTTCTCAAGCAACAACTGGAGAGTTGACGATTACTAACTGTGTTGATCCAGATTTTAATGTTACATATGTAGATGTCCCAGTTACGGGTGATGTTAGTACAAATGATGATACAACTGTTGGTACAACTTATGGTCCTAATCCATCATTAATTTCTAAGCCAGTAGGTAGTGTGGAAACATTAGTATTGGCTAGTGATGGCACTTATGTTTTTACAGCTAATGCAATTGGGGTATACGTTTATGAAGTACCAGTTTGCGTACCTCCATTGATTGCAGGATGCGCAACTTCGACTTTAACAATCACAGTACTAGATCATTTGTCACCAGCAAATGGACCAGTGGCTAATGTTGATTTAGCTAGTACATTAATAAATACACCAGTTGAATTATTTACACTATCAAATGATAAGTGTTTAGTAACACTAGGATGTACTTTAGATCCTGCTCTTGTAACGATCACAAGTGCACCATCAAAAGGGAATGTAACTGTTAACAGTTCAACAGGTAATACAACATATACACCAAACTTAAATAGTGTAGGAATTGATACTTTAACATATCAAGTGTGTGTGACAGGTGATGTAACTAATTGTGCTTCAGCAAAACAAATAATCGTAATTAATTCTGCAGCAGCAATAAACACTACTGTTGCCGCTGATGATTTTAATAGTACTTCTGAAAATCAACCAGTATCTGGAGATGTTTCAACAAATGACAACGATCCAGAAGGGGATGCCCAAACAGTAACGGCTTATAGCACAACAGTTGCTGCGGGAACATTAGATTTATTAGCGGATGGTACTTATACGTTTACACCTACAATTGATTTCTTCGGACCAGTAGAATTTATATATACTACATGTGATGATAATACAAATGTAGTTTGTGCAGATGCGACCCTTCACATAATAGTTGTGCCAGATTTAGCTGTTAGAGTAAGAGTTTACCTTGAAGGTTCTTTACAAAATAATAGTAATGCAAAAGGTACTACTCACACAAGACCATTGATGAGGGATAATTTAAGAAAAAGCCCATACAATAACAATAACTATATCCCAGGATCTGATCCATATGAAGGGTATCAAGATTTAGCTAATTATTATTATTTATTTAGCTACCCTGGTAGTCCTCAATTTGCTTACATGGTTTCTAAATTTAGTGAAACTAGTGTAGGAACGACAGATCAATTTAAAGTGATTACAGATTCAACTAGTGTATTTGCTGTTACGGGAGAGGATGCGATAGTTGATTGGGTATGGATAGAGTTAAGACACAAGTCTTTTAATGATTCAATCATGGCAAGAAGATCTGGATTATTACAGAGAGATGGAGATGTTGTGGATCTTAATGGACAAAGAAGTCTAAGATTCCCAGGTATTTCATGGGATGATTATTATGTAACAGTTAGACATAGAAACCACTTAGGTGCAATGACTGCAGGGGCTCAGACACCAAAGAAATTGAATACTCTCGTAGATTTTACAACACCTAATACCCCTATATACGACAAGGGAGTTGTATTGACAAATGGTGGTATAACTGTTGATTTCACAGGATTAGCTCAAAAGAGAAATGCTAAAGAAACTTACTTTGCTCTTTGGGCAGGAGATTTTGATGGTAATGGAAGAATAAAAGTGGTTTCACCTAATGATGATATGAATGAGATATCTTCTCAAGTATTAAATTATGTGACAAATGTGACTTTAGGATCTAACTACGATTTCGCTTATGGATATAGACAAGCGGATTGGGATTTGAATGCTAAGGTTAAGTTTGATAACCCAGATGATGATAAAAACATGTTGTTTGCTTCATTATTATTCTACCCATTAAATGTAGAATTAGCAGCAAACTATGATTTATTTGTAGAGCAACTTCCAGAAATGGAAGTAGATTAGTACTAAAACATACAGGAGAGTTTTTTCAGTGGTTAGTTAAAACTCTCCTTTATTATATTTTTTTGTTTTAAAAAAAAAGGTTGATGAAAAAGATTAAATTATTACTGTTAGTCAGTATAGTATCATTTTTTTACGGTATAAGCTGTAATGCTCAGGTTACTCAGACTGAATTTCAAGTCAGATATGATACTACCCTTTGTAGGTGGGATGCTTATGTTATAATTAAGACAGGTTCAGAAATTACTGGTGTCGCTCCCTCTAGAGTTATAATAGGGAGTCAATATTCACTTGTTACTGAAAAAGATGTTTATATCAATGTAGTGGCTAACTTTCAGCCTAAAACATCAAATGGAAATGGTTCCCCAGCAACATGGACAGCTACTACATCTAAAAATGCTCCAATTGCTTCTCCGCTTAAAAGTTATCATGGGGTCACTAACTCCATTTCTCCAACAACAGCATTTGCTTCCGTAAATCAAGGAGATACTATTAAGCTATTCTCTTTTTTACTTAAAGATTTAAATGATGGATCTACTGTAAATTATGACTGTGGGAATATTGAAGCTCGACCTTTTAATTCAACTATAGCACCAACAGACCCGAGCTCAACAGCTCCAGGAATGGATGGGCAAAATTATACTTGTGGATTTACATTTTTACTTCCAGGGCAAACCTATTTTGGTAATTTAGCAACTAAATATCCAGCTGCGCCTAAGCTTTCTGCTAATGTAATATGCAGTAGCGACTTAAATATTGATTTAACTGCAATTTCGTCAGGTTGTCAAGCTCCATTAACATATAGTTGGGCTGGACCAAGTTATACTGGTACAAATCAAGATGTATTGATTACACCCGGATCCGCTGCTAATAATGGAACATACATGGTAACAGTAACTGATGCTATGAATTGTACTTCTGAATTATCTGTTGAGGCGTTTGTAAGAGCAAGTGCTGGAGCAGATCAAACCGCTTGCCCGGGCTCGACAGTAAATTTAACCGGCTCCAATCCTTCAACAGGTACGTGGAGTGCAGACCCAAATAACAATGCAGGTGCTACAATTACAGATAATGGTGGTGGTCTAGCTTCAGTAAGTTTAGATGGAGCGGCTATAGGAACATATTTATTTTTATATACTGTTTTGGATTGTCCAGATACAATCGCTGTAAATGTGGGAAACCCTGATGCTGGTCCAGACCCAGCTGATGTATCTTGTTTTAGCTCTGGAAGTACAACTTTGAGTGCTATTGGTACTGGGATGTGGTCTGTTGGACCAGGAAGTCCAGGTACTGCAGCTTTCTCAGATCCTTCTGACCCTAATTCTACTGTTGGAGGCTTTTCTGCACCAGGAACTTATGAATTATTATGGTCCAGTGGTGGATGCTCTGATATGGTACAAGTAATCGTAAATGATGAATGTAGCTGTAATGCAACAGATAACATAATTACTCCTCCGGATCCTGCAGATTTTTGTGGAACTAGTGGTGCAATACTGTTAGATGGTATGACAGCTGGACCAAGTCCTGGCACCTACCTTTGGAAGTACAGTTTAAATATGGCTGCATATACTGCTGCGACAGGAACTAATAACCAAGAAGATTATACAACACAAAGCTTAAACGTCGGTACGCATAATTTTATAAGAATTTATCTATTTACTGATGGTATGCCTTGTCAAGATACAAGTAATATTATCACAATAAACGTTTCAGGTGTTCCTACTTTAAATGCTGGAAATGTCGTTGGCAATTCACCAACTCAATGTGGTGTAAGTAATGGAAATATCAATATTAGTGGATTAGATAACTCAACTAATTATGACTTAACTTATAGTAAAGATGGTGTTAGTCAAACGATTGCCATTACTACTACTGGATCTGGTACTTATCAAATCATTGACCTTTCTCAAGGAACTTATTCGGATTTTAGTGTTATGTTAGCAAATGGCTGTTCTTCAAATGTCTTTGCTGGCCCAATAGTTTTAAATGAGCCTGGTTCACCAGCAGCTCCTTCTGTTGTAGCTAATCCAACTCCAGTATGTCTAGGAGATAAAATAAACTTAACGGCTACTGGTCTATCTGGAGCTACATATAATTGGACGGCTTCTTCTCCAAATGCTGGATTAGGGACTTCTACAAGTACAACAAATTCAATGACTGCTACTGTTGCAGGTAATTATACAATTTTTGTAACACAGACTTCAGCTGGATGTACATCTCCTGCTGGCACGGTTGCTGTATCTGTAAATACAACACCTCCAGATTTTGAAATTACAGATATTACACCAACTAATCCTTCAGCATGTGGAGGTAGTGATGGAAGTATCGCAATAGCAGGATTTGCACCTAATACACTATTCACATTAGATTATACTAAAAATGGGGCTGGTGCTTCAGCAAGTATCACTTCTAATGGTGCTGGTACTATAACATTAATTGGTTTAACGAGTGGTTCATACGGAGACTTTACTGTTTCATCTGGAATTGGATGTAGCTCAAATACTTTAGTTGGGCCTGTTATATTAATGGAGCCAAATGCACCTGGAATACCAACTGGTCTTTCAGCAACGCCAAGTCCTGCATGTGTGGGTGAAACAATAAACTTAAGTGTAGATCCAGTTTCTGGAGTTTCTTATGTTTGGGCTGTGACACCATCTGGCGGAGGTTTAGTAAATAGCACGGCAAATGCAACAACTATGGTGCCTACATTACCAGGCACATATACAATATCGGTAAAAGCTACTAATAATGGATGTGAATCTTCACCTGTGACTACACAAGTTGTAGTTGAACCTTCTCCTCCTACGCCTACTATTGGGTCTATTAATAAAGTGAATCCAACTACTTGTGGTGGTACAGATGGTCAAATTTCAATTTCAGGGTATTCTCCTGGAACGAATTATGAAGTGAAATACACATTTGCTGGTACTTCAACAACATTGTCTGTCACTGCTAATGGAGCAGGTATAATATTTTTAACAAACCTATCAGCAGGTAATTATACAAATATTTCTGTCTCTTCTGACAATGGATGTAGTTCGGGAGTTTTTGGTGGACCAGTCAGTCTTTCAGAATTAGGATCTCCTGGAGCTCCTCTAAACTTGAAAGCAATACCTAACCCAGCATGTCTAGGTGAGACAATAGCATTACAGGTAGATAAAAATCCTAGTGCAGTATATACTTGGGCAGCTTCTTCAAGTGGGGCAGGTCTTAATTCTAGTTCAACTTCTACTGCGAGCATGGTACCAACGACCCCTGGGGTTTATACAATAAGTGTTTATCAAACTGTAGCAGGATGTACTTCTCCTACAGCAACAATAAATGTATTAGTTAAATCAATATGTGTTAATCCTGACTTTGGTGTTACTTTCCAGAATATTTTATTGACTGGTGATCTATCGACAAATGATGGTCAAACAGGTTATGATTATAGCACAGTGACACCAAAAGCGGGTAATCCAGCTTCATGTGTCCCAACATTAAACGGGGATGGTACATATACTTTCTCTTGCGCTACCATTGGAGAATACAATTATACAGTAGAAGTATGTAGATCTGGACAAAGAGTAATTTGTCAAAAAATGCCATTAGTAATCACAGTAATGGAGCCAATGAGTCAAACAAATGCACCAATAGCAAATCATGACTACTCTGCAACATCTCAAGATAATGATGTAGTAATCAATATTCTTGCAAATGATAAATGTCAGAGTCAACCGAATTGTAGCCTTACTAATCCTACAATTATTACTCCTCCAGCTCATGGTACATGGAACAATAATACAACTACTTATATACCAAATGCTGGTTATGTAGGAAGAGATTCTTTTAGATATGAAGTATGCCAAAACCCTTCAACTAGTCCAGTCAACTGTGACCAAGAGTGGGTTTACATTAATGTTTATCCATTAGGTGTTGAAGAATTTACCAATGGTATGGATGACTATAATCAGACTTATATCAATACGCCGTTAACATCATCAGTTGCAAAAAGTGCAAAGGCAAATGACTCTGATCCTAAGGATTTACCACAAACTATTAAATCATTTAATAGGACGGTAACAGGTAAAGGGTCATTAGTTATGAATAATAATGGATCTTATACATTTACGCCAGTTACAGATTATGTTGGACCAGTAGATTTTGCGTATCAAGTTTGTAGGACTGCAGACCCAAATATTTGTGATAGTGCTACTTTACATTTATTAATTGATCCGCAATTGCCTTTAGGGATTATAGGAGATTTTGTATGGATAGATAGTAATGGTGACGGTATTCAATCAAATGGAGAAGTGGGGATACCTAATGTTATAGTTAAGTTATATAATTATGCTGGTATCCTTGTGAAATCAACACTTACTAATGCACAAGGTAAGTACCTTTTTGAAAATGTATTTCAAGGTGACTACTATATAGAATTTGATGTACAAAGTAAGTATACTCCTACAGTTGCAAACATTGGTGACGATTCAAAAGACAGTGATGTCACAGGTCAGAATGGGTACAACACAACTGCCACTTTTACAGTAGCCGGTGGTGACGTAAACCTTACTATTGATGCTGGATATTATGAATGTGTAAAGATAGGAGATTTAGTATGGTACGACTATAACGAAAATGATATCCACGACAACTTTGAAAATGGTATAGATGGTCTTAAAGTAAATCTTTATAAAAAAGTAAATAATGTTTGGGTTCTTTGGGATACTCAGAAAACTGGTCATAAGCCAAATACTCCTTCAGATGATGGTTGGTACCAGTTTTGTACTTCTCCTGGAACCTACTATGTTGAAGTAGTACAACCAACTTTTGGATTAGTCTATGTAAGACCATTAAGAGGAAATAATAGGTTTAAAGACAGTGACATTGATCATACTAATGGCTTTGGAACAACTAAGAGTTTCTTACTTAGATCTGGTGAAAACAAGCTGGATTTAGGTGCAGGATTCTACCCAATGGCACAAGTAGGTAACTTGGTTTGGATGGATTCTAATAATAATGGAATACAAGATGCAAATGAAGCTAAAGTTGCTGGCGTTATAGTTAAAGCATATGAAGCTATTACAGACCAAATGCTTGGTCAAGGTACGACTGATGCTGATGGTATTTACAATATCGATTACTTAGAAGCAAAAGACATCTATTTGAAATTTGAAACACCTGTTGGATATTATGCAACAAGTGCTGGAGCGTCAAGTGATGATATGGATAGTGATGTAGATCACTCTAATGGATATAATACTACAAGAATTTTTAGTACTAATCCAGGGGATGATTTAATCAATATTGATTTAGGAATTGCTAATTCAATTTTACCAGTTGTTTGGTCGAAGATTTATGCTGAAAGTAATGATGGGTCTAACTTGGTACACTGGGAGACCTCATCTGAGATCAATGTTCAAGAGTACATAGTTGAAAGAAAACTTAGCTCTGAAATTATATATTCTACTATATCTACTGATGTAATAAGAAGTAAGAATACTACAAATAACGTATATGAATATATTGATCTTGATACAAGACATTCTGGAGTTTATCAATATAGAATCAAGCAAATTGATTTTGATGGTAATTATGATTACTCAAGAGAAGTATCTGTACAGAGATTTGATGATACAGATGTAAATGTATATCCTAATCCAACTAAAAGTATAGTCAATTTGGCATATGCTGTCGAAAAAGGAGATAAGATAGAAGTACATGTGTACAGTGCAGATGGGAAAAAGGTAATGAGTAAATCCTACCGATCTAAGACAAATAATACTGTAAATGAGCAGATAGATTTATCTGATTTTGAGAGCGGTATATACAATATAACCCTAATGTTAGGGAGTAAAACGATTCATCAAAAAATCGTTAAACTATAATAATTAAGTAAGAAAACTGTCAAAAGAGCATAATAAAGGTGACATTATTTGCTTTTTTGGTCACAAGGACAACATATTTAAGTAGATGATGCCCCAATCATTATCTCTTTTGACAGTCATTTTTATTTTTTTATTTTAAAAAACTAAAAACCGAGGTAGTAATGAGTACATCTAAACTAAAAGTCGCCACCATTTCATTTATATTGTTTTTTAGCAGTATTGCATTTAGTCAGGTTACAACTGTAGAGTATGTTATTGACTATGACAGTATAAAATGCAAGTACAATGTATGTGCAATAATTACAGGAGGGCAGACTTCACTTCCTATTCATATAATTGCTTTTAATTCTTCAGTTGGTTTGGTTGTTCCTACAGGAGCAGTAGTAGAGCTATTTGAAGAAAACTTATATTGGCCCAAAAATGGTGGTATTCCATTTCCATGGACTATTTTAGAATCAGTTATTTCACCAGCTCCTCAACCGCAAAATGATTTTTATAAGATTACAGGAGGATCTCCATCTTATAAGTATGAACATGTTATGGTTGGAGATACCATATGTTTTTTTGGACTTACAATTAGTGGAGTTGATGAATGTGGTGATGGTATTAGATTATACGAACATGGAGTTGATCCTCCATCTACAGCTGTTGGCTTTAATGGGAAAGAATTTTCAAATGGATTTACAATGGGTAGCGCTAACCAATTATATGATGGAAATCGTGCAACTGTAGGTCCTCCCAAACCTAGACTCGATCCAATAAGTGGAGTTGACTGTGGTCTTCCAGGACTTAATATTAACCTTACACCTATTGTAGATTCCTGTAAAGGGACACTTACTTTCAATTGGGAAGG
>JBBKVK010000025.1:0-5591 GCA_037968395.1 Saprospiraceae bacterium | reverse complement strand
AAGGTTTAAGGGCACTGTATTTAAAATGAATAAATTGCCTGTTGTCATAGAAACTTATGTTGCTGGTTCTAGCAATCCAAATGGAATTAATGGTTCTGGAATACTTGTACTTCCATTTCAATCTAATAGGCTTTTAGTAAATTTTTCTAATGTTAAAATTAATATTCTTGGCCAAGCAATATCGGGGACCGTCGTAGGAGTAGAAGGGCCTAATATGGACCAAATTCCTAATTTTACAATACCACCACTATATCTTGGGGGTGAAATTTGTAATCCTCCGAAAACTCCCCAAGGGCAAGGCGAAGGTGAATTTGGAGCTGATGGGTTGAATAATGGCTTTGATAAAGATGGTATTCATTATCTAACAAATACTAAATATAACCCTGATGGCTTTGATAAAGACGGAAATTATTTAGACACAGGATTACCATACAATGATAATGGATGCAGTGCTACTGGACAACAATATGGCCAAAATGATGATGGTGAAATGGTTTTAACAGGGCAAACTTGTGACCCAAGTGGTGGTAATGCCGATGCCGCTAAATTGAAGGAATTTATTGACCGAAAAAAAGTTCTTCTTAATTCTAATATTATTGAAATACTAGAGACATTAAAGGATGAACATCAATCTGTAAAAGATGATTTTGACAGAGAATTCGGTGAAAAGCGAGTCCTTGCTGAAGTTAGTTTAACTTCACCTCATGAGGACATGGCATTCGGTTCTATGAATAAGTTAATATCTCAAGGGATGAGCGAACATTTTACTGCTCCAATAAATGTGCTTTCTGCTAATAAAGAAAATAATTTTGAGAATTGGAAGGATCTAGAAAACGCTCAAGCTGATTTATACAACATTGATGTAAATTACACTAAATCTTCAAATAAGTTAGACATTGTAATTGATCACCAATCCAAAATTGAATTAATTGAAGCATTTATAATTGAAAGCTTAAAATCATTAACTGCCAATGAATTTGATCTTATTCAAGATGATGCTAAATATACTGAATGGGTAAAGAATCAGATATCTCAATATATTTCTGAAAACTCTAATTATGATGACTATGTTTTAGGTGGTCAAATTCATTTTCCACATATAGATAATGAGTATATTTATCCAAAGGAAAACAAAAAAAGTGGTTATTACGATATGTCTTCTACTTCTAACCAAGTAAATTCGATTTTGAATGAAGATGAGCTAGGAAATTTAATGTGGCAGTATAATCAGAATTTGGATTTTATTAATGGAATTCCAAAACCTCTTGTAATTCAAAGAGTTAAAGAGTATCAATACCAATATTTCACACCAGTGGTTGATGTTGATATAATGCTGCCATTACATACTCAAAAGGAATCTGGAGAATATATCTTTGATTTATATTTAACTAATTTCACTATAACTCCAACTTCATCAACACTTACGGCAAGTGCAGTTATTACTAATAAAAAGAGTAAGAATGAAAAGCTCGCTTTTTCAGCTGCTAATGTTGAATTTACTGCTGGAGGTTTTAAACAGGCAAAACTAGCCTTAATGAATGATGTGTACATTAAAATATTCAATAGTGCAAGGCTGCAATTAAAGAAAGGCGTTAATAATACTTTTGTTCAATTCGATTGTAGTGGTATTATTGGGGGTAAGATTACTGGTGGGATTGAATTTTGTAGAAATTTTGTAGTACCAACAACTGAGGCTGGCTTAGTACTACCTGATAATTATGTTTTGGACTTTTCTACAGAATTCACAGGGGATGGTTGGCTAGATATGATAGCGACAGTTGATGCTAAACCTTTTATTCTTGCCAATAAACCACAGTTCTTGTTTAAAAATTTTAAATTTCATATTGATTTATCAAACAAGAAATCTGTTAATATTGGCAACCTTTCTTTACCAATCGATTATGAAAATAATCATTACAATGGTACAGCCTTACTTCCATCTTGGAAAGGGTTTATTTTGGAAAAAGTTGCTGTGAATGGAACAATGTTTAATAAGAATTTTGATTTAGAAGCTTCCTCCGTAGTCTTCGATGAGAATGGACTTTCAGGAGTTTTTTCAGGAGGTAATATCAATAACCCATTATTGCATGGTGGAGATGCTGATGGATGGGAAATATCTATGACACATTTGTCAGTACTTTTGTTGCAAAATAATGTTGCTGGCGGAGGTTTTAAAGGTACTGTTAGAGTTCCTGTACTAAAATCGCCTTTAGAATATTCAGCAGTCTTTACACTTTCTGGAAATGCTGATTTTAGAGTTAATCTTCAAGAAAAGAATACTTTTAATCTTTTCAATTGTGGGATTACCCTTTCAAAAAACTCTTACATTAATGCTAGACATGTAGATGATAAAACCCAATTCAAGATTCACATGAATGGTGAGCTTGATTTTGGTATAAATGATAAAATTGAAGGAAAACTTAAGATCCCTATAGTAATGTTTAGTGGAGTAGAATACACAAATGATCCAGGGGAGACAGGTAAGAGGTTCACAGCGGGTAAATGGGGAGTTAAAGGAATGAAGGAAGGAGAACCTCTAATCGAAATTGGACCTTTTACACTTAATAAATTATTTCTAAAAAATGGGTTAGTTCCTGATGAAGTTGAGCTTCATTTTGATATCCATATTACCTTAATTAAAGGAGATGCTGGCAAACCTGATAAGTTAGGGGGCGGTGGATCATTTGCGATAATTGGAAAAGAAATAGATCGGGGTGGACTCTTTGATTATAAATATGAAAGATTTGAAATTCATCAAATTTGTGTTAACGCTCAATTTGGATCAAGCTTTAGATTTGATGGATGTATAGAATTCTACAATGATACTGAAACGCCTCATGATCAAAATAGCCAAATAAACGAATTTGGTAAAGGTTTTAGAGGGATCATTGATGTCGCAATTGGAGAAGGAGATGATGGATTTGGAATCATAGGAGCTTGCATGTTTGGAAAGCGTAATGAAAGGGATTATTTCTATGTTGATCTGGCTTTAAAAGGCTTGGAAATAAAGTTATTTGGAACTTTAGTAATAAATAGCCTTGGTGGAGGGATGTCAAGTAATATGAATACTAATTATGATAATACAAAAAGATATCCCACAACTCTTCATACTGCTGAATCTTACTTAGCCTCTAAATTGGGAACCACATTGACTGGTACCGTTTATACTCCCAGTGATATTGATCTAGTTACGTTTAAACTTTTTACTACTTTTTATTTAGTAGAAAAAAAGACTAGTAATGGGCTCGCTGAGTTAATCTTCAGATTTGGCCCAGGGTGGTCATTGCAAAATATTGAACTAAGAGGCGAAGTTCAATTTGCTACAGATGTTGTTGATTATGGAGATATTGTTCCAAAAAAAGTACTTAAAGCATATGAGGACCTAATTGGAAAAACTGAGCCATCAGAGGATGATAAAGCAACTTCATTAAGTGGTAAATTGAGTGGGACGATAGCCATGAAAATGAATTTTGAAACTAAAGAGTTTTCAGCAAATGCAGCTGTTTTTCTTGATGCAGGTCTTCTATCTGGAGCTGGTACAGCTGGTGCACTTTGTATGCTAGATATTTATATTGGTCCACATGATTGGTACTTCTATTTTGGAGTGCCATCAAATAGGGCTGGAGTTAAATTAAATATACCAATAATAAAAGTTAATCTATCGACTTATTTAGATATTGGGACAGTCATACCACCTTTCCCGGGTTTGCCTTCGAACGTTGAACATCTTGGAAGCAAAGTTTTTGTTAGCGAATCGGCTAGGAATACGGGGAAAGGATTCGCATTTGGAGTAGCTCTGGAATTAGAAATTAATGCGACTTTTTTAGGTACAGGAGTAAAGTTGGAAGCAGGGGCTGGATTTGATATAATGTTAAAACAATATGATCAACCACTTTGTACAAATGTTTCAGATTTTGGACTTAATAATTGGTATGGTAGAGGACAAATGTGGGCCTACATTAATGGTGAAATTAAATTCCTAGGTGTAAATGTTTTAAGTGCTGGTATCGCAGCTGTATTACAAGTTCAGGGTCCAAATCCTACTTACGTTTATGGAGCAGTTGAGTTCAAGACTAAAAGAAGAACTAGAACTTTCGATGTAGAAGCAGGAGAAATTTGTGAAATTGATCAATCAAATAATGATGACCCACTTAATTTATCTTTATTCTCATATACCGTTCCTTTAGATGAAGAAAGTGATGTAATGATTAATGGTGTAGTAGAGTGCAATCTTAATTATGAATTATCTGATTCTACCTATATATGGTATCCATGGTTAGTTAATCCTACTATTTATGATTTTTTCGTTGATAAAGAGGAAACAGGTTTGTATAATGAATATGGAAGTAGGCTAGAGGCAGATTTAATTGTTTCTTCTACTAAGTTGTCATTGAAACCAAAAAGATTTTTATTACCAAATAGATTATACACTGCTAAATATGTAATAATAGTTTTGGATGAGGATGGTAATGAGACACCTTATATTAAAGAATCATCGTTTACCACGTCAGAGACTTTTAAGAATATACCTCCTGAGAATATTGATTTTGCATATCCTTCGAATGGAATGGTCAATTACTATAAAGAGGAAGGAAATAGAGACTATGGTATGTTGAAACTTCATCGAGACCAAGCAAAATTATTCTCAGAAAATCAAAGATTTGATGCTAGCGGAAACAGTATTAAAGATTTTGTATATGCAACCCTAACGAAAGCAGGTGAAGACCCAATTATAACAAATGTTACCTACAATCAGGATAACACAACAATTTTGTACCAATATCCAGAAGACGGACTTGTTGCAAATGCATTATATAAAGTTGAATTAAGGTTGAAACAAATCATTACAGATTCATACAGTTCATTTGCTCCTAGCATAAGTTCATATTCAGAGCATACATCATCAATTAGGAGTTCAGGCATTGGAGAGGATATTAATCCTGAAGAAGATATTTTATTATACGAACTATATTTTAGGACAAGTATGTACAATACACTTGCGGATAAAGTAGATGACTTTATTGGGGTGGAATACAACCTCAGAAATCCTGATAAATCTATATCAAGGGCAGAAGTTGGTGATCCTGCATATATACATTGTTTTGGTTTTGAGACAAATGAGATATTTGATTATCAAGAGCTTATTTCATATAGAGGTAACAAAGGTCTTATTCATGTGAAATCTGAGAATGTTAAGAATGGATATGAAAATTCATTACTTTGCAAATATCAGAATACATCATATCCTTTGATATTACAATTTGCTTCAGTTTTTGAAGTGGAGGAGGTAGTTTATCTGGTAGTTTCTACTAGAGAAAGTGCCGACAAATACTATATATCTAAAGAAGACTTTGAAAATAAAAGTTTTACTGTTAAAAGTGGAAAACAAGCCATAATGTATATTGATAGCAACTCAGATTTATCAGCAGATCCGATTATTGCTGTAAACTATAATTTTCCCAATAGTTTTATTTCAACGGAAGTTCTTGTGTTTTCTGACAAAATTGGACATTCTAAAATTAAATACTTTAGGACTGAGTCAAGTGCAAATGGAGCAAAAAAATCCTTACTAGAATTAATTGATCAAGAAT
>JBBKVK010000024.1:0-6121 GCA_037968395.1 Saprospiraceae bacterium | reverse complement strand
TATGGCGAATTGGTAGGCTAAATGAGTGCTTATTTTTCCTGCCTATCCCGAAGGCAGGTTGGTTTTTCAACCCTTGCTGCTTATGGCGTCACAGGCTATGACAAAGTTCTAATGCATATAGCGGGTTAAATAAAAAAAGGCAAAAACCTCTAAGTCCTTGCCTTTATAATATTGCTCTTTTTTACGTTCTATACTCTCTTTGGAGGTAAGTCAAATGCCTCAGCGACATGATCAAAATGACCGTTGTGTGAACCATCACAAAATGGTTTGTTTTTAGATAGGCCACATCTGCATATACCAAGTGTGGTTCTGCCTTGAAGGCCATATTCCTTGCCTTGGGCATCTACTAAGATGAAGTCTCCTTCTACTTTTAA
The DNA here is from genome assembly GCA_037968395.1 of Saprospiraceae bacterium. Classification (GTDB taxonomy): domain Bacteria; phylum Bacteroidota; class Bacteroidia; order Chitinophagales; family Saprospiraceae; genus JADKBO01. The sequence continues at coordinate 5,747 of JBBKVK010000024.1, read as the reverse complement.
AGTTCCATTAGAGTTGACTGTAAGTTTTGTTGGTGTTGACATTAAGTTTATTTATATGATATGACGATATGTAGTAAGGATTGATAAACCAATTATGATACTACTTTGTTTTCAACTTGGATTAAACTGGTTGATTTTATCAAATAATAGGTACCAAATAATGCTCCTGACCATAACAGATCTGATACTATCGATGTTCTAAAAAATGGAAGTGCTGCCTCTAATGACAATATCAATCCAGAGAAATTAGAAGGGTACATCATTTTTGGATCTAACCATGCTCCCATATTGGTGATAAAATAAAAAACAACTGATGCCGCAAGAGTTAAAACTAAAGTATTACTAAATTTGACTTTTTTATTCAAAGCCAAAACACCAATACCAGCTATCATTGCATAAGCAACAAAATTCCAAATCATATATTCAGAAAACCAAACTATACCACTCACCTCTGGATAAAATGATCTTGCAAAAGTATTATTGATGATCAAATCAGTACCATAGATAAATACCAATGGCAAAATGAATGCCCATACTTTTCTATTAAGTAAGGCTGCTCCAAACAATGTCATACCTACTACAGGAGAAAAATTAGGTAGGATATTCATAAATCTGACCACTACAGCTACTAACATCAGTGAGAGGATTACTAAATTTTTATTGATCTGCATGTAATTTATGTTATTATTTAAAGCAAAAGTAAAGAATTAAATTCATTCCTATAAATTGGTTGAACATAATATTCAAATCTCATTAAAAAAAGCAGCTTTATTAGGCCATTCGTCTAATAATCAATCTAGTCTCAGGATTAATTCACTTTTGTTACTTTATAATACAGCATTTACCGTTTGGATTTCATAATTTCGCCTTGACATTAAAATCGTTAAACATCTAATAAATAAATAAATGATAATCGGAGTTCCTAAGGAAATCAAAAATAATGAAAACAGAGTTGCTCTTACTCCTGCTGGGGTTAAAGAACTCGTAAAACATGGCCATCCAATCTATGTCCAGGCTACTGCAGGAATGGGGAGTGGTTTTGCTGATGAAGAGTATGTAGCAGCTGGTGCAAATGTATTGAGCACTATCGAAGAAGTGTATGATATCGCTGAGATGATCATGAAGGTAAAAGAACCAATCAAGAGTGAATACAAGTTAATTAAAAAAGATCAATTGGTCTTTACGTATTTCCACTTTGCAAGTTCTGAGCCATTAACTCATGCTATGATAGAAAGCGGAAGTATATGCTTAGCCTATGAAACTGTTGAAAAAGAGGACAGATCATTACCATTGCTCGTACCAATGAGTGAAGTAGCAGGTAGAATGGCAATCCAAGAAGGAGCAAAGTACCTAGAGAAACCAATGGGTGGAAGAGGGATCCTACTAGGAGGAGTACCTGGTGTCAGACCAGCCAAAGTAATGATACTTGGAGGTGGAGTAGTTGGCACTAATGCCGCTAAGATGGCTGCTGGGATGGGAGCTGATGTCACTATCATGGATGTAAACCTTCCAAGATTAAGATATTTAGATGATGTAATGCCTGCCAATGTCAATACTTTTATGTCAAACGAATATAACATTAGAGAAATGCTTTCTACCCACGATCTAATAGTGGGAGCAGTTTTAATTCCTGGTAAAAAAGCTCCAAATCTTATCACTAGAGATATGCTTTCAGAAATGAGAGAAGGTACTGTAGTAGTAGATGTAGCAGTAGATCAAGGTGGTTGCATCGAAACATGTAGACCAACCACTCATGAAGATCCTACTTATGTAGTAGATGGTGTCTTGCATTATTGTGTAGCTAATATGCCAGGTGCTGTACCATATACATCAACTTTAGCATTGACGAATGCAACTTTGCCTTATGCAATTCAATTGGCAAACAAAGGATGGCAAAAAGCTTGTAAAGACAACAACGAATTGAAATTAGGATTAAATGTTGTCAAAGGCAAAATAGTTTATGAAGGAGTAGCAGAAGCTTTTGATCTACCTTTTACAGATGTTGACAAGGTTTTGTAAAATTAATAATTAAGTATTATTAGGTAAAGGGGATAAGGCGAAAGTCTTATCCCCTTTTCGTTATATCAAATTCAAATATAGGGTTTATACAATAAAAAATAATTCAAGTTGTTATTAATCTATGGATTCAAAAGTTGATAAAAGAACGTTCACTTCTACTATTGCTAGATTCGATTCTGAGCTTTGGCATTTTCATGTAGTCGTACCTAAGGACATTGTTGATTACTTTCATACTCAGAATATTAAGAGGTTGGTTTGTAAAATAAATGATCTTATAACGATTCATTGTGCCTTTATGCCTGCTGGTAACAATACCTACTTTATAAACCTTAACAAAGAGCTTAGAAAAAAATTAGTGGTGGGTGAAGGAGTAGAAATCTCTTGCGAAATTTGGGAAGATACTTCCGAATATGGTTTGCCAATGCCCGACGAATTTAGAGAAGTACTAGACACTGATCCTGAAGGCAATGAACATTTTCATAAATTAACCCCAGGAAAACAAAGGAGTTTAATATATCTTATTGGTAAATTAAAAAACCAAGATAAGAGAATAACAAAATCACTTATCATTTTAAACCATCTAAATGCTAATGGAGGGAAGTTAGATTTCAAAGCATTAAATGAGGCTTTTAAGATGGGATTATAAATACTGGAACTATGTTCTGTAATTAATTGTTATACAGTAAGTTGAATATTACATATAATTGTAATATATTTGCGACTTGTATTGACAAGATTTAATTTTAACTAGCAACTACTTACTATAAAAATACCCATGAAATTCGTATATATATTATGTTCATTTATCCTCCCATTAATTTCTTATTCACAAGGGGTAGAAATCGATACTGATAGTCATATTTCTGTCTATTTTGATAGCCAAGAGCATGCAGTCACTGACTACGTGATGGATAAAGGTAAGACACTGTATCAAGCATCAAGGATATTTAAAACCCCGATTTCAACAATTCTATCCTATAATAATATAAAAGATGCCAATGATATTGCCAAAGGATCTAAAGTAATTATCCCAATAGATTTTAAATTCACATATCGTGGTGAGTCAATTGAAAGTTATAAATCAACAAAATTTATCCCACTAACTTATGTGGTACAACCCAAGGATAATTTATTTAGAATAGCTAAAATATATTGCAGTGAAAGTGTAGAAGCATTGATGAAAAGGAATGATCTTACTACAAAAGACTTGACTATTGGCCAAACTCTAACTTTAGGGTGGATAGCTTTAGATCCTCAAAATACTCAACTCTATAGTAATTTAGATGAGCCAGTTACTCCTGCAGAAATAATAGGACCAATGCCACAAACCAATCTATTAGATAAGATAGACGACCTAGATGGAGTAGTGTCTAATCCCGAAAATGATTCGATGAGTAGAGATGAGCTAGACGCAACATTCAAAAAAGAAAAAGGTATTGCCATTTGGACAAAGTCATCAAAAGGCCATTCTAGATATGCACTACACCCTACTGCAAGGCTTAATAGCGAAATTGAACTTTACAATCCCCTTGTAAACCGAAAAGTAACAGCTAAAGTAGTTGGAAGAATACCAAAAGGTGCCTACAATTCAGATGTCTCGGTCATAATTTCTCCAGCAACGGCAGTCGGCCTTGGAGCCTTAGATAATAGATTTAAAGTGGAAATGACCTACAAACAATAATCTAAATCTAAAATTCTTTTTGTCTATTGTATAAAGTGAGTTAAAAGTGCTGTTCTTATTCCTTATTTTACAAACTTCTCAGCTGCAATCAATTCACCATCAATTATAATTTTTGCTATATAGGTACCTGTAGGCAAAGATTCTACATTAAAAGAAAATCTACTTTTACCTGTTATGAACTTGTCACTGTTATATATTTGATCAATTTGATTACCAAGAATATCATTTAAAGTTACTACGATAGTATTGTAATTTTGAGGAGTATCAAATTCTATATTAATTCTGTAATTTGTTGGGTTAGGATAAGTAATTGGCTTTAAATTAGGATGATTTTCATTAATCGTTGCTGTTGGTTCTGAAGGTTTAGAGAGATGACCGACATATGGAGCATTAGTCCTACCTGCTGCACCCATATATCCACAAATCCATACTTCGGTAGGGTTATTGTAATCTCTTTGAGACCCAGAGTAGTCACCCCACCTTTCTAATGGATCAGAAGGGAACATATCAATATATGTTGTACCAGCACCCACCTCTATGATTTGTGAATAACCTTGTTCAGGTATAGAGTATAGTGCAGATACTCCTGGATTCTTTGACAAAGAAGTATGATTGAAATTTATTATGGCATCTTTTTCAAAAATACTTTCTCCTGTATAAGTTATGCCAGGATATCCGATTTCATAATTATCCCCAATTATATGATTTAAGATAACCCCACTTGGGTTACTAACATCTTCAATGATTCCATGATAAATACCACATTGATTATTATCTAAATTTCTGGTATTCCCAACAAACTGCATATGGTTATTAAGTCTAAATGCTTCTAAAACTCTAGCATCATTAGTTTGCAATTCACCAACTTTTTGAGCTGCGTTTGGCGGATTGCCATATGGTTGATCAGATAAAACATATTTAATATCAATTTGCTCTAAAGGGTCAGTCGCTTTTGGATTTAACTTAACTAAAAAGAAAGAATCATTTTCCACAGCAAAATTCCTACTAGAAATAAAATATACATCATCAAATAATTCCTCTGTAGCACTCTCTGCAGGGCAAAGATTTCTGATATTAGCACCTCCATAGGTAATGCCGTCATATTTGTTAATCACTAGGTCTTCATCGTTATATCCTTCAGATTTATTAATCTCCCAAATTACTGTTTCAATAAAACCAGCCTGCCAAGTTTCATTATCCTTTAGTAAGTTGATCGTTATGATCACTTCATCGTTGGTTAAAGATATCATGGGATAATCTGTCCATTGATCTAACATGTTTGGATTTCCTGTAATACTATAAATATTCCATTTACCACGTGGATCGTTGGTTTCAGAAAACACTAAAATGATATCAGTATTTTGGCTATCAAAACCAGCTAAAAACGTCAAAATATATCTATCAGCCACAGGGTCATATGCCAATCTTGGATCAAAAGCTTGAGAAGTAATCTGAGCTGCAGCAGCAAAGGCTCCCAAAGACAATTTTTTATAATTGCCTCCTATTTTATTTTCAACAGATAAATAAAAGTTTCCTGCTGTCACAATCCATTCATTGCTCATGGCTAAATGGTTGTCAATAGGACTTCCAGTATCAACACCTTTCACTTGAAATCCACCTAATAACAAAGGTGGATTTACAAACGACCTTTTATTCGTTGATTTATTATTGTTTTTTGGGTGAGAGATAGCTAGATCTGCTTTAAATTTTGCCAACTGATGTTTGTAGCCATTACCAGACACAGACGGTGCTTCTAATGATTGTAACAATGGAAGATAAGGATCCTCAACTTTTGAAAAATCGACTGTCCCCAGTTTCTTAACACCAGTGTAAGTCGTTTTATTAAAACTGATTTCTTGACTAAATGCATGGATAACACCTGCAATAATAAAAATTATTATAAGTAATAATATCTCTAATTTAAAAATTTTCATAAAACATATTTTATACCGTAAAGTTGGTAAAAAAATACATAATTAAAGAATTGATTGGCTAAATATAAGTAGAAATTATTGAATTCTAAAAGCATTATCAAATACATTTATAG
>JBBKVK010000023.1:0-13961 GCA_037968395.1 Saprospiraceae bacterium | reverse complement strand
TTTAAATGGATTTTGGGTCTCGACATCTTCAAAGTTGGTCTTTGCGGCTAATATTTTGCCATTACTTCTCATTCTAATGTTAAATAATGCTCCAGCCTCTACGCCTAGCGTAAATCTATTAAAGTTAAATTGATATCCAGCTATTAATGGAATATCAATCATTTGTAATTGGTAGTGTTTTATTTTGTTACCAGATATTTCAGTCTCCTTAATGATATCGCCTATGATTGCCGTAATCGTATCTCCATTTTCGGACTCGGTGATGGAGATTATTCCTTGTGTCGTATCTCTTTCAATGTAAGAGTATTCTATGCTCATCCTCTCTGTTAGAAAATCTTGTGACAATCCTGTTTGGAAGTAAATAGGAATAATTCTACCTATTAATTTTGCATAAATTGCAGCATGATACCCTTCTCTTGATGCTTCATTTTGTGTTCTTAATACATTTACTTCAGTGCTATTGACAGTTGTTGGATCAAACTTTTTTATTGGTCTGAAATACCCAACTTCGCCAAGCAATTCTATATCAAATATTTTTTTATTTACTCTGAAGTCAGGGCAATCAATTTTATTAAGAATTGGTAGTTTTTCTGACTCAAACAATACTGATGGAAAGAGCGTAGCTATAGAATTTATATTTAATTGGTTTTCTAAACTATAATTTTGAAGTGAATTGTCAATGTTTTTAGTATTGCTGACTTGATTCTTACTTATTTGAGAGTTAACTTGATTTTGCGAATGAGCTATTTCTATAAAACTAGTATTTTGATTATTATTAGATTGAAGACTTTGGCTATTTATATATGACTGCACATTCTTTGATTTGCCTGTATTTATAGCTTTTGTAGTATTATTACTTGTTTTATTAATTTGAGAAGGCGTATTATTTTCTGGAATAGTCTTAGTATTTTGATTTTCAGTGAATGAGTTAGGATTTGAAACAACATTCATTTCACTTTTACTGGCACTAACAAGTTGTTGATTAACAAGGTCACTATTATCAATGTCGTTTGTTGTGTAATCATTTAACGACATTTGAGTATTAAGCGAAGTATTATTTTTTTCTCCTGTACCATAGATTTTGTCATGATTTGCAAGAGTGGAAGCAGCATTATTTGTACTCTTTCCATAAAAACCAACAATGCCTAGCACAAAAAGTAGAGGAAACAATATTATAATAGCTCCCCTCTTTTTTCTTTTTTTAGCAGTAAGCGTTTTATAAAATGCAGCAGTATCAAGTTGAATTTCTTCATTCCTTAATTTATCGCCTATTTGTTTTTCAAAATCTGAATATTTCATCTTCAATTTATTTTATACAATTAGTAATAAGTATTACCAATATCAATATTTTCTTCATTAAGCATTTCTATCATTCTTACTCTTGCTTTTGTCAGGTGAGATCTAGAAGTACTACTGGTAATATTTAACATTCCACCTATCTCTTTATGGCTATAACCTTCCACAACATATAGATTAAACACCATTTGTAAACTTTTAGGAAGATTTCCAACCAGAGCTAAAATTTCTTGTGTATTGAGGGCACTATTTACTTCGGGTACTTGTGCATCAATAAAATTTTCGAACTGTTGATCTTCTTTAAAATCAAAGGGCTTATATTTTTTTAACAATTGAATAGAAGCATTAACCGCTATCCTTTTTAACCATCCTTCAAATGAGCCAGTGCCACTATAAGAGTTTATGTATTTGAATGTATTAATAAAAGTTTCTTGTAAAGCATCGTGGGCTAACCCTCTTTCCCTACAGTATCGCTGGCAAATAGCAAGAAGGCCTGGAGCATATTGATGCACCAAGCTTTCCTGACAATTACTTTTGCCAGCTTTACAACCTTTTATTAGTTCCTCAAGATTCATTCAGCAATAGCTATATTTTTATTGAAATTACGTCATTATTGTAAAGTTACTTTTCTATGCGATATATAACAATCAGTTTGCTTATCTATTGCCACAAGATAGTACATTCCCTTAGAAAGGCTTTCTTGTGAGTTTTGACCAGTTACGTCCATAAAATCTACATTTAGCACTTTATAACTGCCATATGTACATCTTAAGCAATCAGCATCTGGATCGATTTCTACTATTATGTGCCCATCCATACAACTGTCACAAGAAGTATTCTGCACACTAGGCACTAACAGTCCATTAAAAAATGGCAATCGTATCTCAAAATCTTGAGTACATCCCTGAAAAGTCGAGATTGTAGCAGTTTTTAAGGAATATCCTGTTTTAAATACATCAACAATTAATGGAAAGTTATCAATGTTATAGGTATTCCCAATTCCATCGCTTAAAAAACCATAATCAAACCCTGAAGATGAAAAGTTATAAAACTGTCCGTTACAAAAAGAGGGGTCCCGATCTACATAAAGTGGATCAAAGCTCCCAACATTTTCACATCCATTGGTTGTACACCCATTGGCGTCCGTAATAGAATAACAGATTACTCCACTTCCATTCTGATCAAATGCACTGAAGTTAGTGATGTCAATAGTTACGGAATTACCATTATCAAATTCTATAAAAAAAGGCGGAATACCATTGTTGATTGTACCGTTAAGGAAAGGGTCGCAAGGATCAGAAAAGGCAGTCACATTAATTTGACCAGCAACGGCTTCTTTACAAAACTCTTTGGTACATCCTGTGGCAGTTTCAGTCACTGTGACACAATAAATCTTGCTTTTACCAGAGGTTAATTGGATTGTTTTACTTGAATCGCCTGTAGCCCATTCATAGGTATAAAGTCCAGTCCCACCGATTAAGTTTGTAGTAAGTAGATCTGATCCACAGGGAGCTATCATTTCTAATTCAAAATCACATGGAGATACACATACTTCTAATGAATAAAAGCCTGAAATTACTAAATCTACATTTTGTTCTTGGCTAGCAAGATTGGTTTCAAGGTTAAATGCCTTTATCTTTAAGTTTGGTAAATTGGTACACAGAGCATTAATGTTGTAATCAAAGTCACTTTTACCTCTTGGTGTTACCACAAAAGTTCTATTTTCTGAACTTAAGATTACATTGGCATTATCATAAAGTTCATTATTACACAGTACGTCTCCTTTGACATTTGGTAAAAAATCTTTAATAATAATATCGTCTAATATCACATCATTGTCAAATCCCCCTTTCTGAACAACAAGTGTTGCATCATTGCAAAATATACTTCGTATTGTGATTGTTAAAAGCTGATTTTGAGGTACTTTCCCACAGAATTCTCCATTATCACTAGTATATCCAAAACTTGTCCCAATACCGGCAACAGAGATCTCCACTCTTGTTCTAACTGGTTCTCCATTTTCTGTGAGTACTCTTCCGCAAAGATTGATTAGTGGATACATTACATCACAGTTCCAAAAGCTAAAATGTGATACTTCTGCTTCATAAAAGTCGCCTTTTCGTTTCGCTTGCCCTTCTGCCTGCCACCTACCTTTTTCTTCATCAAATGACCATAAATCGATCTCATCTGGATATTTGCTGTCAGTATAAGGTAGTTCTATTTTAGCAGTATTACCTTTTTTAATATTTAATTCTTTGCCTTGAGGATCTCGCAATTCTATAGCCATCATGCCCGCTGTACCTAATATGACTGTTCTATTTAACTCGTCGTCTGCCATGAGGTCCCCAGGCATGAGGTCTCCAATGTTAGGGTTGTTTGGCGACAGAAAGTATGCAGTAACAAAAACTTTACCTTCATAGGCGTCTCCATTCTGATTGGCAATACTGTTAGGTGTAAATATGACTTTCCCACCATTTGTGGCATTAAAGCTTCCGCCTTCATTACTATTAAATGATTGATTATTATCTAACGGTATCAATTGAGTACTTGAGTAGGCACTACCTTGCGTAGGAAAAATTTTATCTGATCCATCAACGAAGCCCGATTTTTTAATTTTAATATATGTACCGTGTTGATCTAGTTTAGCGTTTGTAAATGAGAATACTCCCTGAGCATCAGTACGAGTAGTTCCACTATAGATTGTTACAGATGCATCAACTACTGGCTGGTTGTTAAGATCATAGACATAGCCAGTGATGGAACCATTAACTTCCTTTAATACCTTTATAGGTTGGGTTTCACTTTCTGAAAAATTTTCAAATTCTGAGTCTCTGTTGCATGCAATAAGCAACAAGCTGCTGATTGCGATAATTATATATCTTTTGTATTGTACCATTCTTATCACTTTTAATCTTATTTCTTGTAAGGCTAAATATATTAATGTCTTACCTACAAACTAAAGAGTCAAGTCAGTTCAAAAACGCTGCTCATTAATTAAAAAATATAATTACTGTAAAGTTAGAGAATTTTATTTGTTAAAAGATAAAGCTATTTCAGACCGTATTAGATTTCTTAATTTAAAATGCTGGATAATGCCTAATGCAGGTTAAAAATTGCAGTACCAGCCAGTCGTATTTGCTTACCGCAGGCTAGGAATACTTAATGCAAAATCAGGGTTAAATCAACTCCCATTGCCTCAGTATTTTTTTCTTGGTCATTGTAAATATTCTTCTTCGGTATTCTGGTTGGTGGGTGACAAATTTTTCGAATTCTTTGACTGTCATTTGACCAACTATGAGTCCAGTGAGTAAATTAAGAAAAGATGGATCTTTAAAGCTTAATTGATTAATTAGATGATCAAAAGTCTCTTTAGTAACACTAATGTTAGTCATGTAATCTTCAGATTTTTTCTTTTGATTGACATAGGCTGCGAATAAAGAGATGATAAGCTCATGTTGAAATTTCATGATAGGTCTTATCACATCGTTTTGAAATATTTCTACTGGATTGATAGCTAAATTGTTATCAATTGTTTCGATACTTGGTCTGAACTTTATTAAAGCTTTATTTCTGTCCACAATCTTTCCTTTTTAAGGAAACAGCATAAATTAATGATTGTTTCAAGTAATTAGCCCTTCTTTTAAAAAGCACTAATCCATTTGAGAAATTGATACTTATTATGACTATCTTTCTCTAACTTCGTACTTTCTTTTAAGATCTCAACATCAGTGATTTCGACAGACTATAGGGATTATCTAAAATGTATTTAACTTGAATATGGAAGAACAATTTGAGGCGTTAATTGAGCAATATCTTGAAAAGGGATATGCGGTTGTGGATGGGTTTGTGTCACCATTACTCGTGGATTCATTAAGAGAAAATCTCAACAAGAAATACGATGATGGTCAATTGCATTTGGCTGGAATCGGCAATGAGGCAAGATTTAAAAGAGTAGAGGGTATTCGCAATGATTTTATCTCATGGCTAGATGACTCAACAGAGAACGCTTCCGAAAAGGCATTTTTTAATATCACTAAAGAGTTATCCTCATACCTAAATAGGACTTGTTATACCGGCATTAACTCTGGAGAATTTCACTATGCATTATACAAAATAGACAGTTTTTACAAAAGGCACCTCGATCAATTTACGGTTAATAACAAGAGATTGTTTTCTATCATATCGTACATAAATGATGATTGGCAAAAAGATGATGGAGGTGAGTTAGTTTTATATCTAAAAGACGGTGACATCATTATTCAGCCTCAAGGAGGTAGAGTCGTCTTCTTTAAATCTAGTGAGATTGAACACGAAGTGCTACCTTCTAAAAGAGAAAGAATGAGTGTAACTGGTTGGTTGAGAAAGTAAAAGTTGCTTAAAATGATATTAAATCACTAATTCCATTTCCTTTCTGATTGCAGCCTTGGCATGTTCTATTGGGCTTATTTTTAACTCATTCATGACCCTACCAATTTTATCCATCAAGGCGTTTGCTGGATCAGTATTATAAACATTGTCCCCGCATTGAGAGATGATATCTGCTGTCTGTTCTTTTGCTAGTTTAACAATTTCCCAAAGATTCCTCGATACATAAAGCTGTTGAGTCATATTGTATTCATACTCTTGTTGAATGGCAATCATCATAGCTTGTTGTAGACTTTTGGCACTCATTTCACCTGTGTTAATCCTTAAATATAGGTTGTAGGGCATTATTCTTTCTAAAAACATGGTAAGACGCTCATAGGCTTGAAGTTTTACAGATATTAAAGTACTGTCATCTCTACTTTTTATATCCATTGCAGTCATCATGGTTTGATGATTCAAATATTGTCTTAAAAGGTAATAAGCAGTTAGAAATACAATTACAGAAGGAAGTGTATATTTAATAATTTCTAAAATAATAGTGATAATATCCATACAGAAAAGTCGTGTTGTAAAAACTTTATTAAAAAATGTTGTGTTATATTTAATTGAGTGGCAAAAATAAACTTTATTTTGGGTTAGCCTAACTTGGTTTATTTGTTAATTTTGCAATATACTAATTAAAATATAAGATATGAACGATACAATGGTCCAACCTATTATACTAACTGAGACAGCAAAGACTCAATTAAAAAGAATAATGGCTGAACAAAAAGTACCAGAAAACTACGGACTAAGAGTTGGAGTTAAAGGTGGTGGATGTTCTGGGTTTAGCTATGTGTTAGGATTTGATGAAAGAAAAGATAAAGACGATGTACATGAGATAGGAGGAATGAAAGTCTATATGGAGAAAGCACATGCAATATATCTTTTAGGCATGGAAATAGATTGGGTAGAAGGGCTAAACAATCGAGGTTTTACATTTACCAATCCAAATGCTTCTGATACTTGTGGATGTGGTACAAGTTTTTCTGCATAATTAGAGATAACCTAATATTACTGAAAAGGAGTATTATATAAAGACTAAAATTGGCTATTAAAAAACAAGGCTGGATAAAAAAGATGAATGAGTTAGGGATGCGACGTATCCCTTTCTTTTTTATGTTAGACTTCGAAATGTCAAATCCTAAGGTGATCCCTTTATCAGATTTGAGCAATGAGTATAAAATTGATTTGTCTATTTACCAACATAATGCTGTTGAGCTTGTTCCCAATTATCCCCTAGTTTTTGAAAAACATCCAAAAACACAAGAATTTTACGCCATTGGTTTTGATATTGTCAAAAAGCATCTAGCTTATGGTAATAGCTTCTTGACAAATTATACGACAGTTACTCCTGTTGTTTCCAATTACTCAATACAACAAATATTTGAGGTGTCCCAAGCTAAATACAAACTTTGTGTTAAAGATCAGTTCGTGGTCTTTTCTCCAGAGACTTTTGTAAAAATTGAAAACGGTTCCATCCATTCTTTTCCAATGAAAGGGACAATAGATGCAATGGAAGACAATGCCTATGAAAAAATATTATCAGACCAAAAAGAACTAGCAGAACATTATACTATTGTAGATTTGATCCGTAATGACCTTAGTCGCGTAAGTAAAAAGGTAACTGTGCCTAAGTTTAGATTTATAGATGAGATTGAAAGTAATGATAAGACATTATTACAAGTCAGTTCACAGATTAGCGGACAGCTTCATCGTGATTATTTGGATCATTTAGGAGATATATTTAATAAGTTGTTACCAGCAGGAAGCATATCTGGTGCTCCCAAAGACAGTACAATCAAGATAATAAAAGAAGTAGAAAATCAAGATAGAGGCATGTATACTGGTATATTTGGTATATTTGATGGTAAGTCTTTAGATTCTGGTGTGGCGATACGGTATATCGAAAATGTAAATGGCCAATTAAGGTACAGGAGTGGGGGAGGGATCACTCATCAAAGCAATCTTGCTACAGAATACCAAGAAATGATAGACAAAGTATATGTCCCGATTAATAGAAAGTATCAAGATTTACAACGGGAGAGTTTACAATATCAAGTGGCACAACCAAAGGTGTAATAATTCTCGAAAGGAACTATTTGGCTGCTCTGATCTCGTTGATCTTAGGAAAGCCATTGTTGTACCTAATCAGTTAAAGCTAGGTCTCGTCAAGTGCAGGGTTTTGTACGATAGAGACATCCAATCAGTAGAATACGCAAGATATGAAATAAGAACTATAAATAAATTAAAAGTAGTATCTGTCGTCAATGTGTCCTACCTTTATAAATTTGAAGATAGATCTGAATTGTCAAACATACGAAATACATTTCCAACCTACGATGAGATAATAATGGTAAGAAAGGGATTAATAACAGATGCCTATTACTACAATATCATCATTGAAAAAGACAATAATTATTTTACACCAAAATACCCATTACTAAATGGAGTTATGAGGTCTTACTTAATTGACAAATCAATGATTATTCCAACTGATTTAACTGTTCAAGATATAAAACTTGCTGATAAAGTTCATTTGATCAATGCTTTAACACCAATTGGTAAGATAACAATTATGCCTGCTCACATTCAGTATTAATATTGTTAAATCATACCTTAATTAGAACAGATTAAAATACAAACCTACTACGTTCCTTCCTCTTACTTTTTGGCTTATGACTGCCTTTCACTTTGGTCTTAAGATTAATCTTTTCACCAGCAAGTGGAGTACCATTTTTACCAATTCTATTTAAAGTGAGTAATGTATTTACTCTGACTCCATATAGTTGAGATATATCATCTATCGTTTCACCTTCTTTCACCACATGTACTTCGATTGGGCCTTTAAAATCTCTATTTTTTTGCTCCAGATATACTGGAATATTAATAGGTGTCTTGTCTGAAGGATATAATATATGATCATTATAAGCAAGAATATCGTCTACAGATATACCAACTCTATTTGCTAGATCTTCAGTAGTCTCTCCTGCCCAAGGCAACACATACCGACTATTATTAATCACTTTAATGTCAATACGTTTTCCGTTTTTACTTTCATTAGAAGAAGCTGTTTTTGGCCTATAGTCATTTTCGATTTCTTGAGCTTTAGGTTTATTTTTACTTTCTTGAATGACTACATCATTTTGATCTTTTTTACGATACCCATCTCCTAACACCTCTAAATCATATTGGTGTAAATTATATTTCTCGATAATGAAAATTAATTTTTCTGGATACTTACTATCTGTAGCATAACCAGCGTTTTTCAGCCCATATGCCCAAGCTGTATAATCATCTACAGGTAGTTCAAATAATGAACCATACCTATATGCTTTTTTTGGGTTAGTGATAAATTCAGAATGGGCAATATATGACTCCATAGGAGATTCAAATACTCTAAAACAGCTTTTCAGCAAGTCTCCTTGCTTACTGTAATCATCATCCTTTATATAATAACTTTTTCCATCCCAATCATTGCCACATTTAATTCCAAAGTGGTTATTGGCCTTGTTGGCTAGGGCACTGCGACCATAATCCGACTCCAACATTCCTTGTGCTAACTTGATACTAGCTGGGATACCTGTCCTCCTCATCTCAGCTTTAGCCACATCGGCATAACTCTGTAAGTAAGCATCCATGATTTTAGAATCCATAGTTTGAGAAGACCATGCAAGCGTTAAAATAAGAAGTATGTTGTTCATATTCAATTATTCATATTAGATAATATTGTAATATATCAAAAACAATGCCGAATGGCTTGATGAGTCCTAACCACGAGTTAAATCTCTTATAGGAATAGCTGCTTTATACTAACGATGTTAAGTCTAATAAATTATAAATCTATGTTGAATACTGATTGTTAACACGAGAAAATATTGAAAAATTACTCCAATTGTTCCTCACTATCATATTCGATGTGATTGCGATACGGTTGGAATGGGATCTTCAGCATTTCTAAAATATTAGAATGATTTTTGACATCCATATGTGTATCTAATCCATACTTTATATTTGAATTATCTACATTTATATATGTACCAAATATTCTATCCCAACAAGAAAAGATATTTCCATAATTGGTGTCACTGTATGGCATTCTATAGTGATGGTGTACATGATGCATGTTTGGGGTTACAAACACCCAGCTCAATATTTTGTCAACAGTCTTATTGAGTAAAAAATTAGAATGGTTAAATTGTGTGAGAACAACGGATAAAGTTTGGTATAAAAAGACCAACCACATTGGTGCCCCAACAATTACAACTGCAGCTAACGTAAAAATGAATCTAAATACACTTTCTCCAGGATGATGTCGGTTAGCAGTAGTAGTATCTACATGCTGATCAGTATGGTGTATGGCATGAAATTTCCACATCCATTTTACATGATGTTCTACATAATGTACCAACCAAGAAGCTATCAAATCTAATATTAAAAGACCCAGAATCATAGTCATCCAAGGATTTAATCCTAACCATTGTACAATTCCAAAATGATTGACAACAACCCAATCACTGCTTTTAACCAATATGAAAGCCAATGGAAAATTAACCAAAGCGGTTGTCAATGTAAAAAATATATTTACGATTGTGTGTTTCCCAACTTGGTATGATCGCTCAAACAATGGTCCAATAGACTCAATCATCCAAAAAATCGTCAAACCACTGACTAAAATAATGGTCCTATGGCTGGAAGGCATATTGCTGAAATACTCAATAATGAAATCTATCATCACATATATTTTTAGTGCATTTGGTATATCTTGTCAATTAATTTTTCTGCTCCAGGTTTCATGTCTTTATATTTGCCTTGGTACCCATTTATTATTAGACTAAAAGATATCCACTTGCCTGACTTAGCTTTGCAAATACCCGAGTAACTTAGTACTCTCTCCATTGACCCACTTTTAGCCCAAACATTTCCTCTCGCCCCATATCCTCCTAATAACCCACTTACTGTACCTTCTGCTCCTGCTTTTGGCATTACTCTTTGCATGATTTCTATTCCATTTTTCATGGCATATTTGGCAAGAAATTCACTTAGGAACCCTGGATTTACAAAGTTTCTTGCAGATAGTCCACTTCCATCTTCCATATGCAGCCCATCACTATCTATATTAAGCTTTGATAAATAATCATCTATTGCTCTAATCCCATGTCCTCCACTGCCTTCTCCAAATGTCTCTCTACCTAAAGTTTTTAACAAAGCTTCACAGTATTGATTTATGCTGAAGTAGTTGGCATATTTTACGATTTCTACCAAAGGAGGAGAGTATACGGTATCTATTACTGTAGAATGTTTATTCTTATCAGTTTTCTTTATTTTAACTCTTGACCCATTGCTCTCTATTCCGTTTTTTAGAAGTATATCTCTAATTTGTATGGCTAGAAACTTTGGAGGATCAGGGATTGATCCTTTAATCTTAAACTTATCTTTAGATTGTGGTATAGTGCCAACTATTCTTTTGTCAAAATCATATGGTCCGCCAAATACATAAGCATTATCTCCAGTATTAGCACTGTCTACTAACACCTCATTTTCTAATGTTAGATATGGAATTTTAGGGTCAATAAATAATAGTCTAGATAATGAGCCTACTTTGTAATTGGAATCAAAATATATATCATATTCATTTTCATTAATGTTAAGACCCCAAGCACCTCCGGCATAATAATTTCCAAGGTCATTCCATTGCCACGAAGGTGCAATAGGATAAGAATCAAAAATGGATTCATCAGCTACGATATCTCCATCTATACAGGTTATACCAGATGCTTTTATAGTAGATAAAACATTTTTTAAAAATTGACTATATGATGGATTCCCTGGAATACGGTTAGAGCCTAAAGTTGGATCACCACTCCCGATGATATATAAGTTGCCTTGTAAAGTGCCATCTGGGCCTACTTTACCATCATATCCCAAATAAGTCTGATATCGGTATTCTCCTCCTAAATTGTCTAGTGTAACTAAGGATGTAATCAGTTTCATCGAAGAGGCTGGGACCAAGGAATAATCTTGATTATAGCCTGAAATCATCTTACCAGTAGTCAAGTCATGTACTGCCACCCCTACATTTGCATGTGATGTTATTTTTAAATTTCGCCAACCACCAACAAAGTCCTCAAACTTGTTCTGGCCATTGCAAAAGATGGTCAACCCAATAAATAATAATGTTATACTAAAAGCCTTCATGTATTTTTTGTACTAACCCAATATGAAAAAGTGCATCACCCTGATTGACAACAGAGGCATTGTTATGTCCAATAATATGACCATCATGTTTGCTAAATACTGTTATGTGTTTAGTACCATACGGGTTTTTAATTGTACCAATTGGTTCTCCTTTTTGTACATAGTGACCAGAAGATTTACTCCAGGTAAATATACCCGCTTGGGTAGCTCTGATCCATGTTGATTTAGGGATTAGAGTTGTAGAAGGTGTTTCTTGGCTTGGATCTCCTATTTTATAACCTAAATATTCTAAAACCCTACGGATACCTTCTTTCCCTTTTTGAATGGAAAGTCCGCAAAGTCTGATAGATTCGCCAGCTTCATATACGACAGTTGGTATCCCTCTTTCTTTGGTAATCCGTCTAAACGAATTTGGGATGGTAGCTGATATGATGGTATATGGTGCACCAAATGCCTTAGCCATTTCCATTGCCTTTTCTTCAATTTTTGCCACCCTGATTTGAGGATGGTTGTACCTAGAACTTCCTCCGGTATGGCAATCTACTGCATAGTCCACATAAGGTAATATTTTTTTTGTAATGGTATTTGCTACCCTAGAAGCTAATGAACCGCTAGAGGATCCAGGAAAACTCCTATTTACATCTTTGCCATCTGGGACGTCTCTGCTAAAGTTATTAAAACCAAATACATTTAATAAAGGTATTGCAATGACGGTTCCAAATTCCAAATTTTCAAACTCTTTATCAAAAATCATTTGATTTACAATTTCTATTCCATTAATCTCATCACCATGCACTCCGCCAAGAATTAATATTGTTGGGCCTGGGTTTTTAGACCTATACACATGAGTTGTAATAGTTATTTGATTATCTGATGGAGTTCGCCCAACAATAATTTTTACAGTTTCTTCTTGGCCTACTTCTATTGTGACACTATCTATTATGATGGGGTCAGTAATGACAAATATTTTCTTTTTTTTGACCATTTACTTACTTGGCGTTTTTTTCAACAAATTCTATAATCTTTTTTGCAATATCTACTTTAGTTGTATTTTCAATACCTTCCAACCCTGGGGATGCATTAACTTCTAGTACCATTGGTCCTTGATGTGTTTGGAGCATATCTACTCCTGCAATATTTAATCCCATTAGTTTACAGGCATTTAGTGCTACTTTTTCTTCTAATGGGCTTAAAGGTACGACATAAGAGTGACCACCCCTATGTAGGTTTGATCTAAATTCGCCTTCTTGAGCTTGACGTTTCATCACACCAACTATTTGACCATCTACTACAAAAGCCCTCACATCACAGCCTTTGGCTTCAGAAATAAATTTTTGGATTAAGATCTTGTTTGTCCTACCAAATGCTTCTAAAATTCCTTCAGCATTTTGTTTATCCTTTGACAACATCACACCCATTCCATGAGTCCCACTTGCCAATTTAAGTACATGTGGAGATGGACCTACCAAGTCTAGCATTTGGCTCGCCATATATGAATTGTTTGAGATGGCTGTTCGAGGTACTTTAATACCATTACTAGCCAATATTTGTAAGCAACTTATTTTATCTCTAGATTTAAGCAACGGATCCGATCCAAGTGCAGTAAACACACCCATGCCCTCAAACTGCCTGATGACAGCAGATCCATGAGTTGTTGCAGAGTTTCCAATTCTTGGAATAATAGCATCTACTCGTTCTATTTTTTGTCCATTATAATATACCTCTAATTTATCCTCTTCTATCACCAAGTCACATGCCATATGGTCTAATACCCTGACATAGTGATTTCTCTTCTTTGCAGCCCTCACAATTGAATCTGTGCTATAAAGAGCTGCATTTCTTGATAATACTATAATGTTCATGGAATGTTTTTTTAGCTGCTAAGGTACATAATAACTACAATAATTTAATTTATTCTTTAAGAATCCCACAGCTATATTTATTGATTTTTTATACTAATAAAAAGCCTAGCATGTAAGAATAAATGAAAAGTCCTCGATTAATTTTCTATTTTTTCCATTTTACGAATACTTATGAATTCGATATTTTATATATTATAAAAT
>JBBKVK010000022.1:0-24660 GCA_037968395.1 Saprospiraceae bacterium | reverse complement strand
TAATCATCAACAAATAGCACTAGATTTTCATGAGTACTTAAAGTTTTTTTACCGAAGAAATTTCGCCATTATTTCTAAACACAAACTTTTCTACATCAAGCAGTTGTTAACATTTTATTGTAAGAGTTTTTAGGCAATAAATTAGATATTTGCATTGTAATTAAAAATCAGTTTTTGTGAAGTATATTTCTTTATTCATTACCTTCTTTTTTGCAACTGCCCTATTTGCCCAACCCGATGACTTTATGATTACGGGAACAGTAAAAGAAGCTAAAAGCGACCAACCAGTTGATTATGCTACAGTAGTGGTTTATGACTTAAGTGACAATAAGATGTTGACAGGCACCACTACAGAGAATGGTGGTTCATTCGAACTTTTTACCAACACGTCAAATGTGTATATAGAGATAAGGTTTATAGGGTTTAATGTCAAGAAACTAAACGACTTGGTATTTAAAAATGATGTTTTAAAGCTAGGCACTATTTACCTAGAAGAGGACTCAAAAACTCTTGACGAAGTAATCGTTACAGCAGAAAAATCGACAGTAGAATTTAAGCTTGATAAGAGGGTATTTAATGTTGGGTCTGATTTGAGTAGCAAAGGGGCTAGTGCTTTAGAAGTGTTAAATAACGTTCCTTCTGTCAATGTTAATATTGAAGGGCAAGTATCACTAAGAGGATCTAGAGGTGTTCAGATCTTGATAAATGGAAAACCCTCTGTCTTAGCAAACGAACAGAGCAATGCCTTGGGAACGATTACAGCAGATATGATTGAAAAAGTGGAAGTAATTACCAACCCTTCTGCCAAATACGAAGCTGAGGGTACTGCAGGCATCATTAACATTGTGCTTAAGAAAAATGAAAAGAAAGGACTAAACGGTTCTGTTTCTTTCAACACAGGAATACCTCACAATCATAGTGTTGGCTTAAGTCTGAACAAGCGAACCGAAAAATTTAATCTTTTTACTCAATTAGGAGTTGGGTATAGAGAATTGCCAAGCGATAATAAAAACATCAACAGAAATAAAGTGAACAATTCTGAACTCCTATCTACTGGAAAAGAGTACAGGAATGAAACTTTTTATAATGCCATCATAGGGTCAGATTATTACATCAATTCCCTCAACGTAATTACTCTCTCAGGTAGTTTTGCCTATGAAGTTGAAAAACAACCCTCACAAACGGAATTCACTTTTTATAAAGACGATATTTTTAATAGTAAATGGTCTAGGAATGAGGTAACCTCTGCCAATAACCCTAAACTGCAGTACGAGCTTCAATACAAGAAAAGTTTTACAGATCACAAAGAACACCAACTACTATTTAGTGCAATTGGCAATTATTTTGGGAAAGATCAATCCTCCGTATTTACAAATACCTTATTAGAAGGAAACAATACCCTGAACGATCAAATTAGTGAAACTGAATTTAAAGAAGGCAAATTTACTTTCAACTTAGACTACACCAAACCATTTAATAAAAAGTGGAAACTAGAAACTGGAGCACAATACCTTCTCAATGATGTAAGTAATGATTATACGGTTAGTAATGAGATAGACGGCAAACTTGAAGTGGATGAAGGACTAACTAATTTGTTTCAATATGACCAAAAAGTGTTAGGTATATACTCTACAGGTTCGTATGAAGGAGAATCTTGGGGATTAAAACTAGGACTTAGAGTTGAAAACACAGACCTTTTTACATTGTTAGTAAATACAAACGAGGATAATAGCCGTAAATTTACCAATCTATTTCCTTCAGCTCACAGCTCCTACAAGATATCTGAAAGAACATCCATGCAAGCTGGATATTCACGGAGGATATATAGGCCAAGGTTGTGGGATCTCAATCCTTTTTTTAATATTAGAAACAATTTTAGTTATAGAGTGGGTAACCCAAATCTACAACCAGAGTTTACAGATAGTTATGAAACAGGCATTATTACAATATTCGAAAAAGTGTCATTCAATTTTAATGCATATTATAGATATACCATTGATAAGATTGAACGAGTTACTGCCTTTGAAGACAATGTCAATATAACACGACCTGAAAACATAGGAACAAATAAAACAACAGGGTTAGAATTTAATTTTAAGTATTCTCCAACCAAAAGATTGACATTAAATGGTGATGCCAACTACAATCTTTTTAAAAGAGAAGGTATGTTTTATGACCAAACATTTGACTTTACAGCAGATCAGTGGTCAGGTAAGCTTACTACTAAATATAAAGTAAGTAAGGCAATTGATGTTGAACTAACAACAAGGCATGAGTCTAGAGAGCGAACTGTACAAGGTGTCAATGCTGCTAATACGTTTGCTGATTTAGGGTTTCAGTTTAAAATCTTGAATGGGAAGGGTGTTTTTAATTTTAGTATTAGGGACATTTTCGCATCCAGGGTTGGTCAAAACACAATAGACAATGATGATTACTACCTGTATAGCAGAAACCAAAGAGGGAGATTCATCACCTTAGGCTTTAGTTATGGGTTTGGAAAAGGCGAAGCAATGCAATACTCTGGGTCAAGAAGGCATTAAAATAGATAATAATTAACAGTTTGCTTCTCTTGGTTGTAAAATACTATTCTAATTTAAAGCTAAAAATACTTCTTGTAGAAAAGTATTTGAAAATAGTAAAATAAGATGTCTATTCTTTAAAACAATCTTATTTTTGCTTTTCATTTCAAAAAAAGCATAGTGATGAGCGAAAAGAAGACGGTACTTTCAGCAATACAACCGACAGGAGACATCCATTTAGGCAACTATTTTGGAGCGGTCAAAAACTGGGTGGATTTACAATCAGATTATAAATGTTTCTATGGAGTAGTAGATTATCATGCTATGACCATGCCTTATGAAGTAAAAAAGCTGAGAGAAAACACTTGGGAACTTCTTATGAACCTTATAGCTATAGGGGTTGAGCCTAATAATCTTTTTGTACAATCACTAGTACCTGAGCATACTGAGTTGTGTTGGATTTTTAACTGTTTTAGTTCTTATGGTCAGTTAATGAGAATGACACAGTTTAAAGATAAAGGAAATCAAGTAAGTGAAGGCTCAAATGATGATTTTATATCAGCTGCATTACTTGATTATCCAGTCCTTCAAGCGGCAGATATATTAATTTATAGAGCAGACTATGTACCCGTTGGTAAAGATCAAGAGCAACATTTAGAACTTTCAAGAGATATTGCTCAACGGTTTAACCATCAAGTAGGCAAAGAGTATTTTGTCTTACCCGAGGCTTTATATACAGAAACTCCAAAAATTAGATCAACTGCAGATCCAACTAGAAAAATGTCAAAATCTGCGGGGGGAAAGCATTATATAAGCATGTTTTCCGATGAAAAAGTGGTGAGAAAACAAATCAAATCAGCCGTAACTGATACAGGCGATACCATCGAAGGACAAATGAGTGATGGAGTTTATAATCTTTTTGAATTGATTAAAGCTTCAGGTAATCTGGAAGCATATGATTCATTGATGGATGACTACAAAGGAGGAAGTTTACAATATGCAGATCTAAAAGAGACAACAGCAGATACACTGATTTCTGTACTATACCCAATACAAGAAAGAAAGAAAGAGCTATTAGCCAACAAGAAGGCATTAAAAGACCAGATCAAGGCATCTTCTCATGAAATAAGAAAAAGGGCACAGGAGACGATAAAGGAGGTAAAGGACTTAACTGGATTGTTAAATGTTAGATTTTAATCAAATCTTCTTTTTTTATTGAATTAGGTAATGTGGTATGAAGGGTTTTATATGATTAGATTGTTCTTAATTTGAAATTATACTTCTTTCACTAAACAAATAGGATGTTTCGAAAAAAAGTAGTTTTCTTGCAAGTTTTACTAATGGTATCTATGACAGTATTGTGTCAACACACAGTCACAAGACTACCATATCCTGTGAATACTCGTGACTATGACGAAATTTGCCCTTTGTTTGATGTAGAAGAAACAAAGATATTTTACACAAAAGTGGGAAGTCAAAACTATAATAAGACCTTAATATTTAACGGTGAGGACTTATCGGAACAACTTAATGGAGAAGAATACGAAGAAAAATTAGCAGACATTTATAAAATAATATCAGGCAAGTATCATGACTCCCCTGTTACATCCTCTTTTAACCAAGATATATGGTATACCATAAAAGAAGATGATAAATACAAGGTTTATCACCCAGGTTACCCACTCAATGATGCACTCCCCAATAGTATATGTTCCATTTTTGGAGAAGACGATTCATACGTCTTAATAAATCAGTTTTTTGAGAAAGGAGGAATGAAAGAAGGCTTTTCTACTGTTAAGCTTGATGAAAACTATAGTTCGTCATTTCCTCAACCTTTCACAATAAGAGATTTTGATAGAATATCTTCAGAAATAAACTTAACGATGTCTATCGATAAGCAAGTGATCATAATGGCAATGAAGCATGAGTACAGACAAGATAAAGATTTGTACATGTGTCTTAGAATAAATGATACGCTTTATAGCAGCCCTATTTTACTAGAAGGAGTAAATACACCACAAGACGAAACAACACCTTTTATCTCTAAGGATAAGACAAAGCTGTATTTTGCTTCTGATAGGGATGGCGGAAAAGGAGGTTTAGACCTATATTATAGCGACAGACTAGACTATAGTTATAAATTGTGGTCAGAGCCTAAGACATTTAATGCTTTTTTAAATACCCCAGCAAATCAATCTCACCCTTTTGTGACATTGGGAGAAGATGAAATATACTATACCTCAGACCAAGAAGGCAGTAGCGACATTTTTAAAGCAAACCTAAAAAGAGATACACTTTACCAACCTATTACAATTAAAGTAAATGTTATAAAAGAAGAGACAGGAGAAAATTTTCCGGCTGAAATCTATTGGGATGACACCTTTGAAGATAATAAATGGGCTAATTATCGACGTACTACCAATGGCTACCATGAAATCACTCTAGATAAAAATGAGCCTCTTGATGTAAAAGCTGAAAGTAGGGGATTAAAAAGCCAAATAGTAACGATTGACCCACAAGAACTACAAGACAAGGGAATTAAGGAATACTTTGTTGAATTAGTGCTTACAAAAGATGGAAAACTAAAAAAGGTTGAAAAAGTCACTGAAGAAGAAAAAGAAGTATCCCCTGAATTAGACCTTGAATTGATAGAAGGTAAACAAGTAGTCTTAAAAAACATTTACTTTAAAAGAGCAAAACCAGATGTGGTCCCAGAATCATTTGCTGCTTTAAAAGTTCTAGCTAATGTTATTAAGACTAGACCTACACTTGTCATAAGAGTGGAAGGACATACAGATAATATAGGAGACAATCAAGCATTAATGGATTTGTCATTATCAAGAGCATCAGCTATCAAGAGCTTTTTAATCAGCCAAGGAGTAGCAGAATATCAAGTGGAGGTTATGGGATTTGGCGGCACTATGCCATTGACTGATAACAGTACTGAGGCCCATAGAAGAAAAAACAGGAGGGTAGAGATTAGGGTGATTAAACAATAAGGCTTGTTTTCAGAGGTTATCTACAGGTAAAAAATCAATTAGGAATGGATTATTGTCAGTTGCAGAATAATGAAAATGGACCTTCCTTCTTGAAGGAAACAAAAAAACCACTTGAAAAAACGTTCCAAGTGGCTTGTATTTTTGAAAGATGTTAATCTTACTCTGCTACTAATTCAAAATCCAAAGTAGTTGATACTTCTTTGTGAAGATTGATATCAGCTACATAACTTCCAACTTCTTTTACTTCTTCTGGAAGAACAATTTTCTTTCTAGCGATATCAATACCTAATTGCTCTTTGATAGCTTGAGCAATTTGAATATTAGTTACACTACCGAAAATTTTACCTGAAGTACCAGCTTTAACTCCAACTTTAAGGGACTTTCCTTCAAGTTGAGTAGCAATAACTTTGTATTCATCAAGCCTTGCAGACTCTTTAGCATCTTCTTCTGCTCTAAGAGACTCAAGTTTTTTCATGTTAGTAGGATTAGCTATAACAGCAAGCTTTTGTGGGATAAGGAAGTTTCTTCCGTAACCGTTTTTAACGGTCACCACGTCATGCTTGTCTCCTAAATTATCTACGTCTTTAAGTAGTATGATGTCCATGATTTGGTAGTTTTAATAAATTATTTTAATAAGTCAGCAACATATGGTAAGATAGCAAGATGTCTTGATCTCTTTACAGCCACAGCTACTTTTTTCTGATACTTTAATGAAGTACCAGTAATTCTTCTTGGAAGTATTTTACCTTGCTCATTAATAAATTGTAGTAAAAAGTCAGGATCTTTATAATCAATATGCTTAATCCCAAATTTCTTGAATCTACAGTACTTCTTTCTTTCTTTACCTATGTTAGGATTGCTAAGAAATTTAATATCATCTCTAGATGCCATTTTTCTAAGTTTTTAATTTGTTGATGAATAAGATTATTCTTCTTCTGAAGAAGCTACTGGCTCAGCCTTTTTGACTGGCGCTGGCGCTGGTTTTGGGGCTGGTGTCGGTTTTGGAGTTGGAGCTGGTGCAGAAGGTTTAGCTCCAGAAGACTTACTGTCTTTTTTAGCTTTAGTCTGAACTTTACCAATTAACCCATTACGTTTGTCATCATTGTACTTGACACCATATTTGTCAAGACTGATGGTTAAAAACCTCATGATTCTTTCGTCTCTCCTAAGAGCCAACTCAAGTTTGTTCACGATTTCGCCTGTCTCACCACTGAACTCAACGCAGTAGTAAATCCCTGAAGATCTTCTGTTGATCGGGTAAGCTAGTTGCCTAAGACCCATTTCATCAACATGTGTAATACCGTATCCAGCATCTTTAAGCATAGATTCGTACACTTGTTCTGTCGCTTTAATTTCATCGCCTGACAGTACGGGATCGACGATGAAAGTCACTTCATAATGTTTCATTTATGTGAAGTAATTTAAATTAGTTAAAAAATAATTTTCTGATTCGGGCTGCAAAGGTAATAATAATCAAGTAATTAGCAAATATAAACTTGATTAATTAATACGAAAGGTTTCTTTTTTCAATTTCACTATTTTAATCAATCAGCTATTCGTTTATAATCTGGTCTACTTCTATCAATCTCAACTCTAATATCGAGTCAACATATTCTTGAAATAATGAATCTCTTAGTTTTACACACAATCTATCTGCTTCTATTCTGGCCTCTTTTAATCCGTTAGAATATACACTATCCATAAGTTTTCTTTCTACGGAGTTTAGTATCGTCCGTTTTTCATCTGATCCACAAGATGAACAGAGCATTGTGAAAATCAACAAAACCATTAACCCTTTAATCTTGCTGAAAATCATCTATGGTTATTACTTTTTTGCGTAACTCAAAATTTTGGCCCAAATATACTTTTCTCACAATCGGGTCATTAGCCAAGTCTTCAGCAGTCCCAGCCATCAAGATCTTGCCTTCAAACATAAGATAAGCCCTATCTGTAATGGATAGTGTTTCTTGCACATTGTGGTCGGTAATAAGAATACCAATATTCTTTGTTTTTAGTTTTGCAACTATGTACTGAATGTCTTCAACCGCTATGGGATCTATACCCGCAAAAGGCTCATCCAAAAGAATAAATTTTGGTGAAGTAGCCAATGATCTAGCTATCTCAGTTCTTCTTCTTTCTCCACCAGATAGAGAGTCGCCTATGTTTTTTCTAACTTTATGTAGTCTAAATTCATCTATTAGAGTTTCGAGTTTGTCTTTTTGTTCTGATTTTGACAATTTTGTCATTTCAAGGACTGCAGCGATATTATCTTCCACTGTGAGTTTTCTAAATACGGAAGGCTCTTGTGGTAAATAGCCAATACCATTCTGTGCCCTTTTATACATCGGCATTTGAGTAATCTCCTTGTCATCCAAAAACACTTTACCGCCGTTTGGTTGTACAAATCCGACTGTAATATAAAACGTAGTAGTCTTACCTGCTCCATTTGGCCCTAAAAGCCCTACAATTTCTCCTTGATTAACCTCAATGGACACATCGTTTACAACGGTCCGATTACCATATGTTTTTATTAAATTTTGAGAACTGAGCTTCATATAAATAATGCAATGTTACATTTATACGGTCAAAGATATAAAAAGATTGTTTACGCCTTTGGCTCAATGAATGAGAAATGGATATGTTGGGCAAATAAAAAGACACAAAAGTCAAGCAAAGGGCTTAATTTAAGACAAATGAACAGCCACATTCTTATGTTGACAAGGGTAAAATAAATAATTGAATAACTAAAAATCTGTAAGTCTAATCAGCGTTTGATATCTTCAAATAACTTTCCAAAGCCATTGACATTGAAGGAGTGTCTTTAGATGGTGCCAAGATGTTGATATTTAGACCTTTTTCAATTACTGCCTGTTGGGTGGATACTCCATAAACAGCCATTCTAGTATCTTTTTGGTGAAATTCTGGAAAGTTTTCATATAAAGACTCAATCCCTTGAGGACTAAAAAACACCAAGACATCATATTTAACATTTGTTAAGTCGGACAAGTCACTGCTTAGGGTATGGTACATTATTACTTCTGTGAATTCAATCTTTTCTTTATCAAGAAAACTCACTACGTCTTTTGCTCCTAAATTTGAACAAGGGAGTAAAAATTTTTCTTTGGCTTTATGTTTATTAAAATAGCTTAATAGACTTTCAATTGATTTTGTCCCGACAAAAACTTTTCTTTTTCTATAAAGGATAAATTTTTGGAGATAGTAGGCGACCGCCTCACTTACACAAAAGTATTTCATATCCTGAGATACTTTTATACGCATGTCTTCACATATTCTAAAATAATTTTCGATAGCATTTCTGCTAGTAAAAATTACAGCAGTAAATTCGTCAGGCCTAATTCTAGTTTTTCTAAATTCTTTTTCAGTTACACCTTCCACATGAATAAACTGTCGCCAGTCTATCTGCAAGTTATACTTCTTCTCTATGTCAAAATAGGGAGATCTTTCGGGCTTTGGTTGTGATACAAGAATTGTTTTAATTCTTTTATAACTTTCCTCTGTTTTACCCTCTTTTCCTATTGCTTTGCTTGATGTGTTACTCAAATGTAGCAAATTTTCAATTAAAAAAAACTAATGCTTACTGAAGACCTTAACCAAAATAAGGATTGGTGCGATTTCCAAGCTGCAAAGGTAAATAAAAAAGAGAATTAAATTATTAAAAATATAATTGATAGAAATGGTGATACCTCTCATATACCTGATAATCAATAAAATAGCTACAATACTTAAACTAAATAAAAGTGTAAAATCATGTAATTTGTCTGGTCCAAAGGCTAAAAACAGGTTAAAAGGAATTAAAACTACCCCAATAAAAGCATTAAAAACTTGAATTGTAAAACTATAAAGTGAAGTTTCTTTTTCTAAATTGAATATTGCCCCGAAAAGATAGTTTGACAGGTGCCGAATTATATAAATAATTGTAATCAGGCCAACACATTTTGCAAAAGAAGTAAACTTAATCTCTTCCCCACCAAAGTGATTCCAAAGCAACAATGCAAATATTGATGCATTTAATATAAAAATAATGTACAATAATATATATTCTAAAGAATGAGAAGTTCTTGTTCGTTGCTCAAGTTTTAGTATATTTTCATTAAAAATAGATTTTGTAACCTTTGCTAATAGCTTTGTATTTGAAGCAGTAGCAAGTGTTAATAGCATCAACGAAAGGGTCGTAACCCAATAAATAAAAGCTTTAGATGGGGGTGTAGCGTTTTTAATTGAGTTCTTTACTTCAGTTGTGTTTTTTAATACATCTTTTCTTCTTAGAGGAATATGGTTTACCTCAAAGGGGTTCTTGCTATTAGATTCAAGTTGATAACTAGTTTTAGCCTTATCGTTGGCAACTACTCTTTGCACTTCAAGCATAGGCAGTTTTTGTGTTACTGAATCTTGGACCGTTTTAGTAGTTGTGACTATGGGTAATGTTTCTTCAGATATTGATACATTGTCAATTCTATTCTTTATTTCAAATGGGTTATTGCTGTTTTGGCTATAAGTAGAGACTGATAGTAACACAATAGGGAAAAAGAATATAAATACCCTAATAAACCTAAATGATATGAATGGTTGTCTAATCATAATAAAATGCAAAAGTATGCAGTTTAAATGCTGATTCAAATAATCTGATTTATTTTTGAGAAATTTATTTTTTACTCATGCTTAAATTTAGTCTAATCCAACAATGAAAGATAGCATAATAAGAAGGGTATTATTACTGGGAGGTTTCGCTATAATGGGCATCTTGACAGCTCAATCTTATTGGCTATTTAAGACTTGGGATTTAAAAGACAAAGAATTTGACCAAACGGTAACCATAGCTTTGCGTAATGTCGCTTCTTATATCGCAAAGATAAATAATACGGATCTTCCAAAAAAAGATTTAATACAAAGGCGATCATCAAATTATTATGCAGTTAATGTCAATTCTAATATAGATGCGAATATCTTAGAAGATTACTTGTATCAAGAATTGGGGAACATGAACCTAAACACAAACTTTGAATATGCTGTTTTTGATTGTTTTTCCGAAGAACTGGTATATGGTGCATATTGTAAAATGTCTAACATAGACAAAGAGCATCAAATATCTGAATCTCTACCCAAATTTGATGATTTAGTTTATTATTTCGTAATTAAATTTCCCAGTAGAGAGAGTTATGTGTTAAGTAATATGAGGATCAATTTGATCTTTGCTGGCGTAGCAATATTGTCTTTGGGTGCCTTTGTATACAGTATATTTGTGATACTTAGGCAAAAAAGAATGTCAGACTTACAAAAAGACTTTATTAACAATATGACCCATGAGTTTAAGACTCCAATATCTTCAATTAATATAGCAGCCAATGTACTTAGTCAAGATGTTAGGATCAGCGGTGATCCAAGATTATCCAAATATGCTCAAGTGATTCAAGAGCAAAATACAAGACTTAACAACCAAGTAGAAAAAGTTCTCAATGTTGCTAGAATGGAAAATGAATCCTTTAAGTTAAAAATCGAAAAAATTGATTTAATCCAGTTAATTAAAGGTGTAGTAGATGCAGAGCAAATTAAGATAGAACATGGGCAGTTATATTTTACAGCGGATAATATCTCACCGATGATATTTGCAGACAAGCTGCATCTTACTAATGTGCTGCACAACTTAATTGATAACGCTACTAAATATTGTAGTGCTTCACCCAAAATTCATATTAGTGTCAGTCAAGGGGTTAACAAAATAATGTTAAATATTCAAGATAATGGGATTGGAATTGATAATGACAACCAAAAGCTTATATTTAACAAATTTTACAGGGTATCTACGGGTAATGTGCATGATGTAAAAGGATTTGGTCTTGGTCTTTTCTATGTTTATAATGTGTGCAAATCTCATGGATGGTTCATTGATGTAATAAGCAAATTAAATTTAGGTACTACATTAATAATTTCGATTCCCAAAGATTCAAATACAAAAACATAAACTAAAATTATAATGGAAGCAAAAGCAAAAATATTTTATGTAGAAGATGATGAGACACTTAGTTTTGTAACTAAGGACAATCTTGAAATCAATGGCTATCAAGTTGACCATTTTTTGGATGGGGAAGCAGCGATAGAAGCTTTTAGCAATCAATACGATATCTGCATATTGGATGTCATGCTCCCTAAAAAGGATGGTTTTACTCTTGCTACCGAAATTAGACGAAAGAATAGTGAAATTCCCATTTTATTTTTGACGGCAAAATCCTTGAAAGAAGATAGGATTATGGGTTTAAAACTAGGAGCTGATGACTATATCACAAAGCCGTTTAGTATTGAAGAATTGATCTTAAAGGTAGAAGTTTTTTTAAAGCGAAAATATATTGATATTCAAGTTGTATCCAAGATTAGTTTAGGAATTTATGAGTTTGATTATAAAAACCTATCCTTAGCGTTAGATGATGACGTAGAGACCTTGACTCAAAAGGAAGCAGATCTTCTCAAAATGTTAACTGAAAATCGGAACCAGGTCATAAAGAGGGAGGATATTTTAGAAAAAATATGGGGGCAAAATGACTACTTTTTAGGAAGAAGCATGGATGTTTTCATAAGTAGGCTTCGTAAATACTTAAAAGCTGACCCCAACATTTCTATTGACAATGTTCATGGGGTAGGATTTAGGTTCGTGATTAAATAGTCTATTTAGGTCATATCGACTGCAATTATTTTTTAATTTGGATCGTTTACTTAAGAACCTTGCAAGAAAAAACTCATTCACAAGTATAGATTTTTATTGAATTTTGAATTACTTTTACATTGAAAATTACATAATATATGAAGCTGAATATGTTACTTTTATTTTCCTTTATTTTTATAGCGTTTAGTAATGTAAATGATGAGAGATTGAGTTTGATTTCAATAGCTGATACTTATATTGGAACAAAATACGATAGGACAAATACTAAGGGTTTTGATTGCTCTGGCTTTGTAAAACATTGTTATGAATCGATTAATATTAGTGCTCCACGTAGCAGCAGGACTCAGGCAAAATTTGGACAAAAGACAGACATAGACATATGCACTGTTGGAGATGTAATTATATTTAAAGGATCACAAAAATCTAAGAAAACACCAGGCCATGTTGGAATAGTTCATCATATTCTCAATGACACTATTTATTTCATACATTCTTCAGTAGGAAAAGGAGTTACAATTGATCACCTTGAAGACCCTTATTATAAAGCACGATTTTTAGAAATCAGAAACTTTTTTTGACTAATAAACTTCATTTTTAATGAAAGTTTGCTTGGACAGTCGAATATTATTACTTTTTATTAATTTCTACTTATCTTTCCATTCAAAATCTTGGTACAGCTATTGCATTATATAGCAAAACACTAAAATTGATACACATACAATGAAAGGAATAATATTAGCAGGGGGATTGGGAACAAGACTATATCCATTGACTTTAGCGATGAGCAAGCAGATGATGCCAGTCTATGACAAACCAATGATTTACTACCCATTATCCTCTTTAATCTCCGCTGGGATTAGAGATATATTAATCATTTCTACGCCTAAAGATTTACCTAATTTTGAAAACTTATTAGGCTCAGGTACTGAGTTGGGTCTAAATATTCAATATAAAGTGCAACATGTGCCAAATGGACTTGCTCAAGCATTTGTATTAGGGGAAGACTTTATTGGAAGAGATCCAGCATCTTTGATCTTGGGTGACAACATTTTCCATGGGAATGGATTAAATGAGTTATTACAGGCATCAAATAATCCAGATGGTGGAGTAGTATTTGCCTACCA
The DNA here is from genome assembly GCA_037968395.1 of Saprospiraceae bacterium. Classification (GTDB taxonomy): domain Bacteria; phylum Bacteroidota; class Bacteroidia; order Chitinophagales; family Saprospiraceae; genus JADKBO01. The sequence continues at coordinate 11,342 of JBBKVK010000022.1, read as the reverse complement.
AGTAGCAGATCCAGAGAGGTATGGTGTAGTAGAGTTTGACGAAAACAAGAAAGCTATTTCTATAGAAGAAAAGCCAGAAAACCCTAAAAGTAATTATGCAGTACCTGGAGTTTACTTTTATGATAACTCTGTGGTAGAAGTTGCTAAAAATCTTAAACCAAGTAAAAGAGGGGAATATGAAATTACTGACGTCAATCGGTACTATCTCGAACAAGGAAAACTGAGTGTAGGAGTATTAGGCAGAGGTATAGCATGGCTAGACACTGGTACCCATGAATCATTAATGCAAGCAGGACAATTTATACAAGTAATTGAAGAGCGACAAGGACTAAAAATTGGGTGTATTGAAGAAGCAGCTTGGGAAATGGGCTTTATTAATGATGAACAATTAGAATTTTTAGGAAATAAATACATCAAAAGTGGATATGGTGAATATCTGTTGAATTTGTTGAAATAGACTAATGTAGACGTCTTGAGTTGTTTACCTTATAAAGGAAGTAAGAAATAGATAACCTTTCAAGTGAAAAAAATGAGAAGGAGAGATTTTGTGATACATAGTACAGTTGCATCAATAGGAGGATTGAGCATGTTAAGATGTAAAGCTGCTGATGTGTCTGGTAGAAAGGAGATAGGCCTTCAACTTTACACGGTAAGAGATGATATGGACAAAGACCCAAAAGGCACATTAAAAGCTATTGCTGACATGGGATACTCACATGTAGAAAATGCTGGGTATTTGGAAGGAAAATACTATGGAATGGACCAAACAGAATTTATGTCTGTACTTGGTGACCTTGGACTTAAAATGTACAGTGGCCATACACAAACAGGTGCAAATGCTCCAAAACAGACTCATACTATGATCAACCAGTGGGAACAAACCTGTGAAGATGCTGCAAATATTGGTCAAGAAACAATAGTATTAGCATACCTCCACGATTTTGAACGAACTTCTTTTGATGATTATAAGAACATAGCAGATTTGTGTAATAAGTGTGGCGAAATAGCAAATTCATTTGGAGTGCAACTTGCTTATCACAACCACGATTTTGAATTTATTAAATTTGATGATGGAATCCCATATGACCTACTTTTATCTCAAGTGGAGCCTACTAATATGAATTATGAAATAGATTTATATTGGACTAGAAAGGCAGGAGTTGAAGCATTAGATTATTTTAAAAAGTATCCTAATAGATTTCCACTATGGCACGTTAAAGACATGGAAGACGGCGGGGATAATTTTTTCACGGAAGTAGGTAATGGTGTCATTGACTGGAAAAAATATTTTGCAGAGCAAGAAACGTCAGGGATGAAACATTTTTATGTCGAACAAGATCAATGTAAGAACCATAAACCACTAGAAAGTGTAAAGATAAGTGTTGACTATCTCAAAACCTTAGATGCATAACATGACAGAAAGAAGAAAATTTATTAAGCAAGCAGGATACGGTGGGCTATCTGTAGTATTAATGAGCCATTTGTTGACATCTTGTAAGGCAAAAAGTAGAATTAATCCATTGATTATTCCAAAAGGGTCTGGATATAAAATGTCATACCTAACGGACACTGTGGGTTATTTTACAGAAAAAGGTGGGACTATCATGTGGATGGTAGATAAAGAAGGAATTGCCGTAGTCGATACTCAGTTTCCAGATACGGCGGTACACCTAATTGATAGATTAAAATCAATCTCAGATCGTAGAGTTGATATATTAATTAATACCCATCATCATGGAGATCATACTGCAGGAAACATAGCATTTAAAGATTTGACAGATGTAATTATAGCTCATGAAAACTCTAGGACAAATCAAGAGAATAATGCCAAGGAAAATGATACTATGGCTACAACGCTGTTGCCCAACAACACATTTAAAAACAACTATGCCAAAGTAGTAGGTAGTGAGAATATTACCATGAATTATTTTGGTGCGGCTCATACTAATGGTGACATCATTGTACATTTTGAGAACGCCAATGTAGTACATATGGGTGACTTAGTATTTAATAGACGATTCCCGTACATAGATAAAGGTACTGGAGCGAGTATCCAAAACTGGATAAAAGTATTGGACAGTGCCTTAAGTACTTACGATGACAATACGAAGTTCGTCTGGGGACATGCTGCCGATGGATATGATGTCAAAGGAGGAAAAGAAGACATTAAAGCCTTCCAAAACTACCTAGAAAAACTCATGGAATTCGGTGTCAAATGCGTAAAAGAGGGTAAATCAGCAGAAGCGGTAATCGCAAGCACCCAAGTAATCCCCGGAGCGGAACAGTGGACAGGTAAAGGAATAGAGCGGAGTATCACCGCAGTATTTGAAGAGTTGAAGTAAAACACTATTCTCCAAAGGAACAATTCCTTCATTGAAGGATTGAGCTAGGCTCTTTAACAAGAAGTATTCTAGAATTTATTTTAATGCTGAATATATATTTTAAATAGCTTAATGGCCTATTGCATAGCTTATCCCCCTTTGAAGGGGGCAGGGGGATGAAGACTCCCAACATTGTTTATTAGAATAAATTATTAAAATGAAAATAACCATAGCTCAACTGAACTACCACATTGGTAATTTTGAAGGCAATACGAATAAAATGTTGGCAGCTATTGAAGAAGCAAAAGCTGCTGGTTCTGATATTATATGCTTTAGTGAATTGGCTACTTGTGGGTATCCACCAAGAGATTTTTTAGAATTTGACGATTTTATAAATCTCGCTGAGAATGCGATAAAAACCCTAGCTGCAGCCTCTCATGACATCGCAATAGTGGTCGGTTCACCGAGTAGAAACCCTGTACCAGAGGGCAAAGATCTTTTTAATTCAGTTTACTTTATTTATGGTGGTAAAGTAGAGTTTGTGCAGCACAAAACTCTTTTGCCTACGTATGATATCTTTGACGAATACAGGTATTTTGAACCCGCTAAAAAGTGGGGCACGCATACATTTAAAGGAAGGAGAATAGCTCTCACAGTTTGCGAAGACATTTGGGACATCAATACAGATAATCCCTTGTACAATGTAGTGCCACTTGATGAAATGATGAAGGACAAACCAGAATTTGTAATCAATGTCTCTGCTTCGCCTTTTAGTTATAAACATGCTCAAGATCGATTAGATATAGTAAGAGCAAACGTCGATAGATATAATATCCCAATGTTTTATATCAACCACTGTGGGGCACAGACAGAGATATTGTTTGATGGAGGCAGTATTGTTATGTCCGCCAATGGAGATGTGTATGAAGAGATGCCTTATTTTAAAGAATGCATCAAACAGTACGATTTAGATGAAGTAATCAAAGGTGGACAAAACAAGATTCAACCCAAAGATAAAATTCAGTTAATCCACGATGGTTTGGTGATGGGTTTAGGTGATTATTTTAGAAAGTTAGGATTTACCAAGGCTGTTTTAGGACTTTCAGGAGGCATCGATTCGGCTGTGACGCTGGTTTTAGCCGCTAGAGCACTTGGTCCAGAGAACGTAAGAGTACTATTAATGCCATCACAGTTTTCATCCGACCATAGTATAAAAGATGCAGAAGACTTGGCAAATAACCTTGGAGTAAAGTATGATATCATTGCCATAAAAGAGGTGTATGATGTCTTTTTGGAAAAACTAAGTCCTCTCTTTGAAGACAAACCATTTAATGTCACCGAAGAGAACATCCAAGCTAGAATTAGGGGTATCCTCAATATGGCGATCTCTAATAAGTTTGGCAACATTCTACTCAATACCACTAATAAAAGTGAAATGGCAGTCGGTTATGGCACATTGTACGGTGATTTATGTGGAGGTTTGTCCGTCATTGGGGATGTTTATAAGATGGATGTATTTGCCCTAGCTAGATATATGAATAAAGATGGAGAGGTTATACCAGAAAACTCTATTGTAAAGCCACCTTCTGCCGAGCTGAGACCCAATCAAAAGGATAGCGATAGTCTTCCAGATTACGAAATCTTAGATCAAATCTTGTTTCAATATATAGAATTGAGTAAAGATCCACAAGACATCATAGACATGGGATTTGATGAAGCATTGGTAAGGCGAACCCTACGAATGGTGAATATCAACGAGTTTAAAAGGCATCAAACCGCTCCAGTTCTTAGAGTAAGTCCGAAAGCATTCGGTATGGGTAGGAGAATGCCTATTGTGGGTAAGTATTTGAGTTGATGACTTTGGAATTCTCTAATTTCTTTCAGTAAATAAGTTGAAATATTACAGTTATGATAATGCTTCACAAATACATTTGGAATTGAACAATTGATATATAAAATCTGATATAGATCAGTTGATAAAAGAGGTTAAAAGTAAGTTGAATCGCTAATATCAGAAAATAGAAAAACGAAGGAAAATGAAAAATATATTGATTGTTATAATATTAGCGATAGTGGCTTGTTCACCCAAACCACAGGAATGCTTTGATGAGAATTTTTTAAATTCTAAAAGTAAAAGTTCTAAATTTGTTTACTACACAATTGAAGGAGAAGAATACTTCATGAAAGAGGTTTTTCTGGATCAATTAGACTCCTGTTTAATCTCATCCCCCGACTGTTTAAAGGCAAAAGATGAGTTTACATCAATGGGAATAAATGGGCGAAAGGTAACATTTAGGAATTTTGCACAGATACCGATGGATGATATAAATGAATATGAAATTCAAATATGCGTTGACCCTAGTGGAGAAACGATAGTGTCTCGTATGTTGAGTACAAAAAAGCCTATAAATGATAAAAGGAAAGCCTTAATTTTAAAGGCTGCCATAGCATATCGTTTTGAAGCTGATCTGGCAGCTAATTGCTTGGAATGCGGAAAGTTGGTTATAAAAATTAATGGAAACTCTTATCCTCATAATAGTAGATAAAAGTTCTTGTTTTCGCACCAATTTCAAAAGCTCGATAGTAGAAATAGTAATGACTTTTCTCACAATTATCACTTCTTTATTTTTTTAATTTAAATAGAGGTTTATTTTTCTAAAACATTGATTGTCAACAATGACATTTTTCTAGTTCCAAAACAAGTAGATATTCTATCAAAATGGAATATTAATTTTAGTGTTACCTTTGAATAAAGTATTAAATTCACATTTTAGAATAACGTAAAACTTAGTTATGTTTAAAAATACAATATTGTCCCTTTGCTTTGTCTTTATATTTAATGTATTGACAGCTGGTGAAGGCATGTGGTTGCCTCTTTTTCTTAAGTCATTAAATGAAAGTGAGATGCAATCTATGGGGATGAAGATCACTGCGGAAGACATTTATAGCGTAAATAAAGGAAGTCTTAAAGATGCCGTAGCCCATTTTGGTGGATTTTGCACATCAGAATTGATATCATCTAATGGTCTATTATTGACAAACCACCATTGTGGATATTCTAATATTCAATCTCACTCATCTATTGATAATAACCTATTAAAAAAAGGGTTTTGGGCAAAAGATCACAGTGAAGAAAAAGCCAATCCTGGATTGTATGCCATGTTTATTGAGAGAATAGAAGACATCTCAGAGCAGATCCTTTCTGGCGTAAAAGAAGGGATGTCAGATGCAGAGACTCAATCTATTATCCAAACCAATATCAATGACTATAAAGGAAAGTTTAGATTGGCTCAATTTAGCGATATTATCATACGACCATTCTATAATGGCAATCAGTATTTTGCATTTTTTACAATTAGGTATAATGATGTCAGATTAGTTGGTACCCCTCCCGAGTCTATTGGTAAGTATGGATCAGATACTGACAACTGGGTTTGGCCTAGACATACTGGAGATTTTAGCCTTTTTAGAATATATGCTGGACCTAATAACGAACCAGCAGAATACAATGCAGAAAATAAGCCTTACAACCCTAAACATTTTCTTCCAATTTCACTAGATGGCGTAGAAGAAGGAGATTTTACGATGGTATTTGGTTTTCCAGGGAGAACAAACCAATATTTACCATCAATAGCTGTCAAAGAAATCATCGAAAAGCAAAACCCTGCCAAAATCAAAATTCGAGATACTGCTCTTAAAATTGTAGACGAACACATGAGGGCTGATGAATCGATTAGAATCAAGTATGCGTCTAAGTATGCTAGAATAGCCAACTATTGGAAAAAGTGGATAGGAGAAAGCCTAGGACTAGAAAAAACCAATGCAGTTGAAAAAAAGAAAACCATGGAAGCCGAATTTTTAGCAAGAGCCAAAAAAGCGGGTAAGTACGAAAACATCATCAACGAGTTTGAAGAAAGCTATATGGCTATTTCTGAATCTGCTCTGATACTAGACTACTATTCTGAGATTGGAAGTAGAAATATTGAAATACTCGGCCTTATCAACAATGTGAGGCGTCTAGTTAATGCATATGAAGAAAATGGAGAGGTTGGATTTGAAAGCTTTAGAGAAAGGTTAAAACCTTACTTTGAGGGTTTTTATAGAGATTACAGTGCAGTGATAGATAAAGAAGTAGCTACGAGCCTTTTTAAACTATACACCAATGATGTGGACAAAAAGTATTACCCTCATGCAATTAACATACTTAAAATTGCAGGGAGAGATGACTTAGCAGATAGAATCTTTGAAACTACAAACTTTAATGATTTTGATAAAGCGATGGCCATTGTAAATATGGAACCAAAAAAAGCAGTAGAGGCCATTAAAAAAGATGCAGCCTATCTGTTTTCAGAAGATTGGAAATCAATCATTGACGAACGAGTAAACCCAACATATACAAGATACAATGCAAAAATTGACTCCCTTCAAAAAGTGTACATGAAAGCACAGATGGAGTTGTTTCCTGAAAAAAGATTCTACCCAGATGCCAACAGTACTATGAGGGTTTCTTATGGTAATGTAGAAGGATTTAAGCCTCAAGATGGGATGTGCTATAATCCTCAAACATACTTAAATGGCTTGGTTGCTAAGTATGTACCTGGTGATTACGAATTTGACTTACCACAAAAGATGTTAGACTTATACGAAAGCAAAGATTACGGAGATTACAAAGATCACACAGGAGAAGTTCCTGTATGTTTCCTAGGCTCTAATCATACTACGGGAGGTAACTCTGGCAGCCCAGCTATAGATGCTTATGGTAATCTTGTAGGGTTAAACTTTGATAGAGTGTGGGAAGGCACGATGAGTGACATCAATTATGATGTAAGCCTTTGTCGTAATATCATGGTAGACACAAGGTATGTGCTTTTTGTCATAGACAAATTTGCCGGAGCATCACATCTAATCGATGAAATGAAATTGGTCCACCCTAAGCAAAAAAAATAAGAAGTCTTTTGATGAATTTTAAATAAAAAGGTTTGCTTTTTAGTTATAACATAATTGAGTTATAACACTGACAATAATTTAAAAACCATATAATATTTAATCAAAAAATTACACCTATGTTAGAAGTAGTTGATATTGACAAATACCATATTAATTCTGGTGAAATCCACAAAATATCTGAAAGAATCAAAGCAGGAGAGATTGTGATTTTCCCATCAGATAGTGTTTATGCCTTAGGCTGTTCATTGTCGAATAAGGAGGGAATACAAAGGATATTAAAGATTACCGATAAGAAAGAAAAGCAATCAAAACTCTCACTCATTTGCAAAAGCATAAAAGAGGTTTCTCAATTTACACTTCCATTTAGCAACCATGTATTTAAGACCATGAATAGGTATTTGCCTGGTCCATATACATTTGTGTTAAATGCCGATAAGTCAGTTAGAAAGTATTTTGACAACAATAAGAGTGAGATAGGAATAAGAATACCTGATAATGATGTACTGAAAGAGTTGTTTAAGCATTTAGACGAACCGATTATTGCCACATCATTAAATAAGAAAGGTGATGCATTAAATGAACACTATATTAACCCAGAAATTATCGAAGCAGACTTCAAGCATTCTGTTGATCTTATGGTAAATGTTGGGATAGGAAACTCAAGAGTGACAACTGTATTAGATTGTACAGGTGACGAAATAGAAATTGTCAGACAAGGAGTAGGAGAGGTGGATTAGAATTTGATAACTTCCTGCTATAAACAAAAAAAAGAGAGCCAAAAACGGCTCTCTTTTTTGTTGAATATATTTTTAGAATACAATTAGTATCTATAATATTCTGGTTTGTAAGGACCTTCTACTTTCACACCAATATAATCAGCCTGATCTTTAGATAATTCTTCTAATTCTACGCCAATTTTAGCAAGGTGAAGTTTAGCCACTTTCTCATCTAAATACTTAGGAAGCATATATACTTCATTTTTGTATTCACTTGAGTTTTTCCACAACTCTAATTGAGCCAAAGTTTGGTTTGTAAAGGAGTTAGACATTACAAATGATGGGTGACCGGTACCACAACCTAGGTTTACCAATCTTCCTTCAGCCAATACAATGATATCTTTACCGTCAATAGTATATTTATCTACTTGAGGCTTTATAACTATTTTAGAATCTTTGTAATTTTTATTCAACCATTGCATATCGATTTCATTATCGAAGTGACCGATATTACATACGATGGTTTTATCTTTCATAGCTTTGAAATGAATATCTCTTATGATATCTTTATTACCTGTAGCAGTTACTACTATGTCAGCCTCTTCAAGACCTTTGTTCAATTTTTTAACTGCAAATCCGTCCATCGCTGCTTGTAATGCACATATAGGGTCAATCTCATTAACAATAACTCTACAACCTGCACCTTTTAATGAAGCTGCAGATCCTTTACCTACATCCCCGTATCCACAGACTACTGCCACTTTACCAGCAAGCATTATATCTGTAGCTCTTCGAATAGCATCTACTAATGACTCTTTACAGCCATATTTGTTATCAAATTTAGACTTTGTAACAGAGTCATTAACGTTGATAGCAGGCATTGGAAGTGTACCATTTTTCATTCTCTCATATAATCTGTGTACACCAGTAGTAGTCTCTTCTGAAAGACCTTTAATGTCACCTACTAATTCAGGAAATCTATCTATTACCATATTGGTTAAATCACCGCCGTCATCAAGGATCATGTTTAATGGCTTACCATCTTTAAATCCAAAAAGAGTTTGTTCTATGCACCAATCAAATTCTTCCTCATTCATGCCTTTCCAAGCAAAAACAGGAATGTCCGCAGCAGCAATAGCAGCAGCAGCATGATCCTGAGTAGAGAAAATATTACAAGAAGACCAAGTAACATCAGCACCTAAATGCTTTAATGTTTCAATAAGTACGGCAGTTTGGATAGTCATGTGAAGGCATCCTGCTATTCTAGCACCTTTTAAGGGTTGAGAAGATCCATATTCTTCTCTCAATGCCATAAGACCTGGCATCTCTGCTTCTGCTAATTCGATTTCTTTACGACCCCAATCAGCTAGAGCAATATCTTTAACTTTGAAGTTAACTTTTTGTGTTGTTGACATATAATAATTAATTTTCTAAAATTTTGTGCAAAAGTATGGGTTTCTATCCTCAAATTCAATTCAGAATGAAATAATAACAAAATTTTCTTCTGTATTGTTATAGTTTTTGATTAAAATTTTCAAAATAAGGTGTGATATGGACGAAAAAGACTGTAATTATATCAATTACAAGACTTACCTTTGTACACATGAGTGAAAATTGGCAAGTAGGTAAACAAAAAGCAAAAGGAATTGCTGCAGAACTAGAGAGCTGTATCTTAATTGGTATTATTCAGCGAAACCAAACTGAGGAGCAAGTAGCAGAATATTTGGATGAATTAGAGTTTTTGGCTCTTACTGCAGGTGCAGTATCTAAAAAAACTTTTACCCAAAAACTAGACTCTCCTAACCCAAAGACATTCATTGGTACTGGTAAGCTTGAAGAGATAGCAGAATATATTGAATCTCATGAAGAGATAAACTTAGCGATCTTTGATGATGACTTAAGTGGTAAACAAACCAATATATTAGAGGAGGCCTTAAAGATAAAGATTGTGGATAGGAGTACTCTAATACTCGATATATTTGCCAATCGAGCCCAAACGGCTCAAGCTAAAACACAAGTAGAATTGGCTCAAATGCAATACTTATTGCCCAGACTTAGAGGACTGTGGACTCACTTAGAGCGGCAAAAAGGAGGAATAGGAATGAGAGGACCTGGTGAGCAAGAGATAGAGACAGATAGAAGAATCGTTAGAGATAAAATAGCATTATTGAAAGGCAAATTAGAAAAAATTGACCTACAATCTCAAACTCAACGAAAGAACAGAGGTGAAATGATCCGTGTAGCAGTAGTTGGATACACCAATGCAGGAAAATCTACTTTAATGAACCTGTTAAGTAAATCGGATGTCTTTGCTGAAGACAAACTATTTGCAACTTTAGATACGACAGTAAGAAAAGTAGTATTTGGAGCAATGCCATTCTTGCTTTCGGATACTGTAGGATTCATCAGAAAACTACCTCACCATTTAATAGAAAGTTTCAAGTCTACCCTTGACGAGACAAAGGAGAGTGATATCATATTGCATGTTGTGGATATCAGCCACCCTCAATATGAAGACCATATCCGTACAGTAGAAGAGACGCTTAAAGACTTAAAAGTCGATAATAAACCTACACTACTAGTTTTTAATAAAATTGATGCTTACAGAGAACGATACTTTGATGCTATGTTAGATGAAGCAACAAAAGAAGAAATCCTGACAGAACTCAAAGAAAATCTCCTCAACAACTTCGAGCATCCTAACATTTTTATTTCAGCCAGAGAAAAAGAAAACATTGACGGTTTGAGAGAAAAAATGACCGAGATGATTTCTAAGCAGTATGAGATAAGATATCCTTATCATACTAAGAGTTGGTAGGATTTAATAAATCTACTAAAAACAGTCCATTTTTAAAAGTACAAGACAAATGAAGATCTTAGAAAAGTATGCCAATCTCCTAATCGAATACTGTTTGGATATCCAGAAAGGTGAGAAACTATATGTAGTATCAACTACAGCTGCAGAGCCATTAGTTATTGAGGTGTATAAAGCGGCAATTAAAGCAGGAGCTCATGTCGAGATAAGCTTGTCTATGGCAGAACAAAATAAAGTATTTCTTGATAATGCTAATGAAGATCAGTTGAATTATTTAAATCCTCCACAGGAGTATATTATGGGTAATTTTGATGCTTATCTAGTTATCAGAGCACCACATAATCTTAGAGAAAACAACAATGTAGATCTTCAAAAATCAAAGAAGAGATCGGCAGCTCTTGCTCCAATCAATAAAGCTTATTTTGAAAGAACAGCCAATGGGTCATTAAAAAGATCATTGTGCCAATACCCTACTCAAGCGGCAGCTCAAGAAGCAGGAATGAGTTTAAGTGAGTATGAATACTTTGTTTATAATGCTTGTAA
>JBBKVK010000021.1:0-5727 GCA_037968395.1 Saprospiraceae bacterium | reverse complement strand
TCCCTTAGTTCATTAACTAATTTAATGAATACTATAGACGTAAGATTTATTGAGGCTATTGATTTACTAAATAATTGCAAAGGGCATATAATTGTTACCGGTTTTGGGAAAAGCAGTATAATAGGCCAAAAATTTGTTGCTTCTCTTAATTCTATTTCAATACCAGCCATTCATTTGCATGCTAATGATGCTACTCATGGAGATATGGGGGTCATTACCAAAAGTGACATTGTTATTTTTATTACTAAAAGTGGCAATAGTTTAGAATTAAATCCACTTGCTATTGGTGTAAAAGCTAAAGGAGCAAAATCCTTATTATTGACCAGTAATGAAGAGGCTTCTCTTGCGAATTTATGCGATTTAATTTGCCAAGTACCTGTCAATATGGAAGCAGATGAAGATAACTTGATACCTACTAATTCTAGCATTTGTTATTTAGCAGTATTTGATGCGTTAGTTATAACATTAAAAAAATTGAAAGGTCGAAATAAATCTGATTTTGGTCAAAACCATCCCTCTGGTACTCTCGGCAAAATATACTTTTCAAAAGTTGAAGATGTAATGGATTATTTAAAACCTTCAGTGAGTGACAAAAGTAATATGAAGACTGTAATTTCTTCAATCTCTTCAGGTCGAAAAGGAGCTACTGTTGTTTTAGAAAAAAATATAGTCATAGGAATTATTACCGATGGTGATCTAAGAAGAGCACTTGAGAAGTATAATGATATATTTAAAATAAATGCAATTCAGATTATGACGGCATCACCTTTTACTATTAAACCTAAGGATTTATTAAATAAGGCATTTGGTCTAATGAAAGACAATAAAGTATCCCAATTAATAATAGTAAATGAGAATAGTGATTATCTAGGAATATTGCACATTCAGGAATTATTGGCATTAGGTTTCTAGTAAACATTTGACTTTTTAACTAGTTATTTTGATCCCACCAAATTGGTGAGGCATCTCCATTTTCTCCATGGTAATTCACTAATATTTCTCCTCCTTCAGGTATATCTTCTATTGCTACAAAATCTATAGTAGATTGGCCAATATCTAAAATAAATTCTGCATTGCCATTTAAGGCATGATTATATAAGGATCCATAACCAAGTGCTATTGCACATCTATCCATCTCTTCTCCCCAAATAAAGTAATAATCATGTAATACAGTTTTGTGGATAATGGGCAGCTCTAATTTTGGAATTTCGATAATATGACAAACCTCTATAACATCTCCCTTTTTTATCCTTTTGGCAGTAAAGACTCCTCTTCCTTTTGTTTTAGAATTTAGAATATACAATCCTGGTATCTGCAATTTAATTAATTTTTAATCTTATCATTGAAATGTGAGGAATGTCGTCTTCTAGGTACTGTTCACCTTCTTCTTTAAAACCTAATCGATTATAAAAAAATTTTAAGTGGAACTGAGCCGATATTTTTATCGGTATCTGGCCAAAAAGATTTTCACACTCTTTTATTGATCTCTCCATTAATAAAGTCCCTAAATTACTTTTTCTATTCTCTTTTTTTACCAATACTCTCCCTATTGAACAAAAATTTGAATAACTTATATTACAATCCATGATCCTTGCATAAGCTATTAAATTATTTAATGGTTTATAAACTAGCAAATGATATGATTGCTGATCTTTATCATCAAGATCTTGATATATACAATTTTGTTCTACAACAAATATTTCTGACCGCAAACGCAATAGATTATACAAATCATCTGGAGTAAGTTCAGTAAATTTTGAAAGCTTAAATTCCATATTTTAGTTTCAATTTTTTTTATTTGGCATTTTACTATTGTCCGAGTCTACAAATTGATAGACTCCTTTATAGCCTAATTTCTTATTATGTTTATTATTAATTGACCCTTCTGACAAACACTCTAATGTATTAGAGTAGAAAATGTGCTCATAAGGCAATTTAAACGAAGCAGGAACTATGTCTTTTCTTGAATTCTTAAGTCCAGTTTCTGTGCGAAACTTGCTTATTTCATTTGACCAATATACCATATTGTATTCTCCAAATGCTAAAATAGGAGCCCTAACTGATGTAATGCTTGAACTTAAATTTTCTAATTGCACTTTAGCATTTCTGGCAGAAATGTCGTCTAATATAGGATTAATATATGATGAATAGAGTAATAATTCATTTCCTTTTATACTACATTTAATTTTAAGATCTTGGTAGCTATTTAGGTTAAGTGTATCTACTTTTGATATTGGGTATTTACTGAAAATAGCTTTACCAAATGGATCAATCCTTACTAAAGTTGTTTTGTAATTATACTCATACTCTAAAGCTTGATCAAGTATTTGTAACCAATCAGGGGTTAGCTCTTGAAAAGATACAATATCAGGGTTTTCTAGTTGGATAGATGTTACTAGTTCATAAGGATTATCAAAATTTGATAAATTATAGTGAGCAAGAAATATTTTTGGTTTATCATTTATAACAGGAGATACCAAATCATTATTAGACTCATTCTTTAATATCACACAAAACATTCCCGAAATGGCAAAGCTAGTTATGAGTAGCCTTTTTTGATCAAGTATAAGAAATAATAGTCCAAGAATAAAAAAGGCAAACATAATGTGCACCAAGTATTCTGAGAAGAACTTAATTTGTGGTCCAGCTAATATTACTAATGCAATAGAAAGCATGAAAAGAAGAAATCCATACTGAAAGATATTTTTATTAATCATGTTTTTCATTTCACAAAATCTACTAAAGATATTGCTTCCTTTATATATGTTTTTTTGCCTGATTGGTCAAATGTATTTCCTGATAAGATGTATATGCCTAACCTTAATGCATTTCCGCTATTGTTAGTACCATCCCATAAGATCACTCCTTCAGTCCCAAGCAACTGATTTCTGACTAAGTTTTTAACTAAAAAGCCGTTACTATCAAATATCTCTATATTTAGAATATTTCCAGGGTCTTTTACTTTATACAATAGTCTCATTTGGTCGTTTACTCCGTCATTATTAGGAGAAAATTTGGAATTTTCTAGTGTAAAGCCACTATTAATTATCACATCTAAAGTATTTGAATTCTTATATCCTGGTGTGGCATAATTATTTACTGAAGATGAAGATGTCCAATTATTTTTATCATTTACATTACTTCTAACACTTAATCGCTCTAAGCTTATACCATCAACATCATCAAGTAATGAATTATGAATATTTTCATCATAATCAAATGACTCCTCCCAATCTTCACCTAATCTACTAATATAGACATTTCCATTGTCATTGTTAAACGCAGGAAGGTCCATTTCAATAATAGTTTCAAGCGATATTGGTCGGTACACTTCAATAAGATTCTCTTTATTCTCTGTGAAAGCAATGTATGATTTTGGCTCAATGGTTATGTTTGGAATTAGCTTCTCTTCATTTTTAAAATAATTTCCTAAAACTAATCCCGAAAGATCAATTATTTTATCTGAATTATTATAGATTTCTACAAAATCTGAACCAGATCCTATTGGATTAAATAGTATTTCAGAGAGCTTAATATCGTTTAATTTGGCAGGTTCGATATAGTAAAATGAATTTAATATTTCCGTTATTTCATTACCGGACAAATCTGTTAATCCTTTACAAATAATTGTATAATCCAGACCACCAATAAACGATTCATCAAATAATAAATTAATAATTGAATTATTTGTCGGCTCTAAAGAGGCAGTAAGAGGTTGACCTATTCCATTGTTTACTTCAAAATCAGTTAGGTCAATAGATTCTTGTTTTATTGATTCATTAAAAGTTAACTTTAAATTTGATGCACCAGTAATTAAAACTTCAGTGATTATCGGCGGAAGTATATCTGGAGAATATTCAACTACTTTTATATTGTCAAAATAAAATTTATCAATTCTTGTTAAAGTATAAGTACATTCAATTCCAAACTGAGTTCCTTCGGGAGAGTTTGTCAATTCATCCCAAGTCATCTGCTGTACGAATGTACCCGATTTATCAATATCTGCAAATAGATTGTAAATACCATCTCTTTTTATAATTTTCAATTTGACGAAAGGACCACTACCTGATATTGCTCCGTCTTTTCCTCTAGCGATCAGAGATTTTATTCCATCTGATATCCTATATATTTCTAAGGCATCAATATTGCCATTTTCACCAGCTTGTAAGACATAACCATTGGCAAATAATAAATCATTAGTATCCATCTCAAAATATAGTCTTAAAAAGTTGCTACCACTTGGACTAAATTTCATTTCAAATTCAATTTCAAAAATAAAACTATCTGGAAAAGCAACAGTAGTAGAAATATAACTTTTACCAGCAGAAGGAGCGTTTAATTGTAGCCTAAATTCATCATTTACTTTAAAATCTGAAATTTGACCCGTCCAAATAGGATTAGTTGTAATTTCACCATCGCTAAAATCTTCAAAAATTTGGGCTTGAAGAATATTAATACTGATTAAAAAATATAAAATTATTATTCTCATAGTGTAAATATAATGCATAGCTATATCTTTGTCCTACATTTTGAATTACTTTAATTATAGAATTTTTATTTATCCTTAGATTAAAGTACTATTAAATATTAGATCAATTCCTTCAAATTTGTATTATAATCAATGGGAGGTAATTAAATAAGTATGGTCTATAGATCATTTTTTAATTAATTTATAAAATATGAAAGTTGCGGTTGTCGGAGCCACTGGACTCGTTGGGACAATGATGAATAAAGTTTTAGAAGAATTTAATGTTCCTATTTCACATTATATTCCTGTGGCGAGCGCTAGGTCTGTAGGAAAAAATATTGTCTTTAAAGGGCAAGATCATCTGATTATTAGCATGGAAGATGCCATCAAACTTAAACCAGATATTGCAATATTTTCAGCAGGTGGAAACACATCATTAGAGTGGGCACCTAAATTTGCTGATGTAGGTACCTTTGTCATTGATAATTCGTCAGCATGGAGAATGGACGTCAATAAGAAACTTGTAGTGCCTGAAATTAATGGTAATGATCTTACTGCAAGAGATAAAATTATTGCTAACCCTAATTGTTCAACTATTCAGATGGTTTTAGCACTTGCTCCGCTTCATAGAAAATATACAATAAATCGATTGGTAATTTCTACCTACCAATCATTTACAGGGACTGGTGTCAAAGCGGTTAATCAATACAATGATGAAAAATTAGGAAAAAAGCTTGATCGAGACCAAATGGCTTATCATTATCCTATTTTTGCTAATGCGATTCCACATTGTGATGTTTTTACAGACAATGGTTACACAAAAGAAGAAATGAAACTGGTTCATGAAACTCGAAAAATTTTAAATGCACCTGATATTAGAATAACTGCTACTGCTGTTAGAATTCCAGTTTCTGGAGGCCATTCAGAATCTGTGAATGTTGAATTTAATAGTGATTTTGACATTGAGGAAGTACGATCCATATTAGAAGTCAGTGATGGGATTCAATTGCAGGATGATATTTCTAATAACATTTACCCAATGCCTCTATTTGCTAGTGAAAAGAATGAGGTATTCGTTGGAAGGTTAAGAAGAGACGAATCAAATCCAAAATCCCTTAATATGTGGATTGTGTCTGATAATTTAAGAAAAGGGGCAGCAACAAATGCTGTTCAAATTGTATGTAAATTATTGGAACTTGGTTTGGTGAATTCTGGTTTGTGAAAAGTATAATTAAAATATATAATTGTTAATGTAATAT
>JBBKVK010000020.1:0-8242 GCA_037968395.1 Saprospiraceae bacterium | reverse complement strand
GAGTGTTGAGTGTTGAGTGTTGAGTGTTGAGTGTTGAGTGTTGAGTGTTGAGTGTTGAGTGTTGAGTGTTGAGTGTCTCATAGTGTTAATTTTTGTTTAGGTTAAATATATTACCAAATATAAAATATAATTTGCTATTAGCCTACATTTTTTACCACTATATTCTAAACTTTAACATTTTAACCTACTATTACTCTGCTTTAAACACTATATACTGACATGTACTGATTATGTTTCTCAAATATGGAATGTTTACAAATTGCTTAACTGGCTTGAAGCCAAATTTTTTGGTATAAATGGGGTTAATCAACCAAAGGTCTTCCTTTACAACTTTATATTTTTCTTTTTTAAGGATCCTTTTCAATCGCTCGATCGTAATGCCCGTAGACTTAATGTCCATTAATTCATCGACGATAGGCTTAGGTTCGTTAAATAGATTAAGTACACCTTTATACATGCTCCTAGGTAATAAATGAAACCAAGGCAATAGAGAAAGGAACTTGCTTTTACAAATCTGCTGGTGCCCTCCAAAAGGCATCCACCAAGGCGGGTATCCAAAAAAGATTACTCCATCTTTCTTAAGAAATTGTTTTAAAACTGGAATGAATTTCTCTTGATTGGGGATGTGCTCAATGACATCCTTTAATACAATGGCATCAAATCTAAGATGTGGGTTTTTCTGTGGATCAACATCATATATATTTTCATTCAAAATAGAGGCCTTACCCGCATCAATGGCTTCTTTTAGATATGCTCTAGCTGTCTCCGCTCGATGAGGCGACAATTCTATACCTACTCCATTATATCCTTTTTCTAAAAATGAGGCTAATACTCCTGCCTCACCACATCCAACCTCAAGAATGTCTAACTTACCATTTAAATCTATTACATCAGCAAGGTAAGGAATTACATATTCGGTAGTTACCCATTTTTGCATGCCAAAATAATGGTCTTTGTTCGTATGAAAATTAAACATTCAACTTTTTAAATAAACGTACATTAATTACTAAAAAAGAAATCTAACATCAAACCTTAGTCCATATCTAATTCATATCTAAAAAACAGCTCAGCGCCTGGTCCAAAAGTACTTAATTTATCTCCAAGACCAATGTTTGCTAACATTCCTACTTTTAACCTTGTATCTCTGCCTGCTATTTCTTCAAAAATATAGCCTCCTTGTATTGTGAATTCTTGGACACTTGAGTATCCTATTCCAGCCCAAAACTTATCCTTCATTTCAAAAGTCAAGCCTGCAAGTACATCAATAATTTCTGGCTTTGAAAAGTTAACACTCACTATTGGTTCGATAGAATAATCGTATCCATAGATCTTAGACCCCAAATCAAATACTATTTGTGACACTCTCTTTTGGTTTAATTGATCAAGTAATACATTCGTCTGATATCCTTGTACAAAGCTAGCCCCAAAAAAGAAATTTGTATTATTCTTATACTGATCCATACTACTGATATAGAACAATCCCCCGCCCACATTTGGGAAGAAACTTGTCTGAGAGCCGCCCGATAATAAAGGGTCTCCCTCATTGTTAACTACCTCATCTGATGGGTCAAATACATATTGTTGGGCTCCTGCTGTGACTCCCAAACTCAATTGACCATTGTTTTGTCCTAAATCTTTAATATGGTACGCATAATTAAAATTTATCCCTTTTTTACTCACAGGTCCAGTCTGATCATATTGTAGTGCACCTGAAGCTGCCATATTGTAATTCACAAATGGATATTGAAAATCCATAAGAATAGTCCTAGGAGCTTGTCCCCCAAACCCTAACCATTGTTGTCTCACAAAAGCATTAAAAGCCAACTTATCTCCAAAACCTGTATAAGCAGGATTCCAAAATGCTCTACTTTGTGTAAAGAATGAAGTTTGTGGAGTCTGCTGCGCTGAAACACCTATCGTTAAAAATATAGCTATTACAAATATTAAATTCTTTATATTTTTCATGTTATTTTCTTTTAGATTGATGATTACTTACTTCTTAAGATAGTTAAAGTCTCCTTGATTTCAAACTCATCAAAAGTCAATACATAGTAATAAGTATCTGGAGGTAACATCTCTCCATTCCTAGTACCATCAAATAAAAATCCATCTTGTTGGTACCCAGATTTTTCGTAAATCAGATTACCCCATCTATTGTAAATTACTAATTTGTTATCAGCAAAAGCTTCTAATCCAGGGAACTCCAATTCATCGTTATATCCATCACCATTAGGTGTAATAGATGTCACTGATTTAAATATGGAAAGAGGGTCTAATATAATGCAAATTGTTACTTCATCAGACTGCTTACATCCATTACTATCTGTAATTATAACTTTATAGGTTGTTTCAACAGAAGGTTTGACTTCCGGTTTAGCTGTAGTTAATGACCCAACTATAGTATTGTCATCTTCCCATTTATATGCTATTCCACCACTTGCATTAAGTTTAATTGATCGCCCAATGAGTACACAAGTATCATTACCAGCAGATACTATGCCTGGTACAAATACTTCAATATTAATTGAAGCATTGTCTTCATTATTTGGGCATTGATCGCTAACTACTACTGAGTAATCTGAGGCTACACTAGGGAATACCTTAATGGTCACATCATTAATCACTTCAAAAGTACCTTGAGGACCGTTCCATTGGTATTGCTCACCCCCACTTGCCATAAGTATCAATGAATCTCCATCACAAATACCATCGTTGGCACTAGTGATATTTGCAACGATTATAGGTAATAGAGTCACTGACACCATATCAGTTGTGCTACAATCAGAGGTATTTGTTACTACTACTGAGTAATTTGTAACTGACTTAGTGGTTACATTATCGTTCATCACTTGAATTGATGCGGTCAGCTCTCCTGTACTCCAAAGGAATGAACTTCCAGTGTTTGGGCCAGCATTCAGTGTAACCACTTCACCTGGGCACAAAATGACGTCAGTACCTAAATCTACTGTAGGTGCTTTAACCGATGTAACAATAATTGATTTACTATTAGCACAGCTGCCTTGTCCAGTAGCTTTTAATTCATAAGTCCCAGCTTTATTGATACTTATTGTTTTTGACGTTGCGCCAGATACAGGACTACCATCTAATGACCATTGGAAAGTGCCCCCATTTGACACTGCTGTCACGGTTATTGATTCTCCTTCACAAAAAGAGGCTGTTGCATCTAAAGTTAAGTTAGGAAGTGGTACATAAGAAACTGCTGTAACATCTGAAGCAGAGCATCCTTTTTGGTTTGTAACGATTAAGGTATAATTACCAGCTTGTGTAACGTCTACCGTTTGCATGCTAGAAATCTGATTTCCATTTAATACCCAAGAATATGTAGAACCCATTACATTTGAAGTAAGTGTAATTGTCTCCCCTTCACAATCGATCATAGTTGGATCTAAATTGACATTAGGTAATGCATTTACTACTACCTCAACTTCTTCTGTCACTATGCAACCCCCTGCTCCTTCTGCCTGAGCTCTATAATTACCAGAGGTAGAAATCTTTAATGTTAATCCTACAGCACCGTTAATAGGTAAACCATCCTTGTACCATTGTATTTCGGGTGCATTAGTAGTTACAGTTGCTGTAAACTCTGCCCCTTCACATATTTCTACCATTGTCTCATTAATAGACAATGTAGGCCCTGCTTCAAAGGTAATGTTCGTGTTATCTTCTGCTGAACAGTTGTTCATATCTGTCACAATTAGTACATACAAACCATTTTGGGTAACATCTAAATCTTTAGTAGTTGCTACTTGGCTTGCATTTCTAAACCACTGATAAGAGTAATCACCTGTAGGTCCTGTCAGTTTAATCTGATCTCCAATACACCCTAATCTATCATCACCTAACTCTACTAAAGGTCTGGGTATCTCAGTCACCACGATGGTATCAAAAACTGCACAGTCTGCTTGGTTTCTTGCCTCTAATACATATGTCCCAGGTTCAGTGGTTTCAAATGATAGATCAATTGCAGAGTATGGCTGACCATCTTTATACCAAAAGTATTCTACACTGGTTGAGCTCGCATTAATTTGGGCTTTCGTGCCTTCACAATAATTAATATCCACACCAGCTTCAATCACTGGAAGAATGAAAAATTCTACATCAATCACATCAGTTCCTGTACATCCTCCTACATTTGTAACTTCCAGTTTATAAGTACCAGTTTCTTGTACAAAAATGAATGAATCGGCAGCCATTATTTGAATGCCATCTTTAAACCAGTCATACGTTTGACCTACTGTCTTACCACTTAATCTTACTATTTCATCTTCACAAACATCAATGTCAAATCCTAGTTTAGGCTTTGGTGAAACATTAGCTGTAACTATTATTGTTTCTTCTAAAGCACAAGCTTCAGAGTTTCCAGCTACTACTTTCACTGTACCCCCTGTGCTCATAATATAAGTTGTCAATGGCCCAGATTGGACTAAGACATCATTTACATACCATTTAATTAAAGATGCTTGAGTGGTGGCCATAAGATTTGTCGCTTCACCATCACAAATTGTCACATCATCAGAAACTGATAGTGTAGGTACACCTTCTACAGTTACTTCTACGATATCCGTGCCTTTGCAGTCACCATCGTTAGTTACCTCTATTTTATACGTTCCGCTCTGATCTACTGTCAAGAAAGGTGTAGTCTCCGTTGGAATTGCAATGTTATTTTTAAACCACTTGAAACTAGTTCCATTTGATGATCCATCTAATATCTGCATTTCTCCTTCACATAGAAAGACATCATCCCCTAAATCTGGTTTTGGAGAAGGATTTGCTGTAATCATTACTGTAACTGATACCACACATTGGGGATCAAAATAAGCTTCAACAAGCACTGGACCTCCTGTGTTTACCATTAACGTTTTAACAGTACCATCTTGGACAATTTGACCTCCTTGCGACCACCTAACAAATGGGCCATTAGTTGTGGCTATTAGTAAAGTGTTTGTTCCATCACATATGGTCTTATCATCAATAGGAAGCAATGTAGGGATAGGTTGTAATTCTACAACTTTATCATCTTCTCTAGCACAACCAATGGCACTAGTTACGACTACCCTATAAGTACCACTTTTATCTACTGTTAATACTCGTCCTGTTTCATTTAACTTTACATTACCTTGATACCATTCATAACTACCACCAATGCCTCCATCTCCTGCATCAATGTCAAATGTTTCACCAGTACAAATTGTAGTTGTATCTCCTAATTCTAACTCATATGGGCAACAATTATCCTTAGCTTGCACTTCGAATTCTACTTTACAATTTGGTTCATCCGTAAAAAATACCTCTCCTGTATATAAACTTCCAGTGGAAGGTAATCTAACTGTTATCGTTTGAGGAGAAGTGGTAATAGGAAAGGTTTGGCCATTTGAAGACAATTCTCCAGACGTTGGTGTTACATCATAGGAAATTACCAATACTTGAGGAAATGTATTATCCATTGGGTCACAATTGCCCGATGTACCAGGTACAACACTTGTAATTAGGCAATTTCCTGCGATTTCTAGATTAAAAGAATTTGCTGAATTTAAAAAACAGTCTCCATCTATGTAAAATGCATTAAACTCTTGACCTAAATAGTCTAATAAATCTGTAATATTGGGAGGTGTAGGGCCTCCACTTTTATAGCTCATTGCATACACCGTGTAACTACCACCTGGTAATGATGTAAAATCTGGATCCATACTAATGAAATCAATTATATTTGTTTCGTTATTAACCACTAAATATGATTGAGTAAAATTTGGATCAGCCATTATTTCTTCTACAATAACATTTCCCGGTCCTGATATATCCGTAATCTTCGTAGTTGGCCCTGTATAATTATAAAATACAAGTCTATACTTTGTGCATGGCAACAAATCAGCTGTTAAATTTCCTGAGGCACTTACACTTGTTGTATTGCCTGACCAAGTACCTGACGAAGATACAAACGAAGGGCAGCTGTTGCTTGGATTATAATTGTTTTCTGTAAAAATTGAAACAAAACCAAATCCATCATTAAACCCAACATCCACATTAAATACATAAGTACCAACTTCATCTACTTGTATAATTTCTGACTCCGCTGACCTGCTTTTAACAACTACTTTACAAGAAGTTCCATTCACATCATAAGTAACTATATCTGTTGATGGACTACTACCTGAAATGTTTTTTTGGATTGTAGTAATCTTATCACCTAATATAATACTAGTATTTACCATGTTTAAACCTTGATCACCTGCATCAAACATTTTATCTTCTGCTGGGCAAATGAAGCTCGTTGGGGCTTCACAATTAGATATAACACTAAATTTATTGTCAGAAATATCATAAAAAAAGAAACATTCGTAATCATCACATGCTACTCTAATTCTGGCGTTTGACGTATTAGGATATAATCCTTTGATAGGCACTGTAATTGATCCTACATTATAAGGTACGTCATTTGCTAATAAATATGGGAAAGTCAGCCCTCCGTCAATTGACAATGAGACATCTGCTTTTTGGCAAAGATTATCACTTGCACCTATAGTCCAATTGATAGTAGCCTGTTCACCAGTCATCCAAGTAGGTTGAGCTCCTACAATTAAAGGTCCAGTATTACTGAAACTAAATTGAACATCTTCGATATCAATTGCACCTCCATCAATATGATTATCTCTAACGACTAGCTTCATGTTAACATTACGAGCAACTGATGGCAGTACATCAAAAGGGTCACTCTTATTACCATTGATTACAGTACTAATAGCTGGAAAATATCGGTAATTCTCGGGATGAGGCGGAAAACTTCTGAATACTGGGGTATTAGTTCTACCACCAGCTGCAGTACCTATGACACCTTGAGTTGGCGTGCCAGCTCCATCTTCATCAAATTGATCCCATGAATAGGTTAGGTAATCACCTTCGGCATCAGTTGCCATTGACCTTATATAAAAAGGTGTAGATTTTGGTATATTATAGATTGCATTACATGGGTTAGTTGTAATTTCAGGTGGTGTATTTGTTGCAGGTACTTTAGCTGCACAATCTCCTGACCCAGTAATATGATCAATCATTTGAAGCAATGAATTAGCATGAAAATAATTGTCAGCAGCTCCTGATTGTGGAATGTTTTGATCTGCATCACAAATCCCATTATAAGACATTATAGTAGTCCCACTGCCAATCTCATATGCAGTCGTTGTAGATATATTATCTGTACAAGACCCGCCAATTCCGTTAAAAGTGTGTTCAGCACCATACTGGTGTCCAATTTCATGACCGATAAGGCCAATCCAAGAAAATCCACTATTACTATATGATCCAGACCATGCTGATGCTTTTGCAATTTTATCATTATTAACATTATCATTGCATACCGATCTAAGTTGAGCTACTCCACCGCTACCCCAACCATCGTCCATTCCAGAAGCTGATTTATGTAAAACGTGACCTATATCGTACCTGTTAGGGCTAATCAACCCATGTATTACTGTACCTGCCTGTTCCGTCCGCGATCCATTATCCGGAATAAATGGATCAGTCCCAGAATCAGTATAAACTCTTTGACCTGCAATTATAAATTTAACAGAAAGTTCATTTTGATATACAACATTTAGACCTTGCACAGTTGACATTATAACTGCATTAACTGATCCAGAACTATTACCATTCAATTCATAAAATTCGCCTGTTGTTGCAAAATAAATCCTATATTCTCTGAGTTCTTCACCAAAAGTAGCTGTTAAGTCCCTAGCCTGGCTCGGAGTATATGTTTTAGGTTTGTTTCGCTCATCCGTTTCTAAATTTTCATTTAAACCACATACAGCACCTTTTATTTTCTTAGAGCCATATTCAACATAGTGAGTACCATCTTTTTTATTTAGTTCTGGAAAAACTGCAATTTGTTTTCCGTCAATTATAAGGTAGTACCAGATACCATACTCAGACCAGGTATAAGTACCTACGTATTTATTATCTTTAAAAACATCATAGGTTTTAATCCCGGTGATTTCTCGTTTGAGTTCATCACTTAAAATATTATTTTCCTTAAAGGCAAATTGATAAGAGTGGTTGTCATCTATTTTTAATAGAATTTGATTTCTATTGTTATTAATTTTTGACAACTCAAGCTGTGGGTTGATCTTGATTTCTCTTGTAAAATCCTCGACTATGACGTTTTGCCCTATGGAAAACCAAGCCATTAATAGTAGTAAAGTTGTAGATAAGATTTTTTTCATCAGATTGGTAA
>JBBKVK010000019.1:0-53777 GCA_037968395.1 Saprospiraceae bacterium | reverse complement strand
GGAATATTAATAATATTGTCAAGTGGTTTCACACAAGGACAGACTGCCACTATTATAGTTTCAGGGGAATGTGGGATGTGCAAGGATAGGATCGAAGACACTGCTTTAGGTACTATTGGTGTTAATACTGCATCGTTTGAATTAGAAACTAATGAATTAACAGTCACATACAATAATGGATTGTTTAATTTAGATGAATTACATAAAAATATAGCTGCTGTAGGTCATGATACGGATAAGATGAAAGCAAATGTATCAGTTTATAATACTCTACCCCTTTGTTGTCAATATAGAGCGGTAGAGATGGGAGAGTTGATAGGTATGGTTTTTGAAAAGGAAGATGATGATCTTCAGTCAGTGATCGGTGCTAATGTTTATTGGTTAGGTGGCAATGATGGTACAGTTACTGGCTTAGATGGAGATTTTAAAATACAAATGAATACATCAACTAATAAGTTGATAATCAGTTATGTAGGTCTTCAATCAGATACAATAATTATAGAAAAAGCTGGTACGGTAGATATTATATTAAATAACAGCCTCTTGCTGGATGCAATTGAAGTAGTTTACAAGAAAGGAGCTACTGAGTTTTCATTTCTCGACCCAATAAAAGTTAAAAATATATCTAGAAAGGAATTGACAAAAGCCGCATGTTGTAATTTGTCAGAGAGTTTTGAAACAAACCCTTCAGTAGATGTAGCTTTTACTGATGCTGTAACAGGTACAAAACAAATTGAGATGCTGGGATTGGCTGGCCCGTATGTCCAGATTACAAGAGAAGGGATGCCTGATATCAGAGGATTAAGTGCCTTGGATGGATTTACATATATTCCGGGACCGTGGATAGAAAGTATACAGATGAATTTTGGTACAGGATCTGTAATTAATGGCTTTGAGAGTGTAGCTGGTCAAATTAATGTAGAACTTAAAAAGCCTTCAGACGAAGAAAAATTACATATAAATGGCTACGGAAACCTAAATGGAAGAGTTGAGGCTAATGTGGTTTCTACATTTGATGTAACAGAAAAGCTTAGTTCTGCTATCTTGCTGCATGGCAACGCAAGGACTGTTGAAACTGATGTTAATCATGATAATTTTGTTGACAACCCTACCTCAAAATCTTTAATAGTTGGTAACAGATGGAAATATGAAGGCAACAATGGACATGAAGCACAATTAGGATTTAAATCAACATTTACAGGAAGATCATCTGGAACAGTAAAAGGAATTACTAATGAGTTGGATCAATGGACTGCTAACAATGATGTGAGTCGACATGAGATCTGGTTAAAAAGAGGCGTAGTGTTTGAAGATAGACCCTATGCTAGCCTTGGGTTTATGTTGTCAGGGACACTACATGACTTAAAATCAAACTATGGAAAACGTCGATATGATGGAACACAAAAGATGTTGTATGCTAATTTGATATATTCTACAATCTTAGGAGACACCAATAATAAGATGGTAGTTGGAGCAAGTTTTCAAGGGGAACAATATGATGAACAATTTAGTGATTTATCCTATGCAAGGAATGAGTATGTGCCTGGAGTTTTTGCAGAATATAGTTATTCTGTATTTGAAAAATTTGATTTAGTATTGGGTATGAGAGGAGATTATAATAATTATTATGGCTTTTTTGCAACACCAAGATTGCATATGAGATATGCTCCAAATGAAAACCATGTGTTTAGAGCAATTGGTGGAAGAGGGCAAAGAACAGCTAATATTTTTGCTGAAAATGTAAAAGCGATGGCAACTAACAGAACATGGCATATTACACCAAGAGAAAATGGTAATCCTTATGGGCTTGATGCCGAAGTTGCTTGGAATACTGGGTTGAATTATACTTACCTTTTGGATGTCAAAGGAAAGTTACAAACTTTGAGTTTTGATTATTATTATACCAATTTCACAAATCAAGTAGTGGTAGATTACGATCAAAATCCAAAGGAATTTCACATCTATAATTTAGACGGTAAGTCATATTCCCATAGTATCCAATCACAATTAGATTTAACACTATTTGAAGGATTTGACGTTAGGTTAGCTTATCGATATAATATTGTAAATACTACCTTAAATAATAAGTTACAATGGAAGCCACTTACCTCAAAACACAGAGCATTTGTCAATTTAGCATATGAGACTAAAAATAAATGGAAATTTGATTATACAGTAAACCTAATTGGACCCAAAAGGCTACCAAATACTGAATCTTCTCCAGAAGCATATAGATTGGATGCAGAGTCTCCTTCATATTGGATGCATAATGCTCAGGTTAGCAAAGAAATAAATGATAAACTTGAGTTTTATTTAGGAGGTGAAAATTTGGCCAATTTCAGACAACTTAACCCAATTGTATCAGCTGACAATCCAAATGGTGAGTACTTTGATGCTTCTATGGTTTGGGGCCCAATATTTGGGCGTAATATTTACTTAGGTTTTAGGTATATATTGAAGAAAGGTTAATAGTGTTGAGTTCTCAATATTTAAGATTAAATAATGTATTGCAAGTAGATAGAATAAATTTACTATAAAAAGTAATAATTGTTTTCAAGTGTTTTGTTTTAAGAGATTCATATTGAAATTATTAATATGAATCTCTTTCATTTAAATGAGCATAAAAATTATGTTACAACAGAATGTATCACATTTTAAATTATTTAGAAAGTAAAATGAAAATACTTAGTTAGTGTTACACGATTTACTGTTATATTATCATAGATTGTTACCTTTGTAAGACAATCAGAAAAGCCTACTTAATGGATATAGACTTTATTGAGCGATTAGAAAGAAGATTAGAAGAAGATTTACCTGGTCTTGAAGCTCAGTTACTCATGGCCCCGAGAGGGAGAGAAGATCATCTTGAACCCACAGACACTTCAAAAATTGCCTGTGTAATGGCATTAATTTTCCCAAAAGATGATGACTGGCACATTGCTTTAATCGAAAGAACTTCAGATAACCCAAATGATCCACACTCAGGCCAAATTAGTTTACCTGGCGGCAGATTAGAAGAAACCGATGATACTTATGCTGACTGTGCTTTAAGAGAGTTGCAAGAAGAAATTGGAATTAATAATGAAGAAATAGGTCTTGTTGGAGAACTATCATCCTTATATGTACACATTAGTGATTACTTGATTTATCCATTCGTAGGTTTCGCCGGAGTCGAACCAACATTTTCGCCACAACCATCAGAAGTAAAATCAATCATTCAGTTGCCTCTAGAACATTTTTTGAAAGATAAAAACAAGAAATCAGAAAGCATGGTTATTAGAGGTGTGACAATAGAAGATGTGCCATATTACAATTTAGGCGATTACAAGTTATGGGGAGCGACGGCCATGATAATGAGTGAATTTGAGAAAATATTACACGAAGTGTATTAATAAACGGAAAGACGAGTCAAGCATGGATACAACGATATACGAACCAAAATATAAGATTAGATTGGTAACAGCGGCCTCATTATTTGATGGGCATGATGCTGCTATCAATATTATGAGGAGGATCATGCAACGATCTGGTGCTGAGATTATTCACCTAGGCCATAATAGATCTGCAAAAGAGATTGTAGATACAGCAATTCAGGAAGATGTACAGGGCATTGCAATCACTTCATATCAAGGAGGTCATAACGAATTTTTCAAATACATTTTTGACCTTTTGCAAGAAAAGGGAGCAGGTCATATAAAGATATTTGGTGGCGGTGGCGGTACTATTTTACCGAGTGAGATTAAAGAACTAGAAGCCTATGGCATATCTAAAATATATTCCCCAGATGATGGAAGGCATATGGGTCTTCAAGGGATGATAAATGATGTTTTAGTAAAATGTGATTATCCTCTTGGTGAGACTCTTAATGGAGAATTGGGTCATTTAGACACTGACCATTTGACAAGTGTTGCAAGAGTTGTTACAGCAATTGAAAATTATCAAGATAATCATAAAGAGGTTATAGAAAAACTCGATCGTGAAGCAAGTAAAAAAGTGATTCCTGTTTTGGGTATCACTGGAACTGGCGGGGCGGGAAAGTCTAGTATGGTTGATGAGCTGGTCAGGCGATTTTTGCTCTCATTCAAGGATAAAAAGATTGCGATTATATCTGTAGATCCATCCAAAAGAAAGACAGGAGGGGCATTGCTTGGGGATAGAATAAGAATGAATAGTATAAGTGGTGACAGAGTGTATATGCGATCACTCGCAACTAGGCAGTCTAATTTGGCTTTATCAAAACATGTCCAAGGAGCTGTCAATGTAATGAAAGTAGCAGGATTTGATCTTATTATATTAGAAACATCTGGAATTGGTCAAAGTGATACTGAAATAGTGGATCATTCTGATGTGTCACTATATGTAATGACTCCGGAATATGGTGCTGCGTCTCAGTTGGAAAAAATAGATATGCTTGACTTTGCAGATGTAATAGCTGTAAACAAGTTTGACAAAAGAGGAGCACTTGATGCACTCCGAGATGTTAAAAAACAATATCAACGCAACAATGATCTATGGCATGATAATCCTGATACTATGCCAGTTTATGGGACAATTGCATCTCAGTTTAATGATCCAGGAACCAATAAATTATTTGCGCATATAATAAGACTCATTTCTGAAAAAAGTGGACAAAATTTTAGTACTAACTTGTATCTGGATGAGGTAGGGGAAAGTGAAAAAGTGTATATTATACCTCCTAATCGAATAAGATATTTATCAGAGATTGCTGAAGATAATCGTAAATACAATGAGTGGGTATTGGAGCAGGCAGACCTTGCTTCCTCACTTCAAGCATTGGAAAAAGCAAAGGAATATGTAAGCGATGCAACAGAATTAGATAAACAAATTGAAGTATTCAAACAAGATTTATCAGGGGAGAGCCAGCGGCTGTTAGATGGATGGGAGGAAAAAGCAAAGAATTATAGAGGTGATGAGTTTGTATATAAAGTTAGAGGGAAGGAGATAAGAGTCCCAACCAACACCACGTCACTTTCAGGGAGCAAGATACCTAGAGTTTCTTTGCCTAAATTTAGAGATCGTGGAGATTTACTTAGGTGGTTTATGCAAGAAAATGTACCTGGTGAGTTCCCATATACTGCTGGAGTATTCCCATTTAAAAGGAAAGGTGAAGACCCTACTAGAATGTTTGCAGGGGAAGGAGGTCCAGAAAGGACAAATAAAAGATTCCATTATGTCTCACTTGGACTTCCTGCTAAAAGGCTATCAACAGCTTTTGATTCAGTTACTCTTTACGGAGAGGACCCAGACCATAGGCCTGATATTTATGGTAAAATTGGTAATTCTGGAGTGAGTGTTTGTTGTTTAGATGATGCGAAAAAATTATACTCTGGATTTGATCTCTGCAATCCTTACACATCGGTTTCTATGACGATCAATGGCCCTGCAGCAACCGTTTGTGCTTTTTTTATGAATGCCGCTATAGATCAGCAATGTGAGAAATACATAAAAGAAAATGGATTAGAAGCAAAAGTTGAAAAAGTGCTACAAGCTAAATATGGAGATCAAGGTTTAAAAAGACCAAAATATATTGGTGAATTACCTAAAGGCAATAATGGCTTGGGGTTAATGTTATTGGGTATTACTGGAGATGAAGTTTTAGACTCAAGTGTATATTTAGTACAAAAAGCAATTGCTTTATCTTCTGTCAGAGGTACAGTACAAGCAGATATTTTAAAAGAAGATCAAGCACAGAATACTTGTATATTTTCTACGGAATTTTCTTTACGGTTAATGGGAGATGTACAAGAATATTTTATTGATCATAAGATAAGGAATTTCTACTCAGTTTCTATATCAGGATATCATATAGCGGAGGCAGGTGCAAACCCAATAACACAGTTAGCATTTACTCTAGCCAATGGGTTTACTTTTGTAGAATACTACTTGTCAAGGGGAATGAAAATAGATGATTTTGCACCTAATTTGTCTTTCTTTTTTTCGAATGGAATAGATCCAGAATATGCTGTCATTGGACGAGTAGCCAGAAAGATTTGGTCTAAGGCTATTAAATCAATATATAAGGGGTCTGAGCGTTCTCAAATGTTGAAGTATCACATACAGACCTCTGGAAGGTCATTACATGCTCAGGAGATATCTTTTAATGATATAAGGACAACATTGCAAGCACTATATGCTATCTATGATAACTGTAACTCATTACATACTAATGCATATGATGAAGCAATAACTACTCCGACAGAAGAGAGTGTAAGAAGAGCTATGGCGATACAGTTAATTATCAACCATGAATTAGGCTTGGCTAAAAATGAAAACCCATTACAAGGGGCGTTTATTATTGAAGAACTAACTGATTTGGTGGAGGAAGCAGTCTTAACTGAATTTGACAGGCTTACAGAAAGAGGTGGAGTCTTAGGGGCAATGGAAACGATGTATCAACGTGGTAAAATACAAGAAGAGTCGCTATATTATGAAATGCAAAAGCACGACGGTACAATGCCAATCATTGGAGTGAATACTTTTTTATCAAAAGATGGATCACCAACTGTATTACCAGGAGAAGTGATAAGAGCTGAAGAAAAAGAGAAAGAAGATCAAATAAAAACCCTTAACAATTTGAAAGATGCTAATAAGGGTTCATCTGAAGGTATTCTTAAAAGATTACAAGAGGCGGCAGTGAAAAATGAGAACCTATTTGATCTTCTGATTGAAGCAGTCAAGAAATGTTCGCTAGGTCAAGTTACACAAGCATTATATGAAGTTGGGGGACAGTACCGTAGGAACATGTAATAGGATTACTTTAAATAGATATTAAAATATAAAATGAAAGATTGGCAAAAAGATTTTGAGTGGCTACAGGTTCGTACTTATGTAGCAAGGACCATGGGCAAAGACAAATTACCAGATCTTCAGTCAATACTTTTTTTAGTTGGAATTCAAGAATTGGGTAGATGGTCGGACGAAGGGTTTACAAAAGAGGAAAAGCAGGATCTCATGCATATAGCTGTTTGTGCTTTACTTGAGTCAGATGGTTATTATGAATACGTTGGTAGAGATCATGATGGATGGCCTCATTATAAAAAGCTAAAGAATTTTGATCTTGAAGGTCTTGAAGGTCAAGAAAATTACTTAACAGAAAAGGTAGTAGAATACTTTAGACCCAATATTCAGACTTCTGCAGAAGTATTAAATTAAAAAATTGAAATCTTTATTTAGTTTTAAACGTTCGATAAATAATATGTAATTCTCCATAATGAGTGAGCTAAAGAGACAGTTACCTAATGTACTTACAATCATGCGAATACTGCTTGCATTTTTGTGCTCATACTATGCATTTTATCAAGACATAAGATCATTAACAATTTCACTTGTTTTGTTTTGTATCGCTTCTGCAACCGACTATTTTGATGGTTATCTTGCTAGAAAATGGAAAATTGTTTCATCTTTTGGTAAACTGATGGATCCAATAGCAGATAAAGTTTTGATTTTAGGGGTGTTACTTGTTTTTGCAGTTCAAGGTATTGTGCCTCTTGTTTTGACAATTTTGATTTTTTTTAGAGAAATTTTACTAACAATATTAAGGCTGGTTGTTTCTAACAAAGTAGTCATGGCATCTCGGTATTCAGGAAAAGTTAAGACTTTTTCACAAGTCATTGTGCTGGTAATTATCTATATTACATTGATATACACTAAAGAGTTGATGCTGTATGTAGATAAGATTACTATCCAATATGTGATTAATGGTCTTGTCATGTGGTTGGCTATTATCTCCATTTATTCTGCGATAGATTTTTTATATTATAACCGAAAAATCATGAAAAGTAGCTTAGGAATAAGTTGAGCTCATTTATTGATTTATCATATCACAGATTCTTTGAGAGATGTTGTGGCTAGCACGATTTTAAGTTCTCAGCTAAAATTCTATTGACATTATATAATTTATTGTGAATAAATAGTAAAGGCTAAACCTAAAGTAAGAATAAGTGTTTTAATGATCGTACTTTTGTAAAATTTTAATTATATCACCTATTACAATACTATACCAATTTGTCTATTAAGCATAATGACAACAGTAATGATTCATTACTAGATTCAGTAAAATTATCAAAGATTATAATACCTACTCTAATTGGTCTAGGTGCTGTCGGGTATATGATGTATAGGCAGCTCGACCTTAATGAGCTTTCAAATATAGATTCTAAGTTTGCTACAATAGGTTGGATTTTGATGGCCATATTAATGTATGTAATTAGACATGTATTCTATTCAATAAGGTTAAGGGTGATGACTAGTAAGGCCTTTGGCTTTTGGAAATCCATGGAATTGATAGTAATCTGGGAATTTGCTTCTGCCGTATCACCTACAAGTGTTGGAGGTTCAGGTGTGGCTTTGTTACTATTAGCCCAAGAGAAACTGTCAGGTGCGAAAACTGTAGCTGTGGTTTTATATAGCATGGTTTTAGATACTTTGTTTTTTGTAGTGTCTTTACCTATACTCTATATAATACTAGGTGCTGTAATGATACGACCGGGGATGGATGCGGCATCAGATATGTTTGATGGATATGGACTAACATTCCTCACAGTCTTATTAGTGATGGTAGCTTATGGAGCTTTGTTTTTTTATGGATTATTTATCAACCCAAATGCCACTAAAAGGTTATTGTTATTAATTTCTAAAATACCATTTTTAAAGAGGTTTAAAACCAATTTAAGACAAACAGCTATGGATGTGGTGGTATCATCGAAAGAGCTGCAAAGCAAACCATGGAAGTTTCATTTGCAAGCATTTGGGGCAACATCTGTAGCATGGATGTCAAGGTTTTTGGCGATTAATTTTATTATATTAGCTTTGGTTAGTATGACAGGTACTGGTGCAATTGACCAGTTAATAATATATGCTAGAGGAGAGACCATGCATGTTGTAACAGCATTTTTGCCAACTCCGGGTGGTGCAGGATTAGCGGAGTATCTTTTTGGAGGATTCTTTAGTGATTATATACCATTAGGCATAGCAACCTTAGTTGCCCTGATTTGGCGATTAATATCTTACTACCCATATCTTTTACTTGGAGCTATAGTAATACCTAATTGGATAAGGAAAGTGTTGACTAAGTAAAAGTTAATTGAATCAGATATAGAATCATAGGAATTTTCTTACTCCTCTTTAATTATTTTTTTATTAAAGCTATTGAGATTAGTAGAGATAGTCATGTGATTGGACGCTCCTGCTAAATGGTGGTAACCAACTCCATAATCTAATCTGAACTTACTTACTTTAATTCCAAAACCCAGACTAAAACCTGATAAGCTTCTAAATTCTGAAAGCGAAAGTTCTTTTCTTCGTAGATGATTATATCCAATCCTTAACCTTAAATTTTCTTTTCTACCTAGGAGAAACTCACCATTAAATATTAAATGACGAAACAAGTTATCTACTCCTTTTTTGAAATTGCTTGTTTCTGAGGTTTCTCCAAAAATATTTGTGTTTTGGGCTACATTGGGATCATCGTATCTAATGCTCCATTGTTGGAGTTGATGAGCAATAATAGAAAATCTAAATGGTAAATATTTTAATCTATTTGAAAATCCCAATTGTATATCTAATGGTGCCAAGTGCCTATTGTCTCTGTATGTGCTTATCTCTGTCCCAAGATTCTTCACTACAAAAGAGAATATAAGTTTGTTTGGTTTATAATCGTAGTTGATCCCAAAATCTGCTGCGATGCCTGTGCTACCATAAGATGCGTATTTTCCAAAAACACCTTTAAGATTAGCTCCTAATGTGATTTTTTCATTTAATCTCTTTGAAGCACCAATGATAATGGTGTTTTCTCTTCCAGTAAAGTTGCCTTGATTATTGCCATAAACATCTGCTAATACAAAGTCGCCATAATCGATATAACTCACAGCAATCTGACTACTTATACCCCATTTTTTTATAGCTTTCCCAAAGGCAGCATGTCCATTGCCTATACCTGCGAAATGAAAGTTGTGGCTAAATGAAATACTATTATCTGTATTAACATTAAGAGATGCAGGATTGGACATAGCCAGATTAATATCATCATCACTAACCGATATCAATGAACCTCCTAATGCTGAGACTCTTGCAGAAGGGGGTAAGCCTAAAAATTCATAAACATATCTCCCACCTATCTGAGAAGAAAGTTGATTGGAAATTAATGCAATTAATAATACAAATTTTAACCTCATTCTAAAGTGTCGCTTTTTTCTAATGACCAAATTGTTTTGCAAATTTTGGTACTGTCACATTCTAGTTTTTTAATTAATTGGCCTGATTCATCAAATTGCTCAATTATACCAAACTCATTATCACCATTTAAGTATTGCCCTTTCCACTTAATTGTGCCATTTTCATAATACTCAATAAAGGGACCATTTTCTAAATCATTTACGAAGGTAACTTCCTCTTGGAGATTTCCGTTTTTATAATACTTTTTAAATATTCCTTCAATTTTACTATCTCTATATTCGGAGTCAATGAGTAACTCTCCGGA
Source organism: Saprospiraceae bacterium (assembly GCA_037968395.1). Classification (GTDB taxonomy): domain Bacteria; phylum Bacteroidota; class Bacteroidia; order Chitinophagales; family Saprospiraceae; genus JADKBO01. The sequence goes on along the minus strand of JBBKVK010000019.1, from coordinate 43,279 downwards.
TTCGTGATAAATTGTTTTCTTCCCTTGTACTTTCCCATTTTTATAGGGAATATTTGCTTCTAAATTACCATTTTGAAAATAGAGTTTTCTTACTCCATCTTCAATATCATTAACAAAATGAGACTCTTCTGCTAATATACCATTTTCAAAATATCTTTTGTAATTACCATTTTTTTCACCGGCTTCATTTACTGAGTATACTTCTTTAAGGTTTGCATTTTCATGATAAGTCTTTACGGATTTTGTACAAGCCGCCAAGAGTAATGTTGACAAAACAATTAAGGACCATTTTTTCATCTACTTTCTTTATTGCATTAACTACGTTTAACAAAATTAACAAAACAGTAACGATGCAGAATGGGAAATTTGTATACGATTATTAAACAATAACTGTAATGGTGGCTATTACCGAACTAGTTAAGGCTGAATTTTGTTTTAATTTTAAATTACTTACTATTGCTTTAGGGGAAGCGTTGAATTTAGTTAATTTAGCGTTCCCAATTATTAAACTCGATGATTTATAAGCCATTAAACTCTGCCATTAAACTATACCTGAACCATAGATTCAAAAGGATTGAGGCTATGAGGACAGATGGTGTTAATATGCAAGCTGGAGTAATCAATGACCTTTGGGCACAGTTAAAATCCACAAAATACGTCTCAAGTTACGGAGCAATCAGACTAAATGATTTGCCCGTTACAAATTATGAAGAACTCAAACCTTTCATAGATCAAATGTTAGATGGCGACACCAACGTGTTGTGGCCCGGCAGGATCGATTGGTTTTCAAAATCAAGTGGAACCACGAGTGACAGGAGCAAGTATATACCTGTACCTGATGAGTTGTTTTATCAGAACATGATTTCATCAAGTTGGGATACTACAGCAATAATCTATAACAGATGGCCTGACGCAAATTTGTTTTCTGCCAAGAGCTTAATAATGGGTGGTTCGTTGAGCAAATATTCTAAGCGAAAGGAAGTCACCATTGGTGATGTTTCTGCAATTATGATAAAAAGAATTCCTGCTATTGGTAAGCCATTTTATGCACCAGACCCAGCCATTGCTTTAATTAAAAATTGGGATGAAAAAATAGATAAAATATTAAAAACGACTTTGACTGAGAATATTGTCATGTTTGGTGGTGTACCTACTTGGAATATTGTACTGTTTGATAAGATACTAGATTTTACAGGCAAATCTAATATGTTGGAAGTTTGGCCTAATCTTAATGTATATGTGCATGGTGGAGTGTCGTTCGAACCCTACAAGAATAAATTTAGAGAATATTTGCCTAAGGACGACTTTAACTATTTTGAAGTCTACAATGCTTCAGAAGGATATTTTGGTATGCAAGATACGCAAGACGATGGTATGCTTTTAATGTTAGATAATGCCATATATTATGAGTTTATACCTTTTGACAAAGTTGATGATCCTTATGGTCATATAATTCCACTTAAAGATGTGGAGGTTGATAAAGTTTATGCTTTGGTTATAACTACTTCAGGTGGGTTGATACGATATATGCCAGGTGATACTGTTAGGTTTTCATCTGTTAACCCCTATAGGTTTCAAGTGGCTGGGAGGACATCACAATATATTAACACATTTGGAGAAGAAGTTATAGTTAGCAATACGGATGCGGCATTGAGTAAAACATGTAAATTGTTTTCAGTAAAAATTAATGAATATACAGTCGCTCCTAGATATTTTGATAATAATAATAAGGCAGGTCATCAGTGGCTTGTGGAGTTTGAGTCTCAGTCACCCAATTTGGACGGGTTTATGGCTGAATTGGATAAAAACCTTAGAGATGTTAATAGTGATTATGATGCAAAAAGGTATAAGGATTTGGCATTAAAGCAGTTGGAAGTAATAGCTGTACCAAAAGGAACATTCCACAAGTGGTTGAGATCCAAAGGTAAAATGGGTGGACAGAATAAAGTCCCTAGACTTTCTAATAGTCGAAAATATGTAGATGATCTAATCTCAATAATGAATAAAGGATAACATGGATGAAGATATTTATTTGAATGTGATCGAAAACTTAGGGAATGATCTGTCACTTGAAAAAAAGATAGCATTAAATGAGGATGAAATATTAATGGTTTTAGTAAAGCGAGTATCTGATTTATTAGAAAACGACAAAGATTTACTTATGTCTTATTTGTATCGCTTAGATATACCGCAATTTCAGATAATGAATGTTTTAAGGGTAACTAATATCATTCCTGCAGAACAGAGCCTTGCTAGATTAATTTTAAATAGACAGATAGAACGAGTACGGACGAAAAAAAAATATAAACAAAAACCAATAGAAGGTTGGGAATTTTAAGATAATATGTCAGGATTATATACTACTGTGGGTGTTATCTTCAGGTCATTTAAGTATGGAGAAAGCAGTATGATTGCTGATGTTTACTCAAAGACTCATGGCTTAAGGTCATATATTGCCGGAGGTATAAGGACAAAAAAATCATCGGGTAAAGTAAATGTTTTTTACCCTGGTAACATTATTGAGATTACTTCTTACCCTGCAAATGAAGAAAAACTAGGAAGGCTTAAAGAAATCAATTATGCCGTTCATTATAACAGAATAAATCAGTCTGTAATAACATTCTCTGTTGTAGCTTTTTTAATGGAAATATGTAGGAAATCAATTAGAGAGAAAGAAGCGAATGAAGCGTTGTATGGCTTTATTGTAGATAGGTTAATGTTACTAGATAGTGGTGAGATAAAGTTAAAACTTTTTCACATCAAATTCTTATTAGAGTTATCTAGTTTTATAGGATTTGAGCCATATAATAATTACTCTGAAGAGTACCCACTTTTTGATTTAAGGGAAGGTGTCTTTGTGGAAGAAAGCGCTATTAGAACAATGTTGTTGGATAAAGATTTGTCACTACTTTTATCTCAATTACTAAGTACTGACTTTATTGGATTGAATGAACTAAATATTGATAATATAACAAGGGACAAGTTGCTAGATAAACTTTTGGAATTTTATGATTACCATATAGTAAGTTTTGGGAAGGTCAAATCATTAGAAATATTGCGAACTATTTTATCATAATTTTAACCGATTAAAACAAAAAGTTTACTCTATAGAACATAAAGGAAGTATAAAGCTCTAATACTGACTATACTATCTAAATAATTTTATATTTGTACTCTCTAAAGAAACAAATTGATGAATAATGTTAAATTATTAAAGCAACTGTGCGAAGTCGCAGGTGCCCCTGGTAGAGAACAAAGAATAAGGAAAATGATCATCGAGGAGGTTACACCTTTGGTAGATGATGTGAGGATTGATGCAATGGGCAACGTAATTACTTTAAAGAAGGGGCAATCTGACAAAAAAGTAATGATAGCAGCTCATATGGACGAAATTTCCTTTATTGTTACTCATATTGATGATGATGGTTTTATAAGATTTCATACGCTAGGAGGATTTGATGCTAAGACTCTTACAGCTCAAAGAGTAATTATACATGGTAAAGAAGATATAGTAGGAGTAATGGGTACTAAACCTATCCATGTATTAACAATAGAAGAGAAATCTAAGGCACCTAAAATTTCAGACTTTTTTATCGATACTGGTTTAACAGGATCTAAGGTAAAAGAACTTATATCAATAGGAGACACTATTACCAGAGAACGAGAGATGATAGTAATGGGTGAATGTGTCAATTCAAAATCATTGGACAATAGAATATCAGTCTTCATTCTAATTGAAGCATTACGTGATCTTAAAAAGGTAGAACTACCCTATGATGTTTATGGCGTATTCACAGTGCAAGAGGAAGTAGGCATTAGAGGAGCAATAACTTCTGCATCAGGTATTAATCCAGACTTTGGCATTGCCCTAGATGTAACTTTAGCCTATGATCTCCCAGGTGCACCGCCTCATGAAGTAATTACAAGATTAGGTCATGGTACAGCAATTAAGGTAATGGATGGGGCGACTATATGTGACTATAGAATGGTGAGTTTCATGAAAAAGGTTGCTAAATCTAAAAACATAAAACACCAGATTGAAATACTGCCTGCTGGCGGAACTGATACTGCGGGAATACAAAGAGGGAGTAATGGGGGTTCAATAGCTGGTGCAATATCAATCCCAACTAGATATCTTCACCAAGTGATTGAAATGGCTAATATGGATGATATTAAAAATAGTAAAGAATTATTAGTTGCTTGTCTTAAAGAAATTGATAGTTACGATTGGTCTTTCGTGTAATGATTTGAATTATTGATCTTTGTTTTGTAACCACCCATTTGTTGGTATTTTACCAATAACACCTTCAAAGTGGGTTTTTATAATTTCTAAGTCTTTATCATAATCACCTGATGGTATAAATGGACCCGAGAAGTCTACATTTTTAGTTCCCCAGTCAAATTTAACAAAAATGAGAGGGATGCCAGATTTGACTGAAATCCAATAAAATCCTGATTTTATGGTAGAAACAGCTTTTCTAGTGCCTTCGGGTGCTATAGAAATAGAGATTTTATCATACTTATTCAATGTATCTACAGTGCTATCTACAAAATTATTGTTTTTAGATCTGTCTACAGGGATTCCTCCTAGTTTTTTGAAAACCCAACCAAACGGAGGGTTAAATAAAGATTTTTTGGCAAGAAATTGGACATCCATCCCAAACCCATATTTAAGTAGAATTCCAATAGGGAAATCCCAATTAGATGTATGAGGAATAGTAATGTAAATTTTTTTCTTCATATGATTAGGTATGGTGCCTGTCACTGTCCAGCCCCAGATTTTATATATTTTTTTAAATAACCAACTAATCATAATGTTATGAACTTTGTATTATGTGCAAGGTAATAAATAAGCTGTTAAGTATCTGATAATATTATTATGAGATTTTATAACTATCTTGCATATAGATCAAAAAGTAAAAACCATGGCTTTCCTCAATTATCTCAAGAGACTTATTTATTTATTTATTTGTCTTATTTTTATGCAGCCTATTTCTGCCCAAGGCAAAGTAAATATTGACGCTACAGTTAAATTGTATCAAACTGTTGAAGATGGATGTCCAACTATTAATTGGATAAAAGATGACGGTGCTATTAAGTATCAGATTTATCGAAAAAGCCCAGATAGTAATACTTGGGGTAATAATTATATTGCCGAACTGTCTAGTGATAGTACAAAATACAAGGATTGTGATGCTAATATTCAACTAGTATATGAATATAGGGTCATAAAATTTCTTGAAAGTGGAAGAGGTTATGGATTTATGAGTACGGGTAACTTGATAAATCCAAACCATTTCAAAGGAAGAGTTTTGATGCTGATAGATAAGCCATCATATGATAGCATTGGTAACGAAATAGATAGATTTGAAACTGTGATAAAATCAGAAGGATGGAAAGTAAATCGGCTGATAATAGAAAGAGATTCTTCTGTCCAATTTATCAAAAGTGAAATTTATAAAACGATTGAAGATTATGGTGAAATTGATCGAATATTAATCTTAGGCCATGTGGCAGTGCCTCATTCTGGCAATATTTACCCTGATGGTCATACCAATCATCAAGGTGCTTGGTCGGCTGATTTATATTATGGAGAATTAGATGGCAATTGGACCGATGCCTCAATTAACAATGTTTCTTCAAGTAATAGCAATAACCATAACATTCCCAATGATGGCCGTTTTGATCAATCCAATATTCCTAGTGACATTGATATAGCAGTCGGAAGAGTTGATTTTTACGATTTACCGGCTTTTTCAGAAAATGAATTTGAATTATTGAGAAAATATATTCAAAAATCAATTGCTTATCGAACTAAGCAATTTATTCCAAGAAGGAGGGCTTTAGTACAGGATAATTTCAATTTTGTTGAGGCATTTGGTCAAAGTGGACTAAGAGGTTTTAGTACTTTGGTAAGCCCTGATTCGATTGAGTATAATAATTTTGGTGACGCTTTTAATGGTTCTTACTTATGGCTTTATGGAGCTGGCGGAGGTTCTTATTCTAGTGCTTCTGGAATATGCAATACTGCTAAGTTAGCATCTGATTCTCTACAGGGCGTATTTACATTATTGTTTGGGTCTTATTTTGGAGATTACGACAGTAAAAATAATTTGATGAGGTCAACTATTGCTTCCGGAACGGCATTGAGTTGTGCTTGGGCTGGCAGGCCACATTGGGCAATACACCCAATGGCAATGGGTGCAGACCTTGGAGAATGCACTCTTTTGTCTCAAAATAATAATGTCTTATATCCAACTGGATTTAGTCCAAGATCTGTACATGTTAATTTGATTGGAGATCCTACTTTGACTTCTTTTGTGGTTGCACCACCTTCAAATTTAATTGCCACTGAAGAAAATGATGGCCATATCCTATTAGAATGGTCAATGAGTGGAGAGAAAGTTGATGGATACTTTCTGTATAAGCGAAATATAAATGAAGAGCAATTTGAATTAGTGACAGGTATGTTAAGTGACAGGTTTTATATAGATTCATGCCTTCATGTGGGACAAAAATTGGAGTATCTAGTAAGAGCAGTTAAGGTAGAGAGAACATCAAGTGGAAGTTATTATAATTTAAGTGGTGGTCCAACTTATCAGATTACACCATCAACAGACCACAGTGTTAAAGCAGACTTTTCCTACTTGAGTGAGGGATTTATTTTAACGACTACAAACACTTCTGCCAATGCCACTAATTACGAATGGATAGTTGATGGAATTTCATTTTTTGATAGTGTAAACATTACTATTGATTATGCTCTAACACAACCAGAACAGATCACTCTCATTGCAAATAATGAATGTAATTCAGATACTATTACTTTAGATATAATGGTCCTTGGAACTAATAATATATTGGCAAATGAATTGAATGTTTGGCCAAATCCTGCAAGAAAAATCATTAATGTGGAATGCAATTCTACTATAGATAAGATCGAAATATTTTCATTAGATGGAAGGGCTTTAAAATTATATGAGTTTCAAAAAAGACTAGATATTTCTGGACTTAAATCTGGTTTTTATATATTGAAGGCTACAACTAAAGATGGTGTTGGAATTAAGCAGTTTGTGATAGAAAGGTAAGGTAAAATAATATTAATTTAAGACCTCATTATATTTTTTTAATCAATGCAAAAACTAACTTTTGAAGTTGTTTAGCATTATTGTTGACAACTTCAATTACCTCATTAATGGTAGTCTCAGTGATAGCACTAGGCGGATAACATACGTTGCTTACAATTGAAAAAGCTAAAGTTTTGATGTCTCTATATTTGTTTATTATAACTTCGGGTATGGTTGACATACCTACTAAGTCGGCTCCTAATAAGTTGGCCATTTTATATTCTGCTGGTGTTTCTAAAGATGGACCTTGCCAACCTAAATAGATACCTTCTTTTAGCGGGATGTTTAAATTTTTACTGACTTTAACTGCAATATCCCTTAACTCACTTGGGTAGCTGTTGAGCATGTCTGGAAATCTTGGCCCAAGTTCATCATCATTTTGTCCTCGGAGTGGATTTTCGGAAAATAGATTGATGTGATCTGTAATCATAACTAATTCACCTTCTCTATAATGAGGGTTTAGACCACCAGATGCAGATGTTAGTATAGATGTATTGACGCCTAAGGATTTGAGGACATGGATGTAATAGGTGACTTCTTCCATACTATAACCTTCATAATAATGAAACCTTCCAGCTGTCAATACCACATCTATGCCATTTAGTCTTCCAAATATTAGTTTACTCTTATGTGACTCTACTGTGCTTGTTGGGAAATGTGGGATTTTACTGTAATCTACGCTGATTACATCTTCTAACAAATCTGCTAAAGAGTACATGCCTGTGCCTAATACTATAGATATCTGTGGTGTGCTCTTTGTGAACTTCCGAATGTATTCAACAGAATCTTGAACTTTAGATTTAATCCCAACCGTCCCCATATGTTAGTTGATTATCATTGTTGCGGTATCCAATTCTTGTTGTTTGATGTTAATAGGCAAATCTCTATATCCATATTGTTGGGTTCTGAGTTGTGGGGTAAATCCAGCTTCTCGTATAGCACTTTGTATACCGTCGGCAGTAAACCTAAATGCAGCTCCGGCAGCAGATACCACATTTTCTTCTATCATTATACTACCAAAATCATTTGCTCCGCTATGCAGACATACTTGGGCAACTTTCTTCCCTACAGTAAGCCATGAAGCCTGTATATTGACAACATTAGGTAGCATAATTCTACTCATGGCTATCATTCTTACGTATTCATCTCCAGTACAAGTATTTCTAGCTCGTTTTATCTTTTTTAATATAGTATCTTCATCCATAAATGGCCAAGGGATAAAAGCTAGAAACCCTTTTGCATGAGCTGGTTTTTCGCTTTGTACTTGTCTTAACGCAACATAGTGCTCCATTCTTTCTGTGTTCGTTTCAATATGACCAAACATCATGGTCGCAGAAGTCGTAATGTCTAATTGGTGGGCTGCTCTCATGACATCTAGCCATTCTTGACCACCACATTTACCTTTAGAGATCAATCGTCTTACCCTATCATTTAGTATTTCTGCTCCAGCTCCTGGTAAAGAGTCTAACCCAGATTCTTTTAGAGCCTTTAATACTTCTGTGTGAGTAGCCTGTTCGAGTTTTGCAATGTGGGCAATCTCTGGTGGTCCTAAGGCATGTAATTTTAAGTTAGGGTAGAGATTTTTTAATTCTCTAAATAGATCACAATAATACTTTAACCCTAGATCTGGGTGATGTCCGCCTTGTAGCAATAATTGTTCACCACCAAACTCAAAGGTTTCCTCAATCTTTTGCTTATATTCTTCTATTGTTGTGATATAGGCTTCTTCATGTCCTGGCCTTCTGTAAAAATTACAAAATTTACAGTTTGCTATACATACATTAGTAGTGTTGCTATTTCTATCAATTATCCAAGTGACAGTATTATTTGGCACATGGTATTGTCTTAACGCATTTCCTGCATACATCAAGTCTGCTGTCGGGGCATTTTCAAATAGGAAAACGCCTTGTTCTACTGTTAAAAATTCTCTTCTTAGGCTTTTCCCCAATAAATCATCTATACTAAAATCCATTATTATGGTTTTGATGTTCCTCTAAGTAACAAAAATACTATAGACTAGGTTTTTAAATACCATTATATCTTAAAATTTATTTGAAAATCATATATTTGAAAAAATTCAAAAGATCATTAATTTTGAGTGAAACTAATTCTAATTATTCTATTTTTTCTAACTTTCTGAATTCCAATCGGTGTGGTTCTAAGACTTTAAAGAAAGGGAGCACCTATGCAAAGAGGGTGATTATGATAATTGTTTGTACATAATAAGATCAGGAACAATTAGAGCTTATAAAAACATAGATGATGAGGAAGTCACTGTTAGGTTTGGTTATTCGGGAGATGTCATTGTAGCCATTGACTCGTTTTTAACTGAGCAAAGGACTTCATTAAACCTACAAGCTATTAAGAAGGCAGAAGTAGAGTATATTCAAAAGTATAAATTTTTAGCTTTTTTTACAAAGGATCTAGAAAGTTTAAAAGCATGGAATGAAATACTTTCGGAGCTCATATTGCAGCAATTAGAAAGAGAAATTGATTTGTTAATTGAATCACCGCTGGGCAGATATAATCGTGTTTTGTCTAGAAGCCCTAAACTGTTTCAGGAGATACCAGCTAAATATATAGCCTCCTATTTGAGAATGACACCCGAAACATTGTCAAGGCTAGGAAAAATTTAACACTCAATAATCTTGATTTGAATCAATGTTTTTCAACCTTAATGTTATTACTTTTGTGATTTATGTTAGAAACTATTGATATGAAATTTGAGAGTTATGATCTTCTAAATGACCTTGAAATAAGAACTAAGCAAGTGATTGAGCAAGGTGTTAAATTTCAAAACTTGCCAATCGAAATACTTAATAAAAAAATGAATGAAGATTCATGGAGTGTACTAGAATGCTTAGAACATTTAAACCTTTATGGTAGATTCTACTTACCCGAAATAGAAAATAGGATTGCCTCTTCAAATAAACCTACAACAAAATATTTTAGAAGTGGTATTTTAGGAAACTACTTTGCCAACTCAATGAAGCCTAAGGCAAAACTCAACAAAATGAAAACTTTTAAGTCTATGAATCCTTTAGGGAGCTCGTTAGGAATTGAGGTTATTGAGCTGTTTTTAAATCAACAACAAATTATGCTTAGATTATTAGAATCTGCAAAACATATAGATTTAACCAAAGTAAAAACGAGCATTTCTATTTCCAATTATATCAAGCTAAGGCTCGGAGACACTTTTAGAGTTGTCATTTACCACAATGAACGCCACATGGTTCAGGCAAATAAAATATTGAATTACTAATATTATAAGTAGAATAGTTGGTATTAGGTATTTTATTGCTAAATTAATTGATTATTAGGGGAAAACCCCAGTTTCTAAATTGGGGGATTACGATGAGGTTTATTGTTATTAATGATCCGATATTTGTAATATCAAAAGTGATACTATTTATTTATTGACCTTAAATATAAACTATCAATAAAGGGCTTCGTCTTTGGAATCAAAAATGAAGCAAAGACGAAGCCCTACTTTTTATTATATTTTACCTGAGTCATGATTTTAAATATTAAAATTTAATAGGTTTGTTGCATTTCAATATTCATAATAATTTTCAAGATGTTGAACATTATTTTGGAACTATGGAAAGAGGAAAGAGGTTTTTTATAAACATATTTAAACCTCTTTCTTCTCCATTTTTACACTGCAAAAGACGACAATCCATCAAAATAAAAATTTCATGTGAATTACTCATTGAGATTGACTATTGCATTCAAAGAAAAGAATACGCTCAAAAAGTTGAGGGTATTCTTTTAATTTAAGAGAGTTTCTATTTAAAACTATTCTTTTAATCTACTCATTATTTCCATAAGATGAATATATTGTGAATAATATCATTTCTTAATAATAAAATCAATGGCATAATTGCAATACTTAAAATGTCCATCGCTTAAAATACTCATTACTATACTAATAGTAGCAGTTTCAACATACAATCTATTAGGGCAAATAGATGTGTCCAAAAAGTATTCTATACAAGAGCTGCAAGAGATGTTAATTAAGGCTAGGAAGGAAAGAGAACAAGCAAATCTTGCTGATGTTTACTTTTTATTAGCACAATATCAAGAGAAGGAAAAGTTCAATACTGAATTGGCACTTGATTTTTACATTCAAGCCAAAATTTACTATGAAAATACTGGTAATGGAGATCAAGCTAACGTTATTAAGAGTTATATAGCTGATCGGTACTATAAATCTGGATTTTATAAAGAATCCCTAGAGTTGTATTCAGAAATATTAAAATATTATAAGAAAAAGGAGAATCGATCGAAAGAAGCTAACATCCTTTATGAGTTAAATAAAGTCTATAAAGCTAGAGGTGATATCGAAAAAAGTTTGGAAGTACTTAATCAATCCATATTAATAAATGAAGATTTAATGGATACAACCTTATTAATAAAATATCAACTTGATAAAGTAAAGAGTTACATAGCACTTAATGAAAGAGATTCTGCATTAATCACTAGCACTTTGGCTTTTGACCTCAGTTCAAAAATTAATGATAATAGCTATTTAGCTAAAAGTTTGTTTTACATAGGATATGTCAATGCTTTGGAAAAAGATTTGGACAGGTCGATAAAGTACCTTGAAAAAAGCTTAGAGATATTACCTTACAAAGCATATGATGAAGATAGGAGATTGACATATAAGACCTTAGCTGAAGTTTATGAGAAGAAAAATGATTATAAGAACAGCTATAATTTTTCTCAATTATACATTCAGGTTAATGATAGTATCCTCAACCACGATCGAGTGACATCAATAAATAACCTCTCAATTAAGCACCAATCTTTTGAAAAGAACAAGGAAATACAATTGTTAGAAATAGAAAAGGAATCTGCGTTACAAAGAAATAGTATGCAGCGGAATGCACTTTATTTTGTAGCTGGTGGGTTTGGATTGTTACTTATAGCACTTTATTATATAATTAGGTTTTATAATCAAAAGATCAAGACAGAGACAATTATTAATGAACAACAACATGAAATCGATCAACAGAAAATAAAAGAATTAGAAGACACAATGCAAATTAACAATATGCAATCTATGATAGTCGGTCAAGAAAAAGAAAGAGAGCGTATCGCTAAGGATTTGCATGATAGTTTAGGAGGACTACTATCTACAGTCAAATTGCAATTTGATCAATTTAGAAGTAAGTTGTCTCCAAACGAAGCTACCAGTCAATATGATAAAGCAGCAGGCTTGTTGGATAATGCAGTAGAGGAGGTTAGGGTTATTAGTAGGAATCTACAACCTGGAGCGTTGAGTAAATTGGGGTTAATACCTGCAATCAAGGATTTACTAAATCGCTTTGATGGCGAAAATTACCCAGAAGTATATTTCCAGCATTATAACCTGCCTGATAAGATAAATGACATGGTAGCCTTAAACATTTACCGCATAGTACAAGAGTTATTGACCAATACTATTAAATATGCAAAAGCCAAAGAAGTGCTAATACAGATTAATTGTGAGGACAATGAAATTTATATCCAGTACGAAGATGATGGTAAAGGTTTTGATCTTAATAATCAAGAAAAAAGAGGAATGGGCTTAGAAAACATCCATTCTAGGATAAAATACCTTAAAGGACAAATCTCTATTGAAACAAAACCTGATGAAGGTGTTTCGTTTTTCATTAAGGTGCCATATTATGATTAAATAATGCTCCTTACTTTAGTAGTTTATTAAAAATTGAATGTCAATAAATTTGTATTCTTAGCAATATTAGTTCCGAACGATAATGACTTACACCTACTATTATACTATTGATGGATATAAAAAGCCCTAAACATTATTCATGTAAAGGGCTTTTAAGTAGCGTGAGGCGGGCTTGAACCGCCGACCTCTAGATTATGAATCTAGCGCTCTAACCAGCTGAGCTACCACGCCAACTATAATATTTACTTAGCTTCTGGAGCTGATTCTGCTGGAGCTGCTGCACCTGCCACTGGTTTTTTCTTTGTTCCTACTGCTGCTTTTGCATCAGCTGATGCTGCACTCTTAAGAGCTCTTGGTACTTCCACTGTTGCTAATGGGTTTGAGCCATCAATAAGAATTTCTATATTCTCATTTAATATAATTTCTTTAACTCTAAGAACTCCGCTTAATTCTAACTTTGAAATGTCAACTTCTATTTTATCAACTAGATATTTTGGAGTAGTTTTAATTCCAATTTTTCTGATTTGTTGTACTAACTTACCACCAGCTTTTACACCTGGAGACAGTCCAATAAACGATACTGGTATCTGTACTTTAACTGGTACCCCTTCTTTAAGTCTTAGAAAGTCAATATGTAGAATTTGCTCTGTAACAGGATCCATTTGATAATCCTTTAAAATACACTTTTGTGTTTTACCGTCGATCGTTACTTCTGCGATTTTAAATTCTGGAGTGTATATTAAGTGTTTAACTTCCGATTTATTAACTGATATAGCTTGTGGAGTTTCATTTCCATAAACGATAGCTGGTATTAAACCTAAAGCTCTTGTAGCTTTCACTGGTGTCTTTCCAATGTTAGTTCTAATTTGTGCTGAAACAGTAACAGTATTCATTTTATCTAGTTATATTGTGATATCCTAAAAAGGACCGCAAAGGTAAGATATTGTTGTTAATTTTAAAAATATTATTACTCATTAATTTCTATTTCCTTTACTTTTTTCATTGAGTAGTTCATTATATGAGTGCTAGTGATTTAAAATATGTGTAATAATCGCATGTTATATACTATAAATTAACTATATATGTATAACAAAATATTATATGTATTAATTTTATTGCCAAACGGGATTGGTATAAAACTTAGAGATGATTCGTATTTCGAGTACAATATATGGAATGATATAAGTCATTTTAGGTTGGGCTAAGTTAAAAACTTAATAAAGACCAAGTGTTTTATCATTTTTTACTATAATAACATGGTTGGAACTTGTCCATTGTATATCTTTGCTCTTTATGAAAAATGTGATCTACCTATTAATGAAGTATGGAGCTCACTTCTTGTTTTTACTACTGGAAGTGTTATGCTTCTATCTAGTAATTAATTATAATCAAACACAGAAGGAAATCTTTCTAAATTCGACTAATGTGGTTGTCACTAAATTGAATTCAAGAGTTGACAGATTTCAAGAGTACTTGAGACTAGAAAAAGTAAATGATAGCCTACAAGTGCAAAATGGTATTCTAATTAAAAAATTTATTAATTCTGAATTATTAAATTTATCTCAAAAGGACTCCATGTTTTTGGATTCTACAAAGTACGAATTGATTTCTGTAAAACTCTGTAATTCAACATTTAACTTAAAGAATAACTATGTAACACTTTGTGAAGGAAGTATGAAAGGTATTGGTCCCAATATGGGTGTAATATCAGAGAATGGACTGGTAGGGCAAGTGGTGAAGGTCAGTGAAAACTATAGTAAAGTGATGAGTATTTTGCACAATAAATCTCGTATAAGTGCTGCAATTAAAAGAAATAAGGCATATGGAAATCTAAGATGGAATGGTGACTCCCCTTTAGAAATGATTCTTGAAGCTATACCTAAACACATAGACATTAGGCTTGGTGATACTATCATAACTTCTGGATTTTCAACAATATTTCCTAAGGGTATTGAGATAGGTGTGATCACTGAATATAATAAAGGGAATAATGATTTTATCATTCGTGTTAAGTTGTTTAATGATCCGACAAAATGGGATGTGATGTATGTCATTCTTAATAAAGAATCAATTGAGCAATTAGAACTCGAAGAATCAGAAGACATATGAATCCAGTATTGATAAAAAACATATTGCGATTTATCGGGATCTTGCTTATACAAACGCTTGTTTTAGCCAGAGTTGACCTTTCTATTGGTTCATTTGCTTTTATTCATCTGATTATATATCCATATGTAATATTTTTATTGCCTTTTAAGACTTCAAGAGTTCTATTGCTTCTTTTAAGTCTGATTGTTGGATTGTTTATAGATATGTTTTATAATTCTCCGGGAGTACATGCATCTGCGATGGTGTTAAGTGGTTATCTTAGAGGCTATGTATTAGATGCACTTGAGCCTTATGAGGGTTATAATAGTGCAGACAGCCCAACTTTAGCTACAATGGGTATTGGGTGGTTTATGAGCTATACTAGTATATTACTATTTTTCCATTTATTCATGTACTTTAGTGTAGAGGCATTCTCTTTTGTGTATCTATTTGATATTGTGTTAAACACAATATTTAGTTTTATTCCTTCAATAATATTGATCTTACTTTTACAGTTATTATTTAAATCAAAATACTGATGGAAAAAGGGGAAGCAATTAAAAAGGGTGTTATTTATTTTGTACTGGTTTGTTCCTTATTTTTAGTAGTTAAAGCAGCTCAATTACAGGTTATTGATACTAAATATAGAGAACAAGCTAAAAGAGCTACTTTAGATAAAAACATACTTTATCCTTCTCGAGGGTTAGTATGGGATAGGAACAGAAAGTTGTTGGTTACCAATACTCCATTGTATGATATCGATGCGGTATATCGAAATGTCAAAAACATAGATACAGCTGAGTTTTGTAGACTGTTAGATATTGATTATAATACTTATGTTACAGCTTTAAACAAAGATTGGTCTAAACCTCAATTTCATAAATCCGTACCATTTACATTCTTACAAAAGATTAAGTCTGAGCAGTTTACTGTGTTTCAAGAACATATGTATAAATTTCAGGGATTCTACACAAAGCTTAGGAACATAAGGTCTTATCCTCATAAAAATGCAGCTAATGTTTTAGGTTATCTAGGTGAAGTTAATCAAGCTCAAGTATCTAAAGCGGGTAGTGAATATAAAGCTGGGGATTATATTGGGGTGTCAGGTATAGAACGAAAGTATGAGGGATACCTAAGAGGTAAGAAGGGGATATCATATGTATTAAAAGATAATCTAGGAAGAGAGGTTGGTTCATATGAAAATGGAAGACTTGATTCTTTGGCAACAGCAGGCGACGATTTGTTTACATCAATTGATCTTGATTTGCAAGCATATGCCGAAGAACTTTTAGTGAACAAAAGAGGTTCTGTAGTTGCAATTGAACCATCAACAGGAGAAATACTTGCTATGGTGTCGGCACCTTCTTATGACCCAAACCTTATAGCGTTAGATAAGAATAGAGGAGTAGCTTTTGATTCATTAATGAGAGATTCTATTAATAGACCGTTTTTGGATAGATCAACCATGGCATTGTATCCACCAGGCTCAATATTTAAGCCAATAATGGCATTAATTGCCCTTCAAAAAGGAATTCTATATCCTAATCGAACAATGTATTGTGATGGAGCTTATGAGCTAGATAGCAAGGGTACCTCTGTCCAAAAATGTCACTCCCACCCAACTCCTTTTAATATTGGGATAGCAATAGAGCATTCTTGTAATTCATATTTTTATCAAACAATGCGGGATTTTGTTAATCAATATGGGTATCAAAATCCAGGAGTTGGCCTAGATACATTGGTGAGTTATCTCTTTGATTTTGGTTTGGGAAAAGCATTAGGTACTGATGTGAGTTCGGAGAGTAATGGATTCATTCCAGACTCTAAGTTTTATAATAAGATTTATAAAAGAGAAGTAAATGGGTGGCGAGCAACGTACATACTGTCAGTAGGAATCGGTCAAGGAGAGCTTCAAGTGACTACAATGCAAATGGCAAATTTAGCTTGTATAATAGCTAACAGAGGGTTTTTCTATACCCCACATATTGTAAAAAGTTTTTCTACCAATAGACCAATAGATGTATTGTATAGGACAAAGAAAAAAGTAAGGATAGATAGACAACATTTTGACCCAGTAGTGAATGGAATGAATAAAGCAGTAAACTCAGGAACAGCTTATGCAGGTTTTGTGCCCGGCTTAGATATTTGTGGAAAAACAGGTACTTCAGAAAACCCTTTTGGAAAAGATCACTCTGTTTTTTTTGGTTTTGCACCAAAAGATAACCCAAAAATTGCAATTGCTGTATATGTAGAGAATGCAGGTTGGGGAGGGTCAATAGCTACACCAATTGGAAGTTTGGTTATGGAAAAATACCTTACAGGCAATATTAGTCCTCCAAGGCTATATTTGGAAGAAAGGATGAAGGCATTTGATCTTTTAAATCCAATAGTTGACCCACAATAATAAAATATAAAGTTTATGACCATTTCTTGTATAGTTGCAGTTGCTAAAGGTAATATCATAGGGAAGGACAATGATATCCCATGGTATTTACCAGCAGACCTGCAATATTTTAAAAAAACTACATTAAATCATCATATCATTATGGGTCGGAATTGCTTTGATTCGATAGGCAGACCCTTGCCTAAAAGGACCAATGTGATATTGACAAGAGATCCATACTATTTGGCAAGTAATAGTGTTGTGGCACATTCTATCCCAGAAGCATTAGAGATAGCATATCAAAATGAAGAAACTGAAGCATTCATCATTGGAGGTGGAAAGATATATGACCAGACTGTTGACCTTTGGGATAGGTTGTATATTACTGAAGTTGATGTAGAGGTGGAAGGAGATATTCTTTTTCCAACCATTGATTTTAATGAATGGGAGTTAACCTTTGAAGAAAAGCACCTACCTGACGGAAAAAATGAATACGCTTATACTTTTAAAGTATACCAAAAGAAACCTGATCATTAATCCATACTAATATTAATACCTGCCGAATGCAAAAAATTAAAGAAGAATTTCTCTATTATGTTTGGAAAACGAAGCAGTTTGATACAAAAGCAATTGCTACTATAAGTGGAGAAAAGATTGAAATATTATCTTTTGGGTTTCAAAATTTGCACTCAGGACCAGACTTTTCTGACGCTAAAATCATCATCGGAGATACCACTTGGGCAGGAAATGTGGAGATGCATATCTTCTCATCAGATTGGACTTTGCACAAACATCAGCATGATGATGCATATAAAAATGTAATATTACATGTTGTATATGAACATGATAAAGAGATAGTATTTAATGTAGAAAGTCTAGAATTAGAAATTCCCACTTTGGAACTTAAAAAGTTTATACCTAAAAGTATCATTGATACCTACCAATCATTATTAGAGTCAAAATCTTGGATACCTTGTGAAGCATTATTAGGTGGTATAGACAACAATGTCTTTGAGTTATGGAAATATAATATAGTGGTTCAAAGACTGTGGTTGAAAACAAATTATATTGATGATCTTTTGTTAGTCAAAAATCAAGACTGGGAGGAAGTCTTTTATATACTATTATCTAGATATTTTGGAGCAACAGCCAATACTTTAGCTTTCGAGCAATTGGCACTCTCTTGTCCAGTAATAACATTATATAAAAACCTCCATAATCCTTTAGCAATAGAATCATTGTTGTATGGACAGGCAGGATTTTTGCAAGCAAATTTTGATGAAAATTATTTTCAAAACCTTAAGAAGGAATATGCATTTTTAAGTCGAAAGTATAATCTTACTTCGCTCCAAGTTAATATTTGGAAATTTGGTAGGATGATGCCTCCGGGCTTTCCTACATTTAGGATTGCTCAGTTAGCGGCGTTGTTGCGTAAAAATGATCATTTATTTTCGAAAGTTATCGAGGCAGAAAAAGTGGATGATTTATATACTTTATTTGAAGTTGAGCCTAATCCGTTTTGGGAAGAGCATTATGTATTTAACAAATCAGCAAAAAGTCATTCTACCAAGCTAACAAAAACGTTTATTAATCGGTTGATCATCAACTGCATTGTGCCTATTACTTTTTTGTATGGTAAAAAACAAGGTAATGAAGACCTTGTGGATAAAGCCATTGTTTTTTTAGAGTCACTACCAACAGAACAAAATGCCATCTTATCTAAATGGAAAACATTGGGTTATGGCTCTAAGTCTGCTCTTGAAAGTCAGTCATTAATACATTTAAAAAAGGAGTATTGTGACAAAATAAATTGTATGCAATGTAGAATTGGGCATCAAATACTCAAAGGAAGTCCAAAGAATATAAATTGAAAACCATTTTATTACACTAGAAAACTCTTATCAAGCTTCCTCTATATGTTTTGGTGTTACTACTTAGAAGAAAATAGAATTTGCCAGCTCTATAATGGCTAATATCTAGTTTTATAGCTCCTCCTGATGCAGTGACAGTTTTTAGTTCAACAATCTGTCCATTTGTATTCATCATTGTCAATTGATAAATTCCATCTTCTTCTACTCTAAGTAATGTTTCGAATACTGCGGGGTTAGGCATTGGATGGAGAATCTCAAATAATAGAGGCTCATCAAGTATTTTCGTTTCACCAATGTGGGGTAACCCTGGATTAAAATCATTGGCATTAGTAGTACTGAAGTATCCGCAATCAACTCCTAAAAATGTTGCTCCATGCGCTAATGAGATTAGAGATGTTACTCCTGTAATGGGATCGGCGTCACTATCTGTCATGTCATCTGGGGCACTGTCTTTTAGAGTTATTTCGTAATCTGGTATTTTACCAAACTTCACACTGTAAAGTCCTTGATTCAATCCTGTAAATAAATATTTACCTGCATTATCGGTTACTGTTGATGAAATGATTTGACCATTAGACTTTAATAGTAAAACTTCTACATTTGCAAATCCGTTTTCACCTGCTTCTTGGATACCATTTTTATTTATGTCTTCCCAGACATAATCTCCTAAAGTACTTGGTAAATATATTCCACAGTCTAGGTCAACATTCATTTCATTTGGCATTAGTGTGAAAATATCAGTAGCTCCAAAAGAAATGATAGATGTTACATCTGAATCTACATTTTCAGCTCCAGTATTTGGGATTGTAAATTTATATCCATTTTCTATGTCAAAAACAAGATAATATTCGCCTGGCCTCACATTGTCAAATGTGTAAAAACCTCCTTGGCCGAGTATCATGTCACCTTTTGTGGTGTCTACAGCTATTAATTCATTATTATCATTATATAATGAAACTTGGTATCCAGACATGCCAGGTTCATTGCTATTATTGATCCCGTTTCCATTGTAGTCAATAAATATCATGTTGCCAATAGATCCAGAACTAACAACCCCTGCATCAATTGTATCTACTTGTCCACCTATATTAAAATTATAAATAGGGGTAAGACCATTTGCTCTATAATCACTATCTGTATTAGATGGTCCAGTGTTTTGTCGTGTTGTGAATTCATTGGTAGGTAGATTGATTTTTAGTTGATATTTCCCAATAGGCATCCTTTTAAAGGAATATTTACCATTGATATCTGAAATTGTTGACATCAATGTGTTGCTGTTATCATCCATCAGGACGAGTTCTGCCCCTTCGTATGGTGGTTCTGTAGATTGTTGAATACCATCAAAATTAGTATCATTCCAAACATAATCTCCGATTGTGATTGCATCAGTAATTCCAAGGTCGATGTGCATAGTATCGGTAAAGATATCTAAGTAGAATATAGGTGTCCTAATCTTATCATTTAAAGTAGTAAAATCATTGTCTAATGTTGAATCATTTCCTTTTTGTAAATAAGTAGCAGCTTCTGTGAGAGGCAGAGTGGCTTCTAAATAGTAGAAACCTTCGGCTAAGTTTGGAAATTGATATGCGCCTGAAAGGTCAGTTAGATCCGAAGTTATAAGTGTTCCATTCTCTGCAAATAATTTTATTTCTATTCCTTCTTCCAATGTCTCTGTAATTTGTTGAATACCATCTACTTGTGACTCCCTCCAAACTTCTCCTGCAACCATAGATTGCATTTCTTGACTAAAAATTAAACCAAGGTCAACGTTTTCTACTAATGATTTAGAAGTGATTTCTATAGTATCTGTAATAGCAATAAGAGCAGACAAAATCGAAACATCTGAGTCTATTGTATCATTTGAACCCTGGTCTTTAAGGGTTGGTAGGTAGAATAGTGGACGTGTAAACTTAACAATATATTTGCCTGGTAAGATGGTATTAAATTCATAAATACCATCAATGCCGTTAATAATACTAGTAGTGTCAAACTCGATACTGTTGCCCATTATATCTTTTAAACAAACAATAATGTCATTAAAACCTGCATCGTTTGTGTCTCTAATGCCGTTTTCATTGAAGTCGTTGAATGCCATCCCACTAATAGTCGAATATCCAATAAATCCTCCGTTTATACCACAGACAATTGAGCCAATTTCTATATGAATTAAGTTAGTACTGTTTGTGTAAAACTGGGATGTGATATCTGAATCAATCAACGTGTCATTGCCAATATTTATTAAAGTGGGGACATAACAATCTTCGGATGGGCTGAATGTTATAAAGTAATCACCGGGTAGAATGCCTGTAAAAGAATAACTTCCATCATTTTCTAGATTTTGAGTTTCAATAAGTACTGTATCAAGATCATACAGATTTACTACATTATTAATCAGTACTTTGTCTTCACTCAAATAAATGCCATCTCCTTTTAAGTCTATCCAAGAGATGCCTTTGATGGTGCCTCCTGTGAGAATGTACCCCGCATCAATATTTAGTTTGGTTTCTCCAGCATCTAATACGATAAGATCGGTGCTTCCTTTTAAAGCACTAGATGTTACATCACTATCAGTTAAGTTAGACCCTATGTGTGGTGAAGTAAAATCTGTAGCTTCTTGTTGGTCAAATACTACGTAATAATCACCTTTTAGGATAGGAAATAGGGAATATTTACCCTCGCTATCTGTAGAAGTGTATTGTAAAACAATCAAATTTTTATCTAATAATTGCACTTCTACATTTGGGATAAATGGCTCATTTGCATCAATTTGACCATTACTATTAGTATCTTGCCATGCCAGTCCTTGGATCGACCCTAGAGGTTCAGTCATTCCGGCATCAATATCAAGATTATCTATAAATGGATTAACTATAAATACAGGTGTGTACCCGTTTACATCAGAATCTGATCCTAAAGTAGATGATATGTTTTGTTTTGTAAAAACTAATCCTTCTGCCAATGTAAACAGGCAATAGTAGTTTCCAGATGCTACATTATTAAATAGATAGAAACCCGATTCATTAGTGGTGGTGCCATCTACAAAATTATCGTTTGCATCCATTAATCTTACTTGAATATCTTGGATGCCTATTTCGTTATTATCTTGGATGCCGTTACCATCCGTATCTTTCCAAACATAATCTCCAATATTGGATTTTAATGTGACCCCACCATCATAGTTATTAAGTGTCTCTCCAGGTAATAATGTTATACTATTGGTTGTACCATTTAGTCCAAAGTCACTATCAATAGAAGTGTCCATTCCTATTTTGGATAGCGTAAGTTGATAGTTATTAGGTAAAGTCGCTTTAAGAGTGTAATCTCCTGCGGGGATTCCTATAGCACAATATCGACCTTCAAAATCAGTAAATGTAACAGATGACAAGTTGCCGGCAGAATCAAATGTCTCTACCATGATTTGGTCTAAAGTAGCAGATTCATTTCCACTTCTAATTCCATCTAAGTTTTCATCAATCCAGAAAACTCCACAAATAGTTCCTAGATTGTTTTCTAGTCCAAAGTCAAAGTCGAAATTGATTTCATTTGCCTTTAAGGTAAAAGTTGAAGATGTATTTGGACCATTAACATTGGTAAAATCAGAATTTAAGGCTTTGTCGCCACCTAGATCTAATACAGCCTTGTTTTTGTTGTCAAACTCTAAAGATAAATAGTAATCCATTGGCTCAATAAATTCGAAAAGGTAATAGCCATCCTCATCAGATATTGTAGAGTCAACTACGACACCTTGGATATTTAATAAGTTTATTTTTACATCTGGCAGCCCGTTTTCATTGATGTCCTGCAAGCCATTACTGTTTTCGTCTATCCAAACAAAATCTCCAACTATTGCTTTATTTGCCAATCCTACGTCAATGTTGTCAATGTTTTTCCCACTCACTAACATTAAAGATGAGGTCATTCCTAAACTATTAATAACATCACTGTCTTTATCTGGCGCCCCTTGTGCATATGGGCTATATATCTGATAATCTGGGTATACAAATTGGATTTTATAAAGTGCAGGCAAATAACCTTTAAAACAATAATTACCATCTATATCAGTTGTTTTATTTTCAATGATTTGATCAATAGTATCAATTAGATTGACAACTAATCCTGCAATTAATGGCTCATCAACCTGTCTTATGCCATCAAAGTTGGTATCAAACCATGCAGTTCCACAAATATTGCTTCTTAACTTTATTAAACCTAAATCTAAGTCTTTGTCATGGCCTCCTGATAGGATAGTGAATGGATCAGAAATTAACACTCCATTTATATCATTCAAGATTGAATTATTTTTTTGGGTAGCTGTATAAATTGGCTGATCTTTGATTTTTAATTTATAAGATCCGGGCAGAATATTTTCAAATCGATAATTTCCAATTGAATCTGTTATGGTAGAATCAATGTGTATTCCAAATTCATTAATTAATAATACTTCAATGTTTGAAAGGGATTTATCAGTTGGGTCAAATTCTCCGTTACAATTTAAATCTTCCCAAATTTGATCTCCAATAAAGTTGGAAGCATATACACCTGCATCCATATTTGATAATCCACTAGCACCTGCATTAAGGTATCCTGTAGAAAAATCAGGGTTTATATCACTATCAAGATCGTCTTGTGTCTTATGCTTAAGTGTTGGGTGATAAGTCATAGTAAACTCAAATCTTACATTATATGATCCTACATTAATGCTTTTAAACTCATAGTTCCCATTATTATCCGTAATGGTTTGTAGGATAGTATCTCCTGATTGGTTTACAAGATGAACATTTATTCCTTGTAGTTTTGGCTCATTGTTTAATCTTGCACCGTCACCATTTAAATCTTCCCAAGCTAATCCTTTGATCTCAGTTTGCTCTATGAGTCCGACATCAATATCTGTCACATTTTCAGCATAATCAACATCAATTATACTTGAAGTGGCAAGACCATTTAATCCTGTGATATTACTATCAAAAGTTGAGTTTCCAGCGTTTGATGAAGTAAACTTATACTTATTGGGAATATCCACTTTGATGTAATATTTGCCTTTGACTACATTTAAAAAGCTATACTTACCATTAGAATTAGTGGTTGTGATATTTATCAGTTGGTTATCTTTATCAAAAAGCTTTATAGAAATACCAATGACACCTTGCTCATTTGGATCTTGGATGCCATTAGCGTTGATATCGTTCCACACAAAGTCACCTATTGATCCAGGGTTGCAATCTACATATCTAAAGTCGCGACAACATTGCCCAATGATTACATTTTTTTCATAAGCATCTACGCATAAATTATAAATACCATATAATGCAGCATCGTTAATGTGGAGATCTACTATATATGATTCATCGTCTTTAGAAGTATAAATTATTCCCTCTGGGATATGCCATTTGTAACTATCTGCAGTAGGGAAGCCTTCTACATAAAAAACGGGGCAAGAAACCACACAAAATGTAGGAAGTGGAGTAAATGTTACCTCAATGGTAGCACCTTGTAAGATTGCTTGTACTTCTTGATTTAATATATTTCTAACTTGAATATTTATGGTGAAATCTTCTGAATTTAATTCTTTTGATGTCCAATTTTGACCCCATGTTTCGTCATTCCTCCCATAATGCCATCTTTCGTTATAAGTTTTTTTTGCCCAAACCCTTTTGGCACTATAGCCTAATCCAGCATAGTTTTCACTAATTTTTAAACCATTACTTAAGGTAATATTGTTATCTTTTACATAGCCACTTCCTATAGATTTTCCAGTGAGAGTAAGCTTTATTCCAGTGATAATTGCTCCAGATGGAATGTCTAACCCAAGATTTGACAATTGTAATGTGTTGCTAATTTTTAAGCCTTCTAATTTGATATGAGCAGTAGTGTCACTGTTAGATAAGGTAGACCAAGATATTGTATACGATTTTGATTGTTGTGAGGTAGATAATTGAGTGGAAGTAGTTTGTGTTTGCAAAGGTTCTGAAGCAGTCTTTATCAAACAGTTATTTTGACTACATAATGTATATGTAGATATCAAACAGATATATAAAACTACACTCCTCAAGATACATTGAGATGTATAGATTCTTTTTTGTAATCCCATCTTATTATTGCCTTAGTAAAATATTATAACTTTCTTTAATCGGTAGTTGGGCAATAATAAGGCAAATATACATTATATAATTTACTAATATGTAATTTATGGCAAATTTTTACATTGAAAAACTTTGATCAAAATCGTTGTTTTTTAGTTGAGGATTGGGTATGTTTTTAGAAATTAGTAAATAGTTGTTTCATTTTACTAATTTTGATGTAGCAAATAAATGATTACAGTTGTCGTATCTAAGCACAGAAATAGAATTTATCAAAGGCGTAGGCCCAATGAAAGGAGAGGCTCTTCGATCGGAGTTGGGTATCAAGACAATTCGTGATTTTCTATTTATTTACCCTTTCAGGTATATTGACAAGACTAAGTTTCAGAGTGTTAAAGACATCCGAAGTGATGGGGATATAGTAATGCTTAAGGGCGAGATTGTATCTGTTGAAAAAATAAGAGGGAATAATAAACGAGTAAGACTTTCAGCATTATTTAAGGACCCGAGCGGATTTATTGAATTAGTTTGGTTTCAGAAAGTCAAGATGATTGAGGAGTTTATTACTAAAGGAAAGGAATATACTGTATTTGGTAAAGTCAGTGTATATGGAGGAAAAAAGACCATTACTCATCCTGAATTTGAAGAGTATCAGAACGATCCAGAGTTACACATTACCTTTGATCCAGTATATCCTTCCACAGAGAAGCTCGATAGAATGGGGCTTGATAGTAAAGGTCGACGACGAATTGTAAAAAAAATATTAGATGGCCTGAAGCCAGAGCATATTGGAGAAAATCTTTCTGATGACATTCTAGCTCAATTGAGACTTCCATCGAGATATGATACCGTCCAATGGATTCATTTCCCCAAAGGTGAAGAACAGAAGAATCTTGCTATCAATAGGATTAAATTTGAAGAGTTTTTCTTTGTGCAAATGCAATTAGTTGGTAAAAAATCTACAAGAAAGTCTCTACTTAAGGGAGCTATTTTTGATAAGATTGGTGATAAATTCAATACGTTTTTTACTCAAAATCTTTCATTTGAACTCACCAATGCACAAAAGAGAGTACTTAAGGAAATAAGGTACGATTTAGGAGCAGGGTATCAAATGAATAGGTTACTACAAGGGGATGTGGGAAGTGGGAAGACTATTGTTGCCTTGATGTCGATGTTGATGGCCACTGATAATGGTTATCAATCGTGTATGATGGCACCCACTGAGATATTGGCAACACAACATTATAAGTCAATCTCAGAGATGGTAGAAGGTCTTGATATCAATGTTCAGTTTTTATCAGGGAGTATTAAGGGAAAAAAACGTCAACAGATCTTACAAGCTCTTGAAGAAGGGTTTGTAGATATTATAATTGGAACCCATGCATTGATTGAGGATAAAGTGGTATTTAACAATCTAGGCATCTCTATTACAGATGAACAACACAGATTTGGTGTGGCACAACGAGCAAGCTTATGGCGAAAAAATGATAGTATTGCACCGCACATCCTTGTGATGACGGCGACACCAATACCTCGTACATTAGCGATGACTTTGTACGGAGATCTTGACGTGTCTATCATTGATGAGCTTCCTCCAGGAAGGAAGGAAGTCCAAACTATTCATAAATTTGAAAATCATCGACCTCGGTTGATTGAATTTATGCATTCAGAGATAAAAAAAGGAAGACAGATCTATGTTGTATATCCTCTTATTGAGGAATCAGAAACATTAGATCTAGAAAACCTGCAGGAAGGGTATGACAAACTGTTACAATATTTTCCATTGCCGGATTACAAAATAAGTGTGGTTCATGGGAGGATGAAAGCTGCAGACAAAGAATATGAAATGCAGCGGTTTGTGAAAAAGATCACTCAAATTATGGTAGCAACGACCGTAATAGAAGTTGGCGTCAATGTGCCAAATGCTAGCGTAATGGTGATAGAAAATTCTGAAAGATTTGGATTATCACAACTCCACCAACTCAGGGGTAGGGTAGGAAGAGGAGCAGATCAATCATACTGCATATTAATGTCAGGCAATAAACTCAGTGCACAAGCAAGAGAACGTCTCACTACCATGGTGAGGACCACAAATGGCTTTGAAATTGCAGAAGCAGATTTACAAATAAGGGGACCAGGCGAGATGGAAGGCACTAGACAAAGTGGAGTTAATGAGTTTAAATTACTTAATTTAGCCAAAGACCATAAGATCATGAATGCTGCCAGATATTTTGCTGAGAAGTTGCTAGAAGAAGATCCCAACCTCCTCAATCCAGGTAATATTCGAATACTAAATTATTTGAAATTTTTAAATCCCAATCAAAAGGATTGGAGTCGGATTAGTTGATAAGACCATACTTAAGTCTATAAATGATAAATAAAACGAGCTGTTTAAAGTTTCAATCAAATGAAGACAGGTTTCTAATTTCAGCTAAATATAAATTCAAACAGCTATTAATCAAGCTGCTGCTGTTTTGCTATCACTTGGTGATAACTTTGAACTTCTTAGCCCTTTAGCTCTGACTTCTCAATATCATTCTAGCATTTTGTGATTGACTACTTGGGATTTTAAGTCAAATTCTAAAATCAGACATAAAATAGTTTAATTTTTAACTACCAACTACCAATCTGTCCATCCATCCAATTCATTCTGCTTTCAATCCATGACTTCATATAGGCTATTTCACCGATATAAGATCCAGAGACTTGACTGTTAAAAGGTAGAAGAACGTTTAGGACATCCCATCTTGAGTAGTTTCTATCAATACTCTTTGATTCTTCCATAAAACGTACATATTGATCAATAACATCTTTGATATGGGCTGTACTAAGTGTGCTAGCTCTAAGAGATTGCCACCTTGATTTAATAAGTGTTTTAACTTTAGGGTCAGATAATATTTTCTCCCACCAAAAATGGACAAGCCATAAATCAGTAGGATAAACATTATTAAATTTATATATCCAACGAGTGCTTTGACTTCGGCCATCATTGCCAAATGCTAAATTAAGATCCCAAATAGGACCAAAATTTAGTTTTTTGCCACGATCTTTATATAAGTAACTACTTAATCTATAGGCATCAGGATTGCCACAAAGTTCATTTAATATAAAATTATCAACAAAAGAATTTATATCTATGTAATCAAAATATGCTCTAGATTCGGATGAAAAATCTTCAGTGAGAAGTGCCTCTTCGAAAGACTGAATATATGATTGAATGTATGTTTTTTGAGGGACAGTAATGTTTTCGGACTTAGGATATTCATATAAGAAATATGTTTCATCCGATCGTTTATAGTTGTAAGGATCATACAAAAGAGGATTGCCATTACTGCTGTATTTTGACCTAAAACTGAAGCTTGCTTTGTACTCATAATCGGTAGAGCCATCACCTGTGGCTTTATCAATCTTAAGAATATAGCCCCCAGTTATAGATTCGCTTTCATTGTTTTGAGGTTCTAGTTTTGATATATTTACTCTGTTTTTATCTCTTTTAATTTTTTCTGTTAAAATATAAATCCCTCTATAAACACTATTGATAGCCAGCTCTACTATTTTTGTTCGAGGAGCATAGTTACCCATTTCATTTGACAATTGATAGGGGATTAAATTTCTCAACATGGTTTTGTCGCTGTATGGTCCAATCAATACCCAATCTTCTTCTAAAGGCATGTCTAGCAAGACTAATGAAGTATCCATATTTGCCATATCTCTGAACTCGATGCTGTAGGATTTTTTATCAAATTCTGTTTGTGAAGTAGATCCCCGAAGTTCTATACCGATATTTGTAGTTAGGACAATCTCATTGAGGTATTTTATAGACATCGTACCATCAATTTTCGGATCATCAATTATTGTCTTTCCTTTTGTGTCAACATTGATAAAAGGAACTTCTTGACCTAAACCTTCAGGTAGGCTGGAGCTTGGATTGTTTGGTTCTAGCAAGTCCTTTTTACAAGAAAAAGAGAATGTAACAAATAGTATTGTGAATAAGTGAAGTAAGCCTTTCAAATTTTATTTTTTTATAAGGTGATAAAAGTACAAAAAGAATTCAAAATATGAACCTACCTAAAGTGTGGAACTGATTTAATTAACCAAATATTCCTATATTTGCGGCCATTGGTAATCCCCAATTATACTTAAAGATTTATGACTCTATTTTTATTTGCCTTACTATCCATTGTATTTTCATTTCTATGCTCTATTTGGGAAGCTGTATTGTTAAGCATCACTCCTTCTTACGTCACTGGTCAATTGCAAGCTGGAACGGAAACAGGAGCAAAGTTAAATGAATTTAAAAAGGACATAGATCGACCGTTGTCCGCAATATTAACGTTAAATACGATTGCCCATACTGTGGGTGCCATAGGAGTGGGAGCTCAAGCAGCTGCCATGTTTGGAGCTCAAGGGGTGGATTTGTTCGGTTTTAATTTGAGTTTCGAATCTATTGTTGCTACATTGATGACACTTGCTATTTTGTTTCTATCTGAGATTATACCTAAAACTATTGGAGCAAATAACTGGAAGTCACTAGCTCCAATTACTGTAAAATCAGTCAGTATCTTAATGACACTTTTATACCCTTTTATATGGTTGACACAGTTTGTTACCAAGACCTTTAAGAACGAAGAAGTGGGCAGTGTGTTTTCAAGAGCGGACCTATTGACTATGACAAATGCTAGTGAAGATTCTGGAGAATTACACCTAAAAGAGTCACGAATCATAAAAAATCTATTGCAATTAGATTCACTTACAGCTCAAGATGTAATGACTCCAAGATCTGTAATGAAGATGGCCAACGAATCACTTACTTTAACTGAGTTTAGAGATAAATACCTTCCTTTGAGATTTTCTAGAGTGCCAGTCTATGCAAAGCAGACGGATCATATTAGTGGTTTTGTGTTAAAGGACGAAATCTTACAATCTTTGCTAGATGGTGACATTGATAAGAAGCTGATTGATATCAAACGAGACATTCCTGTTATTCAGAATACAACCAAGTTGTCTGAAATATTTGATATTTTTGCTGAAAGTAAGAGTCATATTACAGTAGTAGTAGACAATTATGGTAGTTTGGTTGGGGTACTTACTATGGAAGATTTATTAGAGACAATCTTAGGCTTTGAGATCACGGATGAAACTGACTCTGTTACCGATCTTCAAGCTTATGCGAAAAAGCGGTGGGAAGAGAGGGTTAATAAATAAAACAGGTAGCTCAATACTTATTTTATAGGCATTTGAAGGTATGATATTTCAATGTTATAATATTGAAACAAAAGTTAACAATTATAAAAGGATATGTATCGTTATTAAGCATATCACCTCTTAATGTACATTTTTTATAAAGTGCATTCTTCCAATTTAATTTGAATTAATTCATACTTCTCATTTTGATGAATGAGATTAATTTATATTAAAATGATTTAGAAGCAATCAATATTTATTCTCTATTTTAAGTAATAGATTATCAAGGACTTTTGCATTATAAATAAAATTAATATTTTTGTACTTCTAATTATAAATTATTAATGAGTCAAGCTAAAAAAACTACTAGCAAATCGTCAAAATCTGAGTCCAATAGTACGAGTAACTTAATTATTCAGATGTTATGGATAGGAGCGTTGTCTGGTATCATATTAACTGGTGTTATATTCTTATTCATATCTAAAGCACTACTACCAGATACTAGTGAGTTAGAAAATCCAAAATACAATTTTGCTACACAGATAATTTCAGCAGATGGCAAAGTAATAGGAAAAGCATTTACATCTAATCGGGAACCGTTGGCATATAAAGATGTCAACCCTCTTATTGTTAAAGCATTAGTTGCTACTGAGGATGAGAGATTTTTTAACCATAGCGGAATAGACGCCAGAGGAACATTCAGGGCTTTTGCTTTTCTAGGTAAGAAAGGAGGAGCTAGTACAATCACTCAACAATTGGCAAAATTATTCTTTACTGATAGGTCGAGTTCTTTTATCAAGAGATCATGGCAAAAACTTAAAGAATGGGTGATAGCAGTTGAATTTGAAAAGCGATATACTAAAGAGGAAATAATTATAATGTATTTGAATAAGTACGACTTCCTTCATCAATCTATAGGGATATCGACAGCAGCTAAGACTTATTTTGGTAAAAATCAGAAAGATCTAAGCTTAAATGAAGCAGCTGTACTCGTCGGTATGTTTAAAAACCCTAGTTTATTTAATCCAATGTCGAATCCTGAAAATTCTGCTAAAAGGAGAAATGTCGTCCTTAAGCAGATGAAGAGAAACGACTTCTTAACTGAGGAACAATATCAGAAAAATTCGGGATTAGCTACAGAACTTAAATTTAAAAGAGAGGTTTACTATGATGGTCCAGCACCATATTTTAGAGCTGAACTGGTGAAATGGACAAAAGACATTCTTTCTGACCCAAAGAACACTAAGCCAGATGGATCTAAATATAATATCTTCACTGATGGCCTGAAGATACATACAACGATTGACTCACGGATTCAGGCATATGCTGAGGAATCAATGAGAGATCATATGGCAAAACTTCAAGAACGATACTTTGAAGTGTGGAAAAATAATGACCCTTGGACTCATAATGGCAGTGGATCAGCTACATCAGAGGAAAAAAAGCAAAGAGATAGGTATTTACAAAGTGACATAAGAAACAGTGAGCGATTTCTAGGATTAAGGACTGCTTATCTTGAAAAGGTTAGTAGTAAAATATATCAAAAATTTCCTTCTGCTAAATTGAATGATAGCGATATCTTTAGATTACACAATGCATCGGATGATAAAAAGTACCTAAAAGTATCTGTAAAAAGTAAGATGTTTAGTAGCGAGCAAGCTGAAGTGTATCAACAAATTTTAGACTCTCCTTTATGGATAGAATTAAAAACTCAATGGACCAAATTAAGGAATAGAGCGGACAAAGAATTTGATACTAAAACCAGTATGAGTGTCTATGACTACAAGACTGGAGGAGAAAAGACTGTAACAATAACTCCTTTGGATTCAATAAAATACCATCAACAGATCTTGCAAATGGGTTCTTTAGCTGTAGATGCAAAAACTGGATCTATCAAAGCTTGGGTTGGGGGTGTGTATCATAAGAGATTTCAGTATGATCATATCACATCCAATAGGCAAGTTGGATCTACATTCAAGCCATTTATATATTCTACAGCCATCATAGATCAAGCAATGAGCCCGTGTACAAAACTACAGGATGTTAAAACTTGTATCGTCGCAAATGAAGCGAATTTTGGTTTAATGGAGATGTGGTGCCCTGCCAATTCTACCAATAAATACTCAGGTGAATGGATGGATTTAAAGACTGCTTTAAAGACTTCCACAAATACGATCTCTGTACAGTTGATGAAAGAAATTGGTAATGTAGAAAGAGTGAGAGATTTTGTTGAAAATCTAGGAATAGATAAACGAAAAATACCCTCTCAACCATCTATATGTCTTGGGACTGCAGGACTTTCTGTGACAGATATGGCAGGAGCATATACTGCATTTGCTAATAATGGAACATATAGCGAGCCAAATTTTGTGACAAGGATTGAAGATAAAGACGGAAAAGTAATATACAGTAGCGTTCCAGAACAAAGAAAAGCAGTAAATCCTGCATTTAATTATGTAATTGTTGATTTACTTAAAGCAGTAGCAGATCCGATTAAGTCAAATTTTATAAGTCCAGTAGCAGGTAAAACTGGTACTACTAATGATTATAGAGATGGTTGGTTTGTAGGCTTTACACCAAATTTAGTAATCTCAACATGGGTTGGTGGTGATAAAGAGTTTATTAGATTTACTAGAATTGGAGATGGAGCAGGTAGTAAAATGGCTAGACCAATGTTTATATCCCTACTTCAAAAAATAGAAAAAAATCAGGGTCTTGGGTATGATTACAGCCTTCAATTTGAAGTTCCGGAAAAACAAATTGTCGAATTGGATTGTAGTAAATATGAAGATATTATTAATAAAGACAAATCAAACGTTATGACAAAAGATGATGTCTTTGATGAAGACTTTTAGGAACGTCTTATGGTAAAAGGTGAGTTTTAGAGCAATAATATTAAGTATCATTTTTTCAAAGTGACTACTTATGGTTTCAATACTAAATTAACTGGGAGAGTGTCAGTTATAATTATTAAGGCTAAAAACATAATGATGGAATATAGTATTCATTAAAAAAGAACAGGGCACCATGAAATGGTACCCTGCATAACCCCAAAAAACCAATTGAAAACATCTTTTGTCCTATTGAGGGACTTAATCTTTGTTGCCACAGCAATCAGAAGCACAAAGATATAATTAACATTAATCAAATAATAACATTTTGTCATTAAAATGTAAAGGATTGTAATTGGATGATTAATTATTCTTTTTTATTAAATTATTATCATAAGTGTATTTGTACTGTATATCAATAAATTATATTTAAAGTCGTTTGATTACACTTAAGTTTACATTTCCCATTTTCAATTCTATTTAGGATACCGATAAATAGGGTTATTTGAAATCTTAAACTTTCAATCAAAACAAAGGGACTTGAGTCAATTTGAATCAGCATTTTACATACCAGATTGTTACTTGAAGTACAATTATTATAAAATATTGACTAGTTTTTTGGGTCCCACAGTTGATTTAGAATATCAATTTTCGGACTAATATTTTCAATTACAATACTGTTGAGGTAAGAACATTTTGAGATAAAAAATCGGTGGAGTACCAACCACGATACTCCACCTAACCTCAAAAAACCAATTGAAAACAATCTATGCAACCCTAGCGGGTCGTATGTTTTTTGTTTTTATGTCCTCTTTTGAACCTTAAACACATTTAAGACGTAAAAATGCTTTAAGGTCACATGATTTTTAGTAAACTTTACTTTAAGTTAATTATTACAATAATTAGGGATTTGGGATATAGAATCTTATTTATTACTTATTCAAAGGAAGTTAGCAAGAATGATTGTTTCTATAATAATTATCAATGTAAAAGCAAAAGCTTATAGCAAGTACTGAAACCATAGATGTGGAGAGTGATGCTAGTTTAGCAAATCCTAACCATTTAGCAATATGGTGATGTTACGCTGTTGCGATAGAATCTTGTAATTCTTATACTTATATTTGAATAGAATTGTAATATAAAGCTTTAATAGCTAAGTTTAAGCATTTTGTATTCTGCAAAGCTTATCATTTTCTGTTGCTCTTCATCCCAAAGTTTATAAGTCATCATCTTTAGGCTTTTCCAAAATGTAATTTGAGTTACATATTTAGACAAAATTGGTTTTTCTACAAAACATTTTGGAAGATTGTAATTGGGTATCAAACTACTCAAATGGTGTAAATGATGATAACCAATATTACCAGTCAACCAATGTAAGCTTTTTGGCAGTTTGTAATAACTACTACCTCTAATTGAAGCTAGTAGGAAGTCCCAATTGCCTTTCCATTGTTTGTATGAAAATTCATGTTGATGTTGCACATAAAAAAACCAAAATGCAACAACTCCAAACAAAAATATCAAAGTAAACTGAATGATTAAGAACATTGGCCAGCCTATAAGTGTGCCAACCCCCAAATATGCTAACCCAATCCAAAAATTATCTTTAAGCGTCATTTTCATGTACTTTCCCCATTTGTTGAA
The DNA here is from genome assembly GCA_037968395.1 of Saprospiraceae bacterium. Classification (GTDB taxonomy): domain Bacteria; phylum Bacteroidota; class Bacteroidia; order Chitinophagales; family Saprospiraceae; genus JADKBO01. Next base: position 8,397 of record JBBKVK010000019.1, on the reverse strand, counting down.
TGAGATAGTTGGGTATCTACACGGGATTAAAAAATAATAAACAGGTGCAACGACAAATGTGATTAAAGGGAATCTAAATAATCTATATTTAAACTTCCCAAACCAAGTTCTACTTTGGTATTCTTTAACTGTTATTGTAGGTACATCACCAATCTCTCTCACTTCTAGTTGACCAGAGTGCCCATGATGATAGTTGTGTACTTTTGCCCAATATTTGTATGGGATAAAACTAAATACACTACAAATTGTACCAAAGATATTATTTAGTTTTTTTGATCTGAAAAAAGACTGGTGTCCACAATCATGCTGTATGATAAATATGCGAACTAGAAAAAATGCATTTAAAACAAAAAGAGGAATGCTTAATAATATAGAATACTGTAAACTAAAATAGATTAGAATCCACAATCCTAGAAAAGGGAGAAATGTATTGAAAATTTGAAAAAATGCTTTTTTATTACTAGGTGTTTGATATTGCGATACCAACTCTTTCCAATTAGAAAGGTAAGATTTGATTTCATTATCTAGATCTTTATTAATCATAAATTAGCTTGAATTAAAATACTATGTGGACTTATAAAATGAAACGCAATATCGACTTTTTATTGCTAAATGTTGTTATCATAGAAGAATATTAATTCAAGGATTTCAAATTATATTTGATTCAAGTTATATAGGATATAAGTAAAAGATAATTAAATAACAGAGGCAACGGCCTCATCTATGGTTTCTTGAGTTAGAGAAGTAGGACAAACATAGTTGGTAAGAGGTATTGTGTTTGTACTTTCTATGCCTGTAAATCCTTCTTTGACTTCCACTAAATTTTTATAGCCTCTTGCTTGTAGTATCGAAGAAGCAATCATTGACCTATATCCCCCGGCACAATGAATATAATATTTTTTGTTTTTATCTAATTTATGCATATTGCTGTTGATGTAGTCTAATGGCAAATTGGTACTTCCTATTACATGATGTGCCAGATATTCTGTTGGTTTTCTTACATCAATTAGATTTTCAACCTCTCCATTTGCCATTCTATTAGACAGTTCTTTTGGAGTTATTGATTCAATTGATTCGATTTCGTTTCCAGCTTTTTGCCATGCCTCAATCCCTCCTTTAAGGTATCCTAATGTATTGTCATAGCCTACTCTTGACATCCTAGTTATTGTTTCTTTTGCTTTTCCTTTGGCAACTATAAGTAGGATAGGGTGATTAATGTCACTAATTAGAGCCCCAACCCAAGGAGCAAAACCTCCATTAATTCCTATGTTAATCGAATTAGGGATGTGGGATAGAGCAAAGTCTTTAGGGTCTCTAGTGTCTAACATCAATGCTTCTTCAGAGATTACCATTTTCTCAAAATCAGTTGGAGATAATGCAATCGTACCTTTAGCTAAAACTTGGTCAAAGTTTTGATAGCCAGCTTTATTCATCATAGCATTTTTTGCAAAATACTGTGGAGCAGGAGTTAACCCTGAGGTAACTTCTTCAATGAATTCCTCTTTTGTCATGTCTGCTCTCAAGGCATAATTTGTCTTTTTTTGATCACCTAAGTAGCCCCAAGTCTCTTTACTCAAATTTTTACCACATGCTGATCCAGCGCCATGAGCAGGGTAGACTATGATATCGTCAGATAGAGGTATAATTTTTTCTCTTAAGCTTTCGAATAAGTAACCAGCAAGGTCCTCTTTAGTGACTTTTCCCTGTTTGATAGCTAGGTCAGGCCTGCCAACATCTCCTAAAAACAGTGTATCACCTGTAAACAATGCATAATCTTTGCCTTTTTCGTCATGGAGTAAGTATACTGTACTTTCCATAGTATGCCCTGGAGTATGTAAGACAGTAAATGAAACATCACCAACATTAAGGACTTCCCTATCTTTAGCAGAATATATGTCATAAGTTGTTTCTGCCAATGGCCCATAGACAATAGTCGCACCAGTTTTTTTAGCCAAATCAATATGACCTGATACGAAATCTGCATGGAAATGTGTTTCAAAAATATACTTTAATTTGACCCCAGCTTTTTGAAGCTTGTCTACATATCGTTGGGTTTCCCTAATAGGATCAATAATGACAGCTTCTCCGTTACTTTCAATGTAATAGGCTCCCTGTGCCAAGCATCCTGTATATATTTGTTCAACTTTCATGATTATTGTTTTTATTATAACACTATAAATGTATTCTTGTTCTTTATTAACTGATAAGTTCCTTAATAATAATGTAAATTCCCATGATTAAGACGAACCATCCAAATGCTTTTTTTAAGGCCTTATTATCAAAGTGCTTTGAAAGATAAATACCAAAAAATATTCCTATAATTGAGATACCTGTAAATGTAAGTAAGAAGGGCCAATCTATTAATAAATTTTGGACATCTCCAATAAAACCTATTAATGACTTAGCAGCAATAATCAATAACGATGTAGCAACGGCTCTTTTCATTGATAGATTAGCAAAAAGTACTAAAGCAGGAATAATTAAGAATCCGCCACCTGCTCCTACTATACCAGTTAATAGGCCTACTACTGCACCCTCTAGAATTATTAAAGGTATTTTTAATTTTGGTTCTTTATTTTCTTCATCACTATCTTTATTCCCTTTGATCATTGATATGGAGGCAAGTACCATTATAATTGCAAAAAAAAGCATGATTGCAAGATCTTTGGTAAGTGTAAAGTCTCCAATAGTTAAAAGTTGCGCTGGAATGGCTGGAACTATATATCTCCTTGTAAGATAAACAGTAATAAAAGAAGGCACTGCAAACACTATTGCGGTTTTGATATCCACCATGCCTTTCATCATGTTTCTTATTGCACCGACTAGAGACGTCGATCCTACAACGAAAAGAGAATAAGCTGTAGCTGTAACTGGGCTAAATCCTAATAAATAGACTAAAATTGGTACAGTCAATATTGATCCACCACCACCGAGCAACCCTAGAGTTATACCAACAATAAAAGCTCCAACATAACCTAATATTACTTCCATGTTTTTATTGTCAAAATCTATTTACTCGATAAAAGTAGAAGCATGAAAATCAATATCTTAGATTTTCATGCTTCTTTAATTAATTTGCATTTAGGATATAAGATACGATTGCATTAGTCCAATACCCCCACCGTTATATACATCATTGACGCCTATGCTTTGGAGATATGATACTGCTTGTTCACTTCTACCACCACTTCTACAAAAAACGACTTTTTTGCCTTCCATTTTTTTTATTTGATCCACAAACCTCTCAAAACTTGATAATGGCATGTTGGTAGCTCTACTTATTTTTTCTGAAACTAATTCACTTGGTTCTCTTACATCAATGAGATGTACGGTAGACTCTTTTAAAATTGTTTGAATATCCATTTTATTTTTTTATAATTTACAAATTGTATGATACCTCAAGGCTAAATTGTATAAACCTTTTGATATTTCTTAACACAAAGATATGTCTACTCTAATTCATACTGGGTGACTCATGTTACTCAGTATGAAAACGTTTACTACATGAATATAATGAAAATAAATATCACATTAGTTTTTTGGTAAGAATTCTACGATTACAACTTTGTTTCTTGATTGTTTGATAATTTTTTCATTTTCTAATTTTTTCATAAGTCTAGATATTACAACTCTGGATGAATGTAGATCATTTGCAATATCTTTGTGAGAAAGTATTAATGTTTCGCTCTTAGCAATCCATGCTTTTTCTCTGAGATAAGTTGTTAATCTCTGCTCTAAACTATTAAAAACTATATTGTCAATAGCTGCCACCATTTCATTTAATCGATCATTGTAACTATCAAGTACATAACTTCTCCAAGAACTGTACTTAATCATCCAAGCTTCCATTTTTTCTACAGGAATAAATAATAGTTCTGCATCTGTTTCGGTGATGGCTTTTATAGTGGATTTTGCTTTTTTTGTACAGCAATTAAGTGTTACTGCACAAGTATCACCTAGCTCCAAATAATAAAGTAGAAGTTCATTGCCTTCCTTGTCTTCTGTGAGGACTTTAATAGAACCAGATATTACGAACGGCATATGAGTAATGATAGAACCTATTTCAATGAGTTCTGAATCAGCTTTATATTTTCTTAAATTTCCATTTTGACATATCTCATTAATGAGCTCAGGTTCAAATAGATATTGAAACCGATCGTAAAGCTTGTCGTAACATTTGATGTCAAAAGGTATAAAACTCATTATAATTATAATTTTTTAGTGCACTGAATATTCTTATCGTACTTTACGTCTACATTTATAAAAATTGATCTAGAAATCCTAGCAATCCAAAAATATAATAAAGCAGCTATTACAATTAACATTGCGAATGATGCATTGATACCCCAACCTAAAACCATCATGCAGAATGCGATTATTCCTAAAAAAAGCCATCCAGTCATAATATATGACACGAACATTGCTCCAAAGAAGTAGCCTGGTTCTGATTCATATTTTAGTTGGCAGCAATCACACCTTTCGTGCATGCTTAAAGGCTTGCTAAGTACAAATGGTTTAGTAAATAAATCTCCTTTTCTACATCTAGGGCACTTATAATTCCAAATGCTTTTGATAATACTCATTTTGTACAATTTTAACTACAAAGATACTTATTCAACTAAATTAATGGTGCAACTTAGGTTACTTTGACAATTTTAATAAATATGAGGAGTAAAACATGATTTGTCAATACCAGTAAAGAGAATATAAATTAATAGTATATTTGGCTTAGAATTTTGAACGCTAGATTGAAGTCATGTACCACATTTTGCAATCCAAGTAGATTAAATAAATAATTGAAACTTAACTTCACAAGCTAAATCAATAACAATTATGAGCAAATATATATTAGCATTAGATCAAGGGACGACATCAAGCAGAGCTATCCTATTTGATAAAAAAGGCTCTATAGTTGGTACTGTACAACGAGAGTTTAAGCAAATATTTCCGCAAGATGGCTGGGTAGAACATGATGCAACTGAAATTTGGGAATCACAGGTTGAGGTAGCTCGACAAGTAATGTTAGAAAATAATTGCACCAGCAGAGATATTGCTGCAATTGGTATTACCAATCAGAGAGAAACTACAGTAGTTTGGGACAAAGAAAGTGGAAAACCAATATATAACGCCATTGTTTGGCAAGACAGGAGGACATCTGCGTATTGTGATAAACTTCGTGAAAAAGGTATGTCTGATGAGGTAAAAGATAAAACTGGATTAATAATCGATTCTTATTTTTCAGGGACAAAGCTCCGGTGGATACTAGAAAATGTGGAAGGAGCAATGACAAAAGCAAAGGAAGGTAAGCTTTGTTTTGGTACAATCGATACATGGTTGGTTTATTGTCTTACTGAGGGTAAAGTGCATGTGACCGATGTAAGTAATGCATCAAGAACAATGATGTACAATATCAATGAGATGAAATGGGATGATGTGTTGCTCAAAGAATTAAACATTCCAATTGCAATTCTGCCTCAAGTAAAGTCAAGCAGTGAGGTTTATGGAGTAACCAAATTACTTGGAGATTACCAAATAAGTATATCTGGAATAGCTGGAGATCAGCAAGCAGCACTATTTGGGCAAATGTGTACAAAACCTGGGATGGTGAAAAATACGTATGGCACTGGGTGTTTTATGTTGATGAATACTGGCGAAAAGAAAATTAAATCAGAAAATAACCTTCTGACTACAATCGCTTGGCAAATCGGGGATAAAGTAAATTATGCTCTTGAAGGAAGTGTATTTATAGGTGGAGCTGTGGTACAATGGTTGAGAGATGGATTGAAGATAATCAAAACTTCAACAGAAGTAGAAGAATTAGCAAAGAGTGTAAACGATAATGGAGGTGTTGTAGTAGTTCCCGCATTCGCTGGATTAGGAGCTCCACATTGGAATCAATACGCAAGAGGATCGGTATTTGGATTGACAAGAGCTACTACAAATGGACATATAGCAAGAGCAGCATTAGAAAGTATCGCCTTTCAGACTTATGATGTATTGAAAGCAATGGAAGCTGATTCTAAAATAAAAATATCAGAATTAAGAGTGGATGGTGGAGCTAGTGTTAACAATGCCATGATGCAGTTTCAATCTAACTTATTAATGGCAGATGTAATAAGACCAAAGGTGACAGAAACCACTGCCCAAGGAGCGGCATATCTCGCAGGTTTAGCAGTAGGCTTTTGGAGCAGTATTGATGAAATTTCAGATCAATGGGCAGTTGATAAAAGATTTACACCACAGTTGGATGAAAAATTACTCCACAATAAATTACAAATGTGGGAGCGAGCAGTTAAAGCTACATTAGCTTGGTCAGACTTGGCAGATTAAATTCCTTTTTTGTAGATAATTAAAATATAAAGCTATAAACTAATGAGCATATTTTTATCAGAATTTTTAGGCTCTTTTTTCTTAATATTGTTAGGGTCAGGAGTGGTCGCCAATGTAGTGTTAGAAAAAACAAAAGGGCAAAATGCAGGATTTTTAGCAATTGCATTTGGATGGGCAGTAGCTGTATTCGTTGGCATTTATGTATCTAGTCCAAGTGGGTCACACATTAATCCTGCTGTAAGTATAGCTCTAGCTGCATTAGGTAAAATACCTGTCAATGTATTGCCTGAGTATTTCTCTGGGCAAATACTCGGCTGTTTAGTTGGGTCATCGGCTGCATGGTTAGCATATAAGCCACATTTTGATGTTACTGACAATGCAGACTTAAAATTAGCGGTATTTTGTACAGCTCCTGCTATACGACAAAAATTTTACAATCTAATCACGGAGGCAATTGGTACATTTGCATTGATGGCGGGGATACTTTTTTTACCTAATACAACTACTGACTTAGGGCACCTCAACCCAATGCCTGTAGCATTATTAGTATTAGGTATTGGACTCAGTTTGGGTGGTCCCACTGGCTATGCTATCAACCCTGCAAGAGATTTAGGACCTAGGATTGCTCATTTTCTTCTACCAATTAAAGGCAAAAGAGATAGCGATTGGAGTTATGGTTGGGTTCCAGTTGTTGGACCCATCATTGGCTCATTAACTGCAGTATTCGTTTATTGGATAACTATTTGATGAAAATTCTGATTTTGATTTATTCATATAAACCTACCAGATAGTCAATTTCACTCTTAGTGATGAGTAAATTGTATATTGCATTAACCTTACCGTATGCAGCATTCAAAAATTGATTTTGAACCGTTCGGTAATCTAATGAGGTGACTCTGCCTAATTTAAACCGCTCTTCAGTGATCATCAAATTTTGATCAGCAAGCTGGATTTTTTTATCTGTTAAGAGTAATAGTGCTGTTTGGTTTTTATAGTTATCAATTAAGATGTCTAATTGGTTGTTTAATTCAAATTTTGCTTGTTCTATACTTAGTTTATCGACTTCTTCTTGCATCTTACTACTTTCGATATTTGTTTTTTTGACACCTCCATCATATAGGTTGTATACTAAGTTTGCATTAATACTGGCAGTGGCCCTGTTGCTAAAGTTAAATGGATATGGCTCACCAGTAATAGGGTTGTCGGCAAAGAATTTAAACCCATTTTGTCCATATCCAGCACTTCCAGATATACTAATAGTTGGTTTAGTGGCGGATTCTACAATGCTTGTATTGAGTCTATTAAGATCAGCAATCATACTCAGGCTTTTGATAGAATAATTTTCTTCGGACATTAGTTGCTTTATTTTTTTTGCATCAATATCTTCCATTGTTATACTTAACTTTTCATCAAAAGTATAGTCTTTAAAACCATCAAGATTTAATGTTTTATATAGATTTCTCTTAGCAACTTCTACTCTTTGATTTTGGCTTATAACAGAATTGGTATCTGTTAAAACAGCAGTTTCAAATTGTATTAAATTGTATGAGTTAGAAGTACCATAGTCTCTCTTTGTTTCTTCATAAATCAATCGATCTTTTGATAACACTAGTACTTGATCTAACACAGCTAATTGTTCTTGTTGGAATACTACATTATAATATTGTTGGTAAATAGTCCTTAGAAGATTGTGGATGTCTGTTGATTTATTAAGCTTGCGCTGATCGACAGTCAGCATGAGTTGATCCTTGTTTAACTTAAACCTACCTCCACTATATACCACCCAATTGGCGTCAACATTGGCTCCGATACCTCCATTGTAGAATGTACCTCTCAAGAAACTTGCTGGGTTATTATCATTGGTTATATTATTGGTAAACGAACCTCTTAAGTCAACAGAAGGTGTTTTACCAGCTTTTGCCCAAGTATTGTTGTTTTCTGCAATTTCGATGTTTTTATCTGCTATCTTGATATCAAAGTTATTGTCTAACCCTAATGATATGGCTTTCTCTAAGGTCAAATTTTCTTGACTAGATAGAAAACTATATGGGATAAAGAATATTAATA